>JABDCQ010000071.1 GCA_013288075.1 Chlamydiota bacterium | reverse complement strand
TGGTTACTTGCGCAAAATCATTATCCCTGAAGGGGGAGAGGCAATTGTTAACCAAGCTGTTGCTATTTTTACAGAAACACAAGACGAAAGCATTGAAGGATACGAGCCTACAGGCGACAAGCCTAAAGCTAAAGAAGAGGCAGCGCCTACTCCTACAGAAAAAAAAGAAGAAGCTGCAGCTTCAGCTCCCAAGGCCGCTACAGGCGGTCTTCAAATGCCCGCTTTTGTTCCAGAGCCTCCTCTTGAGGATTTTGAGATGGCAAAAGCAGGTGTTAGAGTGCAGGGGCGCATTTTGGCCTCTCCTCTTGCAAGAAAACTTGCTGAAGAAAAAGGGATTGATTTAACAACCGTTAAGGGAACGGGTCCTAACGGGCGCGTTGTTGCAAAAGATATCGATTTAGGTCAGCCCGATGCGCTTGTGGCTTTTGGTAGAAATGAAGAGCCTGAGTATGCACCTGGGACTTACGAAGAAGAAGCTTTGTCTCCCATGAGAAAAGTCATTGGACAAAGACTCCAAGAATCTAAAACCTTTATCCCTCATTTTTATGTCACCCAAGAGATCCATGCCGATGCCCTCATTGCTATGCGTGAGCATTTGAAACAAGGCGGAATTAAAGTCTCTTTTAACGACATGGTTGTGCGCGCAACTGCTTTAGCGCTTCGTCAGCACCCCGATGTCAATAGCGGCTTTAACACAGTTAATAATACAATCATCCGCTTTAAAACAATTGATATTTCTATTGCTGTAAGCATTGAAGCCGGGCTTATTACTCCTATTGTGCGCCTTGCAGATTTTAAAAATTTGGGCGAGATTTCTGTAGAAGTGAAGCAGCTTGCCGATAAAGCTAAAAAAGGAAAGCTTGCCAAAGAAGAGTATATGGGCGGCTCCTTTACCATTTCGAATTTAGGAATGTATGGCATTACCGAATTTGTAGGCGTGATCAACCCTCCTCAAGCAGCCTTGCTTGCAGTTGGCGGCATTGAAGAGCGACCCGTCGTAAAAAAATGGAGCCGTCGTTCCTGGAAAAACGCTCCGCCTCACCCTCTCTGCCGACCACCGCGTAGTAGACGGCTCCCACGCAGCCAAATTCCTCAAAACATTGCAAAAACTCCTCGAAAACCCCAGCCTATTGTTGCTGTAGCATTTTTTTCTTTGAGCGCAGCTCCCTGGAGTGCTGCGTTTCCTATACGCAGCCTTGGCATGGACGATTGAGTTTGTCAGAAAAGGCAAAACCTTAGAGAATTTCAGTCTTACTAGGGCGCCTCGTCAATTGGATCCACGATTTTCTTAAGGCTCAAAGAGCCGGCTTAGTAATAGCCCAGTGCCGTAAGGCCTAGGTAAATAGACGCCACAACGTGGCGGCTTAGAATTAAGATTAATGTCGCCACGTTGTGGCTCCATTTTGAATCGTCTATTTACCTAGGCCTTACGGCACTGGGCTATTACTAAGCCGGCTCTTTGAGCCTTAAGAAGTTGTAATAGTTGTTTCTTCTAAGCACTACCGCGATAGAAATTAGTTGGGGTTGTTTTTCTGGATAACTACCATGTCTTTTTCGAATATGGGGGAAGGGCTAATGGCTGTTACTGGCACTTCAACAAAAGTAGATTTAGGCAACGTATTTACAAAACCTCCTGTCATCGTAACTTCAGGAATTTTGGGCTTAGATTTTGGACCGTTGAAAATACGGTTATGGAATGGGTGAATAGGGCTTTCTTGTTTGCTGTCTTTGGAAGAACCAGCGTGCGACGTATTTGCTGAGGTTGGAAGTATAGCTGACATAAATTTCCCAATGGTTTCATTTCAAAAAGAATTTACATTACACCCGATTTTCTAGGAAACTTTTTAAACAGCAATGCCTTGGTTCCAATCTACAGAAAGTAGAGAGCTTGTAAGATGAGATTGCCAGTTGCTATAAGAAAGAGATAAAGCCTTAATGACATTAGGGGGAACGTTAATTAATTCCCTAAGAGTGATTAGGTCCATTGCAGAAATGCATTCTTTCACTGTTTTAAGCCTTATTTTACTAGTAATTAGCTCTAGCTTAATTTCACTTGGTAGTTTTTGCTCCCTTATGTTTTTTAATGCTTTTTCTGTAGCAAAGGGAATAACAATAAATACATTGGTATATCCTTTAAGAGAGCGAGAAATATCCCATAACATATCAACTACATGCGTCCCTGTGTAAGCAGAATCAAAAAAGAAAATCAGCGTATCTTGATTTAATTCCTTAATAGTAAATTCCTTATGAATTTCCTGAATGGGGTAATGCTCCATGCCGACATAAGTCCAACCCTCCGGAAAATACCCCAAGTCCTTAAGGGCAAATGGAATAATCCATCTACTCGCACCATTTGAGGTGAACCCGAGGGAAAACGCAGGAGACCCTCTCCCCGCAAGGGCGGAGTTAAGCATCCCCACACACTCCTTTAAATGCCTATCAAATGTTTCCTGCATATCACCAAATCCAGTAAATTTCCCAAAATTATATCAAAAAAATATTAAGACCTGATAAATGCCTAAAACCCCTTGTAAAATCTAAATCGAACTCAGAAAATACAAGGTGAATACTTAAACATAACCACTGGCCTGAAATTACAGTTCGATAGTCTTATGTTTTTGACAAGTTATTATTTTAATCCTACTATTAGGAAAATGGACGGGGAAAGAGATGGATGTTGAGACATGGCAGCATTTTGAGGATTTGTCGAATAAATTGTCGCATTTGAAAGAAGAGCCTGCAGGGGAGATAA
>JABDCQ010000070.1 GCA_013288075.1 Chlamydiota bacterium | reverse complement strand
CTGGAGGTAGCCGCCTGGAGGGGCAAGAGGTGCGCCTTGGGAACCGGGGTGTCTGGGTTTGCAAATGCGCGTGCCTTGGCCGCCTTGTGCTGTCACTGTAGCGCCTGTTGATACACCCACCCAAATCGAGTAGTCAGAGCCATCTAAACAATACCAAAGCACTGTGTAGGGTAGCGTTGCATAATCGCTTTGTTGTAAAACTCCGTAAGTAGTATTCCAATGGCCCACGTGCTGAGGCTGTACAACCATTTCGCCTAAATAACTTCCATCATTTCCACGGATTACAGCTCTAAGAGGATAAGCGCTATCATTTAATAAATTCACGCCAGCAAAAGCAAATACAGGCAATAAAAGGGCTGCTAAAAACCAATTTTTCATTTTTCCTCTCCGTCATTTAATGATGCCCATTTAAAATCGATGCTTCCCATCGAGGATATCGCAACATCTTTTACTCGGGTTTTATTGGTATATAGCATAGTCGAATAAAATAGAGGAATAATCGGCATATTTTCTAAAAGAATTTTTTCAGATCTTTGCAAAAGTACACTTCGTTCTTCAGGGGCTATCGCAAGAGTTGAAGCATCTAAAAGATCTTTATATTCCTGATTTTCCCAGCCTGTATTATTAGAACCCGGTTTTTTATATTTAAATACTTCCAAAAAGTTAATCGGATCGTTAAAGTCTCCTATCCAGTTACAAGATGCTAAATCATAATTTTGCTTAGAGATGCTGCTAAAGTACACTTTAGGTTCTTGGTTTTCTAATTTAATGCGTACACCAAATGCTTTGTACCACTGCTCCACAATCGCTTGCGTAACGATATGGTTTCTTTCTCCTGTAGCATAAAGAATAGAGACTTCAGGAAAATCTTTTTTTTCTAAATTAAGTTCTTTTAAAGCAGTTTCAAATAAAATTCTCGCAGCGTCTACATCTCCATCTTTAAAATAAGCCTCTTTTTGAAGACCTAAAGATAAAGGAACTAACCCAGTTGCGGCAACTCTACTTCCATAAGTGATATGCAGAGCTATGGCTTGCCTATCTATTGCCAAAGCAAAAGCTTTTCTTAAAAGCTCAGAGTTAAAAGGAACCTTTTCTGTATTTACTCTTAAAAAATAAGAATTTAAGAAGGGTTTTACCTTTAAAATTCCTTTTTCTTTAAGAGGGGGAAGCGCGTCAAGAGGAAGACTAGAAAGAGGCGATCCTGCCCAATCAAGCTCCTCTTTTTCAAACATGTTAAATTCTGTATCCGTTGCAACCATGACCAAATGAATCTTAGGTAATTTAACAGCGTCTTTATCCCAATATTTACCATTTTTCTTAGCTTCTATAAAATTTTCATGTTCCCATTTTTTTAATACGAAAGGGCCATTAGAAACAAAGCTTTCACTCTTTGTATGCCAAAAAGGATCTTCTTTATCGACTCTTTGATTAACAGGGAAAAATACAGGAAGCGCCAAAAGATCTAAAAAATAGGGAGTTGGATTTTCAAGCTCTATACGAAGAGTGAGCGGATCTGAACAAAAAATACCCACTTCCTCTAAAGAACATTTTCCTTGTTTCGCATTTTTCCCCTTTTTAATCACATAAAGCTGGGCCGCCAAATCTGTTGCAAAATTAGGTGACAATACTTTTTTCCACGCATATTCAAAATCATACGCTGTTACAGGATCGCCATTAGACCATTCTGTGTGGCGCAAGTGAAACGTATAGGTTTTTAAATCGGGAGATACCTCAACAGATTTTGCAAGGGCAAGCTCAGGAACATCATCCTTGCTTAAACGCACAAGTCCTTCAAAAAGCATGCGCGTGAGTGTTTGAGCGGCAAGCTCTCTTGCTTTTCTAGGATCAAGACTCTCTGGCTCCATTCCCAAATTCATGCGTAAAACTTTATTCGATTCTTTAGTAGGGGCATTGGTATTACAGCTGCTTAGGAATAAACAACAAGGAAGAAGAAAATAGGAAAAAAACGTCTTAGAGTATATCATTTTTATTTCTCCTTAAGAGGTTTTATGGACCATACTGAATCTAATGATATAGCCACAACAATTACTGCAACGCCCATATTAAATTCCCCAGATTTTAAAGGCTTATTTGGAGGAGATAATGGATCTTCTCTTCCTCTTGACGAAACAGGGTTATTTAGACCTTTAGAAACCATTTTGTTTCCAGGAAGCCGAGTAAAAATAACAGCGCGTCTAAGCAAAGGGATTTACAGCATTGTGTCATCAGAATATTTTGCAATCAAGCAATATGTCGATGCGCGTTTTTTAAAGTCAGCAGGAGCCTTTACAGAAGAGCGCCTTGTTAAAATGCCTTCAATAGAAGCTCTACTAGATAGGCTAGAAAAACTTCTTGGAATCCCCTATGTTTGGGGAGGCAATTATAGCCGAGGGGTTCCTGAAATGCTCGAATATTACCCTCCTAAAAAAGCACTATCCCCTGAAATTGAGGTTATCTGGACAATGAAGGGAGTTGATTGCTCAGGCCTTCTTTACGAAGTCACGCAAGGAGGAACCCCAAGAAATACAGTAGATCTTCTAAATTATGGACTAAAAGTCAAAATAGAAGATAAATCCCCAGATGAGATTCTTCCTCTTCTAAAACCACTAGATCTGATTGTTTGGAAAGGCCACGTTGTAATTATTTTCGATGAAACATCTTGCATTGAAAGCAGAGCCGGCTTCGGCGTCATTAAAACACCTTTAGAAAAAAGACTAAGAGAAGTGCTCCAAGAAAAAAAGCCCGTCGATTTCTGGGACACCCCCA
>JABDCQ010000069.1 GCA_013288075.1 Chlamydiota bacterium | reverse complement strand
TAGGCCTTTCAGGCCAAAGAAAAACCTTAGCTTGAGTGCGAAAGCCCCCTTCGCTTCAGTAAGCTTATGTTAAACATGGCACTAAAACCTCATCGATTCAAGTCATTTTTTTAATATAAAATAATTCATTATGTTTACTTATTACAAATAATGCATTAAAATAAGCGTCAATTATTAACCTGAGGTGAATTATGGCAGCAATAAGCGGATCTCATCCAATTATAAAAATAGAAACAAATACAGCAGGAACTAAACACCTTCTAACAGATCCCTCTCCATTGTCTACTTCAAAAAAAATAAAGCTATATGAAGGAGAAGCAAATAACTCCTCTTCCTCAGCGTTGTTAAGCAATAAACCCGTCACACCAATAAGTAGTCCTAGCAATGAAGATGAAATCCTAATGAATCAGGCTCATTCTCTTTATAAAGAGAAAAAATACACAGAAAGCCTGTCTATTTATAAACAAATTATAGATAAAGTAAGTGATATTCAAAAACAAATATCTTGTTATTACGATATAGGACATTGCTACTTCCATCTGGAAAACTTTCACGAAGCGGCAAAAAATTATTCCACAACCTTTAATCTGAGAAAATCTATACCGTGCGAAGACCTCCAAAAATTCATGTATGAAGGGGGGAAAATTATTCTTTGCATAATAAGATGTTGTGATGCTTTAAAAGACTATGCTGGGGGCATCCGATCAGCAGAAAATTTTCTAATTGCTTATCAAAATAAAAAACCTTTAATTCAGAATACTATAGATGGGCCGTTTATGAACCTTGTCGCAAGATTTGAAAGTGCCTATGATGTTTTGAAACTCAAGTTGGACCAAAAATCGCAATCCGACACAGCCAAATCCACAACCGAATTGAACCAACAAATGATGAGTGAATTTTTTAAAGTAGAGGAGTTCTCTAAGGAAGAGCTAGAAATAGAACTTGAAGATACCTTCCCCCTAGATTTTTTTGATCCTAACCCCTTAATTCCCCTTCCAATAAACTACCAGAGGGGCGCCATTTTAGGTGCCCAAGTAGACGCCATTTTACGTGCCCAAGAAAGGGTTGTGATGCCAAGACCTCTTTCTCTCTTCCCTTTTCCCGAAGGCTAGCTCGCAGGGGGAACCACAGGACCTAAAATCTGAGGATCTTTCATAGCATGGGCAACTTGGTCCTTAACATCTTCTACATCTGTGATTCCTGGAATGAAGGCTTTAATAAAGCCTTCAGCTTCAGGATCCTTTCCTTCTAGAGCTATTGAAGCTTCAACAAGAGATATAATAGCTGATTCCTTAATCCCTGACACACCATGTTCTCTTGCATGATCCATTAACTTAGCGTGTTTTTCTACATTAGGCTTAGATTCATAGTAAAGACCAATCATCGTTGTAGCTATATAATCTCTTTCCTCTTTTGTCGGATTTCCATCAGGGAATACATCTTCTAAGCTTCCGGGAGCAAAGGCCCCCTTATTAACCGTTTTAAAGGCGTTCATAAGTCCCATATTGTTTTTAGCCCCAATTCTTAGTGCAGCAATTGCCTTTTCCGCATCTTCCTTAAAATCTCCTGAATCAAAAGCAAAGCGATATTCTAAGAATATTTCGTGATCGAGAATGTTTTTAAGATCAGTATCAAATGCCTTCTTTTCTTTTTTCAATTTAGTCACTTCATTCTCAAGCTTTTTTAAATCTGGCGATAGACTTTGCTTTGCAAGATCCCGCTCCTCTATTTTATCTTTTAAGTTTTTCTCAAGAACATCCTTTTTAATTTGTACTAAGACTCTAGATGCATTAATACGATCCTTTATCTTCTTTCTACTTGTTCCTGAAATTTTAGCTAAAGCATCAAGACGATTGATATTTGCTTTGTTTGAGACAAGTTCTTTGCCATCTAGTTGCTTGTGAACATCTCTCATATCGGATAAAGACTTAACACGGCGCGGTTGTTCTCCTTGGAAAAGAGCGTGTCCGTTTTGGTCTCCCATTTTGTTATCTGGGTCAACATCTGGCCATTCTTTAATGTCTGGACGCGTTTTCTCAAGAAACTTTCTAAGGATTTTAAGCTGAGCTTTAGGAATTGCTACAGTGCATTCAGCTCCATCCACTTTAATATAACAAGTTCCAGAGGAAGCATTTAGTTTTATGTAGGTAGCAGGATCATTAATAGCATCCCAAATATCTGGGTTGGTAATGGAAGCTTTTAAGCTATTGACTGTAGAAGCAAATATTTTATCAGCTTCGCTTTGATCTTTTACTTTAAGTTCATTTGAGTAGCCGGCTGAAAACGTACTTGTTACACGAGTGCTATCAGCTTTAGCTTGGTAAGCACCTGCAACAGGAATAACATTTAAAGCACCATCTACAGGCTTGATGTTTAAGACGCCCTGAGGCGCTACTGGAGCTGAGGCTGCACCAACAGGAACACTTGCTGAAACACTAGATACAGGAGCTGAAACCGGAGCACCTGCTACGTTAATGGAGGCAGATACGCTAGAAATCACGGGCTGAGCAACACCACTTACAGCAGCAGCATTGGCTGAAGGATCAGTCACATTAATACTTGCACTAACAGAAGAAACAGGACTAGATCCTGTAGGGATATTGCCCCCGAGCCCATTTACATTGTGCTCGGTTCCCGTAGCCTTCCTAAGTTGGTCCACTACAGGGGAGAAGGGAGTAGAGTTAGCTGGATTCACAGGATTCGGTGCTGATGACATGCTATTACCTCTTTTATGATTTTTTATTTAAATATTATTGTCTTATACACTAATTATATCTAATTTTACATAAAATGTAAATAATTTATTAACACAAAAACCATTAAACATTAAGCCACTCTTAAGGCTCAAAGAGCCGACA
>JABDCQ010000068.1 GCA_013288075.1 Chlamydiota bacterium | reverse complement strand
CTCTTCATGAGTATCTCCATATGCAGTAGTACCCGTTCTAAAATCTAAATAACTGTGTGTAATAATAGTGGGATCTCGCGGAAGCTTTTTGCTTAAAGTGGGGCGTAAAGTATCTATGTATTTGAGTAATTTTTTTGCGTATTGAGAAGAAGATTTTTCAGCTTTTAGGCGTAAATTGTCCAAACCATCAAAAAGCTCTGCTATTTGTCTATCATGCAAGACCACCCCATCACTAGAGCGCCCTCTAAACCAGCTCAGATTCTTGTTCAAAAATCTTCCCACTTCTTGAATGTGCGCATCATCATTAGCTGGATTCTTTATAAGAGACTCTAATTCTAAGGCAATCTTATCAACTGCTTGTTCTACCGATTGCTCTATTGTTGCTATCTCATCATGCAGCCCCTTTACCGCCTGATCAATCCTCCCCGCTAACGCTGGATTGAGTGCTTGGACTTGAGCTCTAATGCGCAATACAATTGCTTCATCGTTAGACCCGCAAGAAACATCCTGAGCAAGGGCCTTGTGATTCTTCTCAATCTCCTTACAAACATCTTCTGCAATCTGAGAAATCTCAGCATTTCTTATCTCCCCTGCAGGCTCTTCCTTCAATTCCGACAATTTGTTCGACAAATCCTCAAAATGCTGCCATACCTCAACATCCATCTCTTTCCCCGTTCATTCCCTTTAGAATATAATTTAAAAAATAACTTGTCAACTTCAGAGCTTTAGTCCTCTGACCGTGATTTTTTCGGCAAGAGGAAATACTTTGGAGCCCGGATAGATAACATACAGATGATCGAGTTTTAGGTCTTCGCAGGCAATCCTCATAGAGGGTGTTATTTTGGGGGCATCGGAATATTTAAACTCGTAGCCAATCCGCTTGCCATTTTGAAGAATCAATAAATCCAGCTCTGCTTTTGATTGGGTTCCCCAAAAATAACACTCTTCTGGAGCAGCGCCTGTTTGACGAATCACTTCTTCTAAGGCAAAGCCTTCCCAAAAAGATCCCATTTTTGGATAGATATCCATTTCTGTTTGTTTTTGAATTCCAATCAGAGCATGTAAGATTCCGCTATCGCGAAAATAAATTTTCGGAGACTTAATTTGTCTTTTTTCTAGATTTTCATACCAAGGAAGAAGGACTCGAATCATGAAAGTTCCAGCTAAAATATCAAGATACTTTCGCACCATATGATCGGAGATCCCAAGAGATTTCCCAAGCTCGCTCGCGTTGAACATTTGACCATGGTAATGCACAAGCATAAGCCAAAATCTTCTCATTTGTTGAGGAGGTATTAAAAATCCTAGATTAGGAATGTCCCTTTCTAAGAATGTAGCAATGTAAGATTGGCGCCAAAAAAAACTGTCTTCATTGTTTTCTGCCAAATAAGACAGAGGAAAGCCACCGCGAAGCCAAAGCACTTCTTGATCATGATCCACTTCGTCAAGAGAGAAAGGCATTAATTCCATATAACCAATTCTTCCGGCTAATGTTTCAGAAGACTGTTTAATAAGATCTCTAGAAGCACTGCCTAAAATAAGAAATTTTTGTTTTTTTTCTTTATCATCAATAAGAACTCGAATTACGGGAAATAGCTCGGGAGCTCTTTGAATCTCATCAATAATAATGAGACTATTTGTGAGCTTAGATAGTGTGATCATAGGGTTTTCAAGCCTAGCTAAATCTACAGGATTTTCAAGATCAAAAAAGTGAAAGCTTCCCTTGGTTTCTTCAATAAACATTTTGGCTAAGGTTGTTTTTCCTACCTGGCGAGGGCCTAAAATAGCGCAAGCAGGGTGCACACGAAAATGTTTCTCTATGATTTTTAGATACTTACGTCTTTCCAATTAAGCCACCTTGTATTTTCTAAATCTAATTTAGATTTTACAAGGTGTTTTTGATGAAGTAAATAAAATTCTCCATAGGCTTATCTCATAAACCAAGCAATTCTATAAAGGAAAACTCGCAGATCCTCCTGGAGAGGCCGCAAGAAAAAGATTAACGCGAGGGACATCCGGGAAACCTTCGCTATCCTAAACCTGCGGATCACGGCGATATACTCTCACATCTTGAGGCAAATCTTGAGACAATACCAAAGAAAATGAACAGTGAACCGTTTTCAGTGAAACCATCCCTCTTGGTAGCTCTCTAAAATTACAATACTGACAATAAAGATTTTTTAAGTTTTTTAAATTGCTAGGTAATTGCCTTAATCTGGTGCAGTCGGCACAATTAAGAAGTTCTAAGGAATCTAAATCTCCAGAAAGTTCTGTAAAATTACAATAAGCACAATAAAGCTTTCTTAAGTTTTTTAAATTACTAGGTAATTGCCTCAAATTTAAGCAATAGGCACATTTAAGAACTTCTAAAAAATCTAAATCTTCAGGCAGTTCCGTAAAATTACACCAACTGCAAGAAAGATCTTTTAAGCTCTTTAAATTACGAGGCAATCCACCTAATTTCTTACATTTCGTGCAATCAAGGTATTCTAAGGAAACCATGCCATCCGGAAGTTGGGTTAATCCAGACTCGCTACAATCGAGTGATTCCAATTGTCTTACTATTAAAGGAAGTGATTGAAGAGAGCTTTCATTTATTCTTAAACTTTTCATGCTTTTAAATTTTTCAATAAAAGCATGCATTTCCAATTCACTTTTTCCTGAAAAATCAAAATTTTTTAGATTTACGTAAAAAAGATACGGTGCAACGTGACTTAATTCTTCTTCTGTAAGACCAAATTCATGTAAAGGAGATAGAGGATGATTTTCGATAAAAGCGCGTAATACTTCATAGCCGGCTCTAGGGTTTTCTTTAATAAGCGCTCTCATATTAGCCATAATTTTTTCACCATCAAAATATTTTTCATTGAGCTCTTCGTAAGTATCTCCATATGCAGTAGTGCCCGTTCTAAAATCTAAATAACTTTGTGTAGTAATAGTGGAATCGACCGGAAGCTTTTTGCTTAAAGTAGGACGTAAAGTATCTATGTATTTAAGTAATTTTTCTGCGTATGGGGAAG
>JABDCQ010000067.1 GCA_013288075.1 Chlamydiota bacterium | reverse complement strand
AAAAAATTCAAGCTCTTTAATTTTTCCATTTGGGCTTGAATAAAGGAAAAGATAGAAGGCTCTTGGTATTCTGTAGGAGCTCTGCTGTGTAATCGCTTTAAGGCTGCTACAATTTTTGGTAATACATTTTCACTGCGTACTAAAACATCATCAACAAGCTCTCCGTCAATGTAATCCATCACCAATACGGAAGACAGCAAGTCATACGTTCTTAAATGCGGAGCTAAGCCTAAATTTTCAGCGATTAAATAAAATTTAAGCTCCTCATTCCTAGAAAAGCCATACCTTCCAGAATCTTCCTTTCCTATACGCAAAGCAAAATCCCCTTGCAGTGTCTCTACTTTGTAGCAGGAATTCATAAACCCTCCGGACAACTTAGACACCCTCTTTGCATCAGGAAAATACTTAAAGATCTCTTCTGAAATTAACATAGCATCAACGCTTATACACGCCTCTGAAAAACTAACTTGCATGAGCGAACCCCCAAAGTCCATAGTTTGTTTGGCTTATCCGGCAGCAAATTTCTTCTGGTAAGCACCTCGAGAGGCAATTTTGAAGAAAAAAGGGTATCAAGCATTGAACCTCCCAATAGCGACGCTTTAATCAAATGATAGCACATGAATCCAAACAAGAAAATACGAGAGATGAGATCTGTGTCTTTTTTTAAATTATTTTTATTATATAAATAGGGAAATTAATAAGACTTTTTAAGAATGGATAAAGTCGAAAGATAACTCATTTTAATTATTGCTGGGTGTTTTTTATACTGACTTGTGCTATAATCTCTAAAAACAAAGGAGATTTTATGGCTTTTTCCCCATCCTCTTATACTTTAAGCAACGCTTTATCTCGTGAGCTCCCTTCTCGTGACCTTCTTATATCAGGTAGGCATCCGGATCATTTAATAACCCGCGCAGTATATTCTAGAATAGGCCGATCTCTTACCAATGAGGACATTGGCAAGATTGTAGCCAGGACCTTCCCTATTAGACTTGACAGTGACCTTTATGATTTTAGTTACATACCCCTAAGGAAAACTCAAAAGGATTTTCAATCGGTCGCCAAGAAACTCGTAAATATAAAAGATGGCCAGTTAGTGCTGAGACACCTAGACTCTCCTCACTGCCATGTTGCATCAAAAGAGTGTAATGATGAGAATTGGGTTACATCAGAAAAATTTGCAGACTATATAAAACAAGAGTCAGAAGACGAAAGTGTATCAGTATGGAATAAGGCTGGAGCAACACCCCGACACACTCGCCTTACAAAGGACGGGAATAGTGTCATAATTCCACCAAAGCAAGCAGGACATAACAAAGTTTCTCTAGAGGAGACGTGGGATCTCATGCGCGCAGTATCGGCTAATCTCGTACGCGCAGTATCAGCTACTTATGCAACAAATTTTATGTTGAGTTCTTGTTTAGACGAAAAAGCTCGAACTGAAATTGAAAAGCTATTAATGGCTGAACGAGAACTTCAGGGAGCGGGTTCGAACCAACAAGAACATTCTTCATCGTCCTCAATAACCGTAACAGCAGTCAGAGGTAATTATGAACAAAAGACACAAGAGTCTACAGGCCCCATCAGGAATTTTGGCGACGTTACTTCTAATGACGATTTGTATGAGTAGTTCTATTGCCAATGCGTACGAAGTTAATTTTGTTCGGCATGGAGAATCCACTTGGAATGTTGAAGGGAGAATGCAAGGGCAGGGTATTTTGTCTACCAGCGATGAAAAGCCGGAAGGAAAATATCAGATTATCACGGGTGCAAAAGGGGAAAAGTTCATAGATTCCGCCGTCCTTACAGAAAAAGGAAAGGAGCAGGCAAAGGAATTAGCAGAAGTGATAAAAGCCTCTCTTGCGGACAAACGGAACGTGCTTCTTCTTTCTTCTGATTTGCTCCGTTGCAAGCAAACCGCAGAAGTCGTGGAAAAGACGCTTAAATCTGCCGGCTTCAATGTTACTGTGCAATATGATCCCCGCTTAAGAGAAGCAAATCATGGTAGACTAAGCGGAATGTATGAGCGTGAGTATAGGGCTCTTGATTATTTCCAAAACTACAAAAAGCTAAATCCCGAAGAACAATTTAAAACTGCAATGGATCCTCTTTTTGGGGAGAATTACTTAACCGTTGCTAAACGCACTCATGACGCAATAGTAGACGCAATTAAGCAATTTCCTGAACATGAAATATATGCAATCACTCACGGTGGGCCTATGAGAGCCTCTTACGCCTACTTAAAGGATGATTCTGTTCCCTTTTCCGATGAATACAATATTGCTAACCAAATAAAAAACTGCGCCATGATGACCGTTCGGGGCTACGGTGCTTCTAACTCGAACTTGCAAATTGAATTGAAAAATCTCGCAAAATAGCTCCTCTCAAAAGACCCATAATAGAGACTGCCTGAACTTTGCAAATTAAGTGGGCCGGTGCACCCCCATTGCACCATAGGCGAAATTTGTCTTGGCTAAAAAGATTTTATTCATCTACTATCGCTAAATAGTTTATAAAAGAGGTACTCTATGGACTGGGTTTTATCACTAAATTGGAGCTGGTTTTTCATTAGGTTAGCCGTTCTTCTAGTGCTTACACCAATCATGGGATATCTAATAGTTCGCATGCTAGAAGCCTTTGAAAAGGCCTGGCAATCAAAGGAGAAGAAAAAAAGATGGCAAGCATGTGCTCTCGCTTTTTTCGTACTGGCCTTAGCTCTCGGCTGGTTTCGATAGTCGCTGTTTCAATTAGTCTGTTCAATAGTGGATTCTGTCACGCTACGAATCTTTTCGATCGACCTGAAGATGAACTCAAAAAAATTCTAATTTTTTAATAGTTTTTTCCCATTCTTCCGGCAAAAAATCCAAGCTTTTTAATTTTTCCATTTGGGCTTGAATAAAGGAAAATATACGCAAAGCAAAATCCCCTTGCAGTGTCTCTACTTTGTAGCAGGAATTCATAAACCCTCCGGACAACTTAGACACCCTCTTTGCATCAGGAAAATACTTAAAGATCTCTTCTGAAATTAACATAGCATCAACGCTTATACACGCCTCTGAAAAACTAACAATTATCGCAA
>JABDCQ010000066.1 GCA_013288075.1 Chlamydiota bacterium | reverse complement strand
AAAAGAGGAATGTTATGCTCGATACTCAAGGGGATCCTTCGCAAAACTATTTAGAGAGGCCCCCTCATCCTCTAGATCCTTTTTTTCATCCTCAATCTGTAGCGATTATTGGTGCCAAAGAAGAGATGGGGTCGGTTGGTAGAACGCTTCTTGTCAATATGATGTCGCATTTTAAGGGAGCCATTTATCCGATTAATCCTAAATACCCAGAAGTTCTAGGCCTTAGAGCTTACCCTAAAATTCAAGATGCCCCTAAGGGGATTGACTTGGCGGTGATTGTCACTCCTGCCCATCTTATCCCTTCTCTTATCGATGATTGCGTTCTAGCAGGCGTTAAGAGCGTTGTCATTATATCGGCTGGCTTTAAAGAAACAGGGGAAGCTGGAGAGCTTTTAGAAAAAGAGGTATTAGCAAAAGCTGCAAAAGGAAAAATTAAAATCATCGGGCCCAATTGTTTAGGGTTAATGAACCCTCATGTAGGCCTTAATGCGACTTTTGCCGCAAATATAGCAAAACCGGGACACCTTGCTTTTATTAGTCAATCAGGCGCTCTTTGTACAGCTGTTCTTGATTGGAGTTTGCGCGAAAAAATAGGATTTAGCGGGTTTGTGTCTGTAGGTTCTATGGCAGATGTAGATTTTGGAGATTTAATTGATTATTTTGGAAGTGACCCTGATACAAGCTCCATTCTTATCTATATGGAAACTATTGGAGATGCGAGGAAATTCATCTCCGCTGCAAGAGAAGTCTCTTTTAATAAGCCGATCATCGTCATAAAACCTGGCCGTACCTTAGAAGCGGCAAAAGCTGCAGCTTCCCATACAGGATCGCTTGCCGGGGCAGATGATGTGTTTGATGCAGCTATTGCTCGAGCAGGTATTTTAAGAGTGGGCGACATTCAAGAGCTCTTTAATATGGCAGATGTGCTAGCTAAGCAGCCTCATCCTAAGGGTCCTCACCTTGCTATTGTGACAAATGCAGGGGGCCCCGCAGTACTTGCTACAGATGCTACCATATTAAACGGAGCGAAACTTAGCGAGCTTGGAAAGGAGACAATAGAGGCATTAAATACCTTCTTGCCTAAAGCTTGGAGCCATAACAACCCTGTAGATATTTTAGGAGATGCGGGCAGTGAGCGGTATGCAAAAACCATTGAAGTTGTAGCTAAGGATCCTGCCGTTGATGGGCTTCTTGTGATTCTTACGCCTCAAGATATGACAGATCCAACAGCTACAGCTAAAGCCCTAGGTAAATATTCTAAATCTATAGATAAACCTCTTTTAGCCAGCTGGATGGGGGCAGGATTTGTAGAAGAGGGCGTGAAAATTTTAAACGATTTGGGAATTCCTACTTTTTCCTATCCTGATAATGCCGCTGCGACTTTTGCCCAAATGTGGAAACAAAGTGACTATGTAAGACTTCTTTATGAAACACCCTCTCTTTTAGAAAAGCCGGAAGACGGGAAAGAAAAAAAAGAGATCAAGGCCTTGTTTGCTAAGTTAGGGCAAGAGAAAAGAACCCTTTTAACAGAGGAAGAATCAAAACATCTTCTGTCTTTATATGGAATTCCTGTTGTAGAAACCTTTATTGCAACAAGTGAAGAAGAAGCTGTTTCTTTAGCAGAAAAAGTGGGATATCCCATTGTTCTTAAGCTCCACTCTAAAACAATCACGCACAAATCAGATGTAGGCGGAGTGAAGTTAAATATCCGGAATAAAGAGGGAGTTTTAACAAGCTACCAAGAAATTAAAAAGAGTGTTTCTAGCCAAGACTTTGAGGGAGTGACTGTTCAAAAAATGATCAAGCTTTCGGGCTATGAACTCATTATTGGAAGCATTGTCGATCCTCAATTTGGGCCTATTGTTCTTTTTGGTTCAGGCGGCGTGCTTGTGGAAGTACTAAAAGATAGAGCGCTTGGAATGCCTCCTTTTACAGAAACCTTGGCAAGACGCCTTATGGCAAGTACCAAAATTTATGAAGCCCTTCAAGGTATTCGCGGAAAAAAGGCAGTAGATCTTAAAAAGCTCGAAGAGATTCTTGTGCGCTTCTCAAGACTTATTGTAGAGCTCCCTCAAATTAAAGAGTTTGATATTAACCCTCTTATTGCTTCTCCTGAAGGCATTATTGCCCTAGATGCGCGGATTGTGCTACATGATCCATCTGAAACACTTCCGAAACCAGCCATTCGGCCTTATCCTATCCAATACGTTTCTCATGTAACGCTTAAAAGCGGCAAAAAGGTGACGCTTCGCCCTATAAGACCTGAGGATGAACCCCATTTTATTGAGTTCCATCAGGCCCTTTCTCAGGAAAGTATTAGAAGTAGATATTTTGAGTTTTTAAGCTTAGAAGAAAGAATTGCCCATGAGAGACTCTCGCGGATTTGTAATTGTGATTACGAAAGGGATATTGCTCTTGTAGGAGAAATTGAGAACAAAATTGTTAGCGTTGCAAGGCTTAGCAAAATTTATGGAACCTCAGATGCCGAGTTTAAAATGACTATTATAGATTCCTTTCAAAAAAAGGGGCTTGGAAAACAAATGTTTTTAACCCTTTTAGAGATTGCTCGGCAAGAACATATAGAAAAAATTTACGCCCATATTTTAAAAGATAATACGGGGATGCTGCATATTGCTAAGAATCTTGGATTTACGCTACAGCCTACAGAGAAAAACCCCTCGATTATTTTAGCTGAAAAGAAACTTGATTTTAGTTTATAATTACCTTCTTTAAAAGGAGGGATTTATGCTTAAGAAGACAATTAAAGGTATACTATTTATTTTAGGCTGCAGTGTTTTTGCTATAGCTGCAGAGGATGTATCTCCAAAAACGCTTCCTCCTGTTACGAAAGAAGTGGTTGATCAGCTAACCAAAGAATGGAAAGAAAGCAGCGTTCTTGTAAGTAAACGTTTAAGAATTTTAAATTCAGGGCTAATCGCGTTAAATAACCCTTCAAAAGTTGTTAAAGATTTTAGCATTTATGAAACAGCTGGAGACCTTCCTAAAGAAGATAAACTGGTCATTGAAGATCTTCTTTTCCTAGCTAAAGCAAATCCTGAGTTTTCTTTATCTTCTATTACAAGTAATGAAGGGTATTTAGCTTATAAGAAAATCCTTTCCGATTATACGTACCAGGTAGAAGAAGCATTAACTATTTCTGCTAACTTAGAATCCTCTGTTCAAGCCGGCTTAAAATCTATGAGTTCAAGCCCAATGTCATCGAAATAAAAAGATATTACATTGTAAGACACTGATCGCTTTAAAAAAAAGTA
>JABDCQ010000065.1 GCA_013288075.1 Chlamydiota bacterium | reverse complement strand
CAGGTAACCCAAGATTGCTAACGCGGCGGATACAGCATGAAGAAAGATAAGAGTGGCAATTTTTCTTAGGGCCAAAGGCCCGTTATATTATAGCCCAGGTCGAAGCGCTAGCGAGAGGCCTGGGTAGGCGTAAAAATTAAATTTGAGCCCTGCAAGGGCATACGCATAAACCTAAAAAGAAAAATACTAAAGGCGAAAGTCTTTTTCATACACACTCAAGCCAAGCTTTTGCTTAGGGATGACTTTTTCTTTGTCCCGCTAGGGACTATGGAACGTAGCCAGGGTGTGACGAAGGAACCCCTGGACAATACAGATACAAAAATTGCGCTCCATAGGAGCGCAGGAATGTTGGAATTAGAATTCATACTTTTACGCTAACTCCTTGCTATCCTGCGCGCCTATGGAGCGCAATTTTTTGAGATTCATGATTTCCAGGGGTTCCTTCGTCACGCCCTGGCTATGTTCCATAGTCCCTAGCGGGACAAAGAAAGAGTCTTAGCTTGAGTGTGTATGAAGTTGCCTTTCGCTTTTAGTGTTTTTCTTTTCTTTTTATTCGCTATTTCTTATGTTCGAGGCTATGACAAATACACTTGTAATGAAATTTGGTGGAGCCTCTCTTGCTGAGCCTGAGCATTTTGGAAGGGTTGCCGATATTATTCTTTCTCGGTCTAAGGAGTTTTCTCGGATTGTTGTTGTGGTGAGCGCCATGGGAAATACGACGGATAAATTTTTAGAGCTCGCAAAAGAAGTTCACCCGAGTCCTCCTACGAGGGAGCAGGATATGCTAGTTTCTTGCGGCGAGCGCATTAGTATGGCTCTTCTTGCCATGGCACTCATTTTAAAGGGGAAGGACGCTATCAGTTTTACGGGAAGTCAATCGGGAATTATTACGTCCTCTGATCATTCTGAGGCTAAAATCATGGATGTGCGGCCCTATAGGCTTATTAAAGAGCTTGATGAGGGTAAAGTTGTCATTGTAGCAGGCTTTCAGGGAGTGAGCGCTAAAGGGGAGATTACAACCCTTGGAAGAGGGGGTTCTGATACCACAGCTGTTGCGATGGGGATTGCTCTTGGAGCTCAAAAAGTGGAATTTTATAAGGATGTAGCAGGGGTGTATAGAGAAGATCCTAAGAAAAATCCTCTAGCCAATTTATATACCACGCTTTCTTATTCAGATGCCTATGCTCTTATGGAAAAAGGGGCGAAGGTGCTTCATAAAAGATGCATTCATCTAGCTTCTAAAAATGGACTACCTTTGCATGTTCTTTCTTTTAATGATCCGGAAGGCAAGCAATTTCAAGGAACTTTAATAGGGGAAGTCTCTTATCTAAAGGCGCCTCTTTACGAGGAGGGCGCCCTATGCATTTAGCGACAAGAGCCCTTCGTATAGAAACACTATTTGATGAAAAGCTTGGGAAAGTGAATGGCTTTATTTTTACCCAGCCCATTCAAAATATTTTACGCAGGATTTTGCCGAGAAATTTTTTCTTTCAGGAGTTAGGAAGCGATGAAGAGTTGCTGAAGTGTTTGCAATCTTTGCACGCCGAGCTTCCTCTTGTTAAGTGGATTGCTTGGGAGGAGGGGATAGGCTCTTCTACCAAAACAATTTCTGTTTTTCTTCTTTGCTTGGAAAGACCTGAGGTCAGTAAGTTTTTTTATGATATGATAAGTAGATGGCTGCTCCCTGGAAAACCCTTAAATATTTCTCTTTTTTTCTCAGCCAATTTTAAGCTGCCGGATTTAGATGATACCTTATACTCTTTATCAAAGATCGTTCTAAGCTTTGATGAAGATCAAGACATGGACCTGATTAGAAATAATTTAGAGATCATTGAAAATGAGATCCGCCTGGGTGTTTACTCAGCTTTTCAAGCAAGCCGTATTTTAGAGATAAAAGGGCTTTCAATTGATCAAAAAAGATCGCTTATTCAAGAGAGAATCTCGTCCCTTGTCAATAGACGCAGAGATGATTTTAATTATGATATTTTTGGATTTATGCAACACTTCTTAGTGAGATCCAAAGAGGAATTTAAAGAAATACGGGATTATGAGCATTTAACACGCATTATTTATGTTCTCTACCTTTTTCAAAAGGCTTTGCAAAAACAAATAGAGCTTTTTCCTTATACGCGCCATTTAAGCTTAAAACTTAGTAAAGCCAATCTGAATTTGCCTTTTGGGTCAAAAAGTGTTTTGGCTATTTTTGTGGGCGTAAATTTCTTAAAAGAGAATGAAGTCTTTGAAGAAAAACATTTGCTTAAAGCTGTACGCAACCATATGAAAGGGATCTCTATGGTAGAGGATTCCTTTTTTGTTTCAGAAAACAAAGAAGATAAGGTGGTGATGCTTTACCTAGAGCTTGAAAAGGAAAATGGCGAAGAGTTTTCTCTAGAAGAGATGGCGCATTTAAGAAAGGTGTTAAGAAGCGAGCTTAAAAGCTCTATTGAGCAGCTTGTAAAGCCCATTTTTATGCCGCGTAATGAAGAAGAAGTGATGCGTCATATTGTGACTCTTAGCAATCAGTTAAAATACGTAAAAGATTTGCCTCAAATGATTATTTCTTTTGATGAGCAAACAGATATGGAGCTTTCTTTTACAGTTATTCTTCTGCGCATTCTTCTGCCAGACACGCTTCCCGTAATTGATCTTTTCCACAGGGTAAAAACCTTTTTAAAGGTAACGCCTGATCGGATTAAAAAAGTGGGACTCCTTCGAAAGAAACATATTAAAGAAGCAAGTGTATTAAGAGTGCGTTTACCTAGTAGTGGCTTTTTAAGAGAAGACCATTCTGTAGACCTTTATAAAGCTAGGCAGTGCGTTGTGATGGAGCTTCAAAAGATTGTAGGGGAAGTGCGAGATTATAACGGGGGAATGATCTCTAAGCAGATTGAAATGCTTCAATCTCTTAAAAATATGCTCGGCGAGCTTGGAAGAAAGCATGAGTTTTTATTGGAGAACTTTTTCCATTCTATTTTGCCAGTTGAAATGCGCACCGTATTAAAAGCTGAGCTTATAAAAAAGCTTTTTCTTCTTCTTTTACAGATTGATCCGCAAAAATCGGGATTTGCTTGTCTTCAAGAGGATGACTGCAGTTTTGTTATGATAAAAACAGAAGAAGCTCTTTTAAAAGGGCGAGTTTTAGAACTTATTGAGGAACTAGACTTGCGCGCTCCAAAACTTATTACAGCCCACTTCCAAGTCTTTGAAACCACATACCTCGGCTTCATCTGCCGAGAAGAAAAACCCACCCAAGACCTCTTCCTCGCCCGCCTCCACCAAATCCTTGCTTAAGAAAAACCAAGAGAAAAATAAATGATATAATGATATGAATGATGAAGAAA
>JABDCQ010000064.1 GCA_013288075.1 Chlamydiota bacterium | reverse complement strand
GCGTTTTAGCCTCTTTTAGAGCATTAGAAAGGTTTTCTACTTCAGCCTTGAGCCCTTGGGTATAACTTTCTTTTTCTTTCTCTTTTTTTGCATACTCTTCATTTAAAATAGAAAGTTGAAAAAGATCTACACGAGTATCATTCAGGTCTTCTAAAAGCTTAGCCGCTTCTTCTTGCTCATATAAAGCTTGTTTTAACTGAGTCAGTTCGGCTTCTTTTTCTTGGAGCAAATTTTTTGATATCTCTATTTCTTTAGAAGATTCCTTTCTCTCTTGTAAAACAAATACTTGAGCGCTTTTTAAAAGAGCATTTAAATGGGCTAAATTTTGTTTTTGCGTCTTTGCATCTTCTTCTAAAGAAAAGAAAAGCCCCTTGGCTTCTTCAAAACAAAAAAGGGAAACAAATAAACTAAGAGCCACTCCTGCAAAAAGAGCTGCCTGCCATAAAGAGAAGTAAGGGAGTCTTAAACAAAAAGCCACTAAAAGCAAAGTAAGAGCAACAAAAGCCCCTTGCATTTTCCATTTAATCGTACAAAAAAGCCCAAGCCAAGAAGAGGCTAAAAGATAGCCGCACTCAGGATCAAGCCTTAAAAGAATCAAAGAAAAAGAAAAAAGCAAAAGCATAGGACCAATTAGAGAAAGCATAACAACTTTTCTCCCAATGGATCCTTCTAATGCAAAAAGCTTCTTTTTCAAAGAGGCTATCATATCACTTCACTCCAAGAAGACTTAAAATTCTTCCGATCGTTAAAAAACCTTGTTCAAAACGGTCTAATCCAAAATGCTCATTAGGAGCATGGATATCATCTGTTGCAAGAGCGCAGCCTATTAAAGCGGTCATAGCTCCGCTTGCAGAGGCAAGAGCCGGCACAATAGGAACAGACCCTCCGCATAACATATAATTACATTTTTTATTAAACACTTCTTCATAAGCTTTAGCAACAGTTATTACTAAAGAAGAATCAAAAGGGCATCTATAAGCTGCAGCACCATGTAATTCTTCAATCTTTAAAGAGATTCCTTCCGGAATATGTTTTCTTAAAAACTCTTTAATTCTTAAGGCAATGGTATGAGGATCTTGGCTAGGGACAAGCCTGCAAGAAATTTTAGCTTTTGCAATAGAAGGAATAATCGTTTTAAAGCCAGCTCCTGTATAGCCGCCGCTCATTCCATTAATTTCTAAAGTAGGGCGCGCCCAATTAGACTCCACAAAAGAAAACCCTGTCTCTCCACTAAAAGCTTGCACGCCAAACTCTTTTGTGTATTTTCCCTTATCAAAGCTCGTATCAAGACGATTTAATTCTTCTTTAGATAAAGGCATGACCTCATCGTAGAAGTGGGGAATAGCAACTGAGCCATTTTCATCCCAAAGCTTTCCTAAAGCAGAAGCTAAAGCTCTATTAGGATTTAAAGCAATTCCCCCATGTGTTCCTGAGTGGAGATCGCTTAGAGAATTTTTACACTCTACCTCTAATGCCAAAATACCGCGTAAGCCCAAAGTGATTCCCGGTACATCTTGGGCAGGCAAGTCCATATCGACAACTAGGAGATAATCCGCTTTAAGCGCCTCTTTTTTCTTCTCTAGAATTTCAAAAGTTCCGCTTCCCCCTGACTCCTCTTCTCCTTCAACAAAAATCTTTATGTTAATCTCTTTGCCTTTAGCAAGACCCAAAAAAGCCTTTAATGCAGTGAGTGTAAATCCAAGCTGTCCTTTATTATCAGAAGCTCCCCTAGCATACACCTTGCCGTCTCGCACTTCCGGATCAAAGGGATCGCTCTTCCAAAGCTCAAGAGGATCAACAGGTTGTACATCGTAGTGGTGATAAATAAGAACTGTGGGTTTTGAAGGATCGTAAGAAGTAGATCCAAAAACGACCGGATGACCAGACGTTTCCCATAATTCCACATCCATTCCCAAATTTTTTAAATAATCAGAAATCCATAAAGCACAGCGCCCCATCTCGTCCGTAAATGCAGGATCAGCGCTTATACTTTTAAAGCGAAGGAGCGAAAAATAATTCTCTAAAATCGTCTCTCTATGCGTTTCATACCACTTTCTTAACTCCTCAACTGTTACCATAATCACCACCTCCATTGACATGTTATGATAGAGTATGTTTTAATGGGAGGCATAAATTTAATAAGGTGTTTGGTTATGGCAATTGCAAAAAGAATTTTCTTGTTTCTTGCGATTAACTTTCTAGTTGTAATTACAATCTCCGTAATCTTAAACCTATTCAACGTCCGTCCCTTTCTTAATTCTTACGGACTTGATTATCCTTCTCTCATGATCTTTTGCTTAATATGGGGCATGGGAGGCGCGCTCATTTCCTTATCTCTTTCGCGCATCATGGCAAAATGGATGATGGGAGTAGAAATTATCGATCCGCATACAAACGATGCTGAAGCCCAAAAACTCCTTAAAACCGTCTATACCCTGGCAAGAGATGCGGGCTTAAGAGATATGCCTCAGGTAGGCATTTATAATTCCCCCGAACTTAACGCTTTTGCTACAGGACCTACAAAAAAACGCTCTCTTGTAGCTGTATCAAGCGGCCTTTTAAGAAGAATGAACCAAAAAGAAATAGACGGCGTTCTTGCCCACGAAATCACCCACGTTGTGAATGGAGACATGGTGACAATGACCCTCATTCAAGGGATTGTCAATGCCTTTGTGATGTTTCTTGCAAGAGTGCTTGCCTTTGTCCTTTCGGGAAATAACAAGCAACAAAGACAAGGCTCTTCTTTAGGGGCTAGCTACTTTCTTCTCGTGATTTTGTTCGAAGTCGTCTTTATGGTTTTAGGCTCCATTGTGATTGCATGGTTTTCAAGAGGCAAAGAATTTAGAGCCGATTTAGGCGGAGCGCATTTAGCCGGTAAAGAAAAAATGATTGCCGCACTAAATGCCCTTAGAACGCAGCAAGCTGATATCGATCCAAGAACTGAAAAACCTGCCTACGCAGCCATGAAAATCTCTACCCACAAAAAAAGCGGCGGCTTCATGGCCCTTTTTGCTACGCACCCTCCCCTCGAAGAAAGAATTGCGCGCCTTAAAAATCTTTAATTTTTTCTTGCACGTAATAAAATCTTTCTTATCATTAGTCTTTTTTATCCACAAAGGAGACTTCAAATGAGCATATCGCCAATTCCTACCGATGATTCCTCTTCTTGCTTTACAAGGTGGCTATGTGGAGTAGACACCACGCACTGCAAAACCCTTAAAGAACGCACAAAACTGGTATCGCATGATATTGACCTCGACTTAGGACCTCTAAATAAATTTCAAACGGAAGGGGCTTTATCCGATGATGCAAAGAAAATGTTCAAAGAAAAGTTCGAGATAGCCTTAACAAGCATTAATGAAAATCTCTCATTCCTAAAGACTAAATTGGACAAATATGAAAACCATAAAAGCTGGTGCGGCATTAGTCAAAAAACCGCAACAGGAAATACGATTAAATATTGTTCTTATGCAGGCTTAGGGTTAGGACCTCTAGCAGCTATTATAGGGCAATCTAACAACCAAACAACGAGCAATGATTCCACAGCATCAACAGGAGGTATCGTTGTTTTCTTTGGGATAGCCCTAAGCCTTGTGGGATTTGCAATGAACGGTATCAAAGATAAAGCTACAACAAAAAAAATAGAAGCTAGTCAATTAAAAGAAATGCTTCGAAAAAACAATGAAATGCACACGAACGTAGAGACATTTCTGAACTTTTTACAGCCCGACATATCTGTAACAAATATTTCGGCAACAAATTTACAACGCTACGATAGGCTCCCTGACAGATTAAAAGCCATGATCCCAAGGGCTTTAGTTGAGGAAGCTAGAATTAGGCTAACTCCTATAGAAAACAATCGAAACCTAGTATCGCCTAGAAAATTTTCCAATAACGCCTCACCAAAAATTCCACCAAGTATAGCAGAGCTTTCTTTAATACATGTTCGCTCTCAACATTCTTCAATAGCAATAAGCCCAAGCGATTTGGTTGAGGACGCTAGAACAAGGCTAAGTACGATAGAAAATCTAGCATCGCCTAAGGGTGATGACATACGCCCAAGTCCTGTAGAGCTTTCTTTGATACGGTTTCACCTCGAAAACGATCTTGATCTAGC
>JABDCQ010000063.1 GCA_013288075.1 Chlamydiota bacterium | reverse complement strand
ATGATCAATGCGATCGGAGCTGCGCTCGCTTTTTCGTTCATTATCACCCTATTTTCCAGTTTAGTGGACAGATCGAAACAAGGATGGGTAATGGGAATCACAGGAGCCATCATCGCTGCAGCATGGACTCTTACTGCTCTTTTAACGGGAGTGTTGCTCATTTATAGCGACGCCGTAGCAGCGTATCTTTCAAGCGCTCTAGCTCTTTTAGGAGCTCTAAGCGTCTCTCGATTCAAAAAGAAAGCTATTTGATGTGCTTTAGATGAGAAGAAGCATAATGAACAAAGAAAAAAGCTAGAGCAACTATAGCAGCTGAAGCTAGCGAAGTTAGGGAAAGACCCCAATAATCAATAACAACACCACCAAAAAAAGATCCGCCAGCAATGCCTAAATTAAAAGCGGCAATGTTAAGACCAGAGGCCACATCAAGCCCTTCAAAGTGAAAGTACTTGGCTAAGGTGATCACAAAAGACTGAAGAATAGGAACAATCGCAAAGCTAAGTGCCCCCCAAGCAAGGAGCAAAATAATTGAGGCAATTTTGGAATGTTGCCCAAAATAAAAAGCGAGCAGAACAACAAACATAGAGGGAACGCAATACTTTAAAGCATGGAGCGCTCCTTTTGAATCGGAGAGTTTTCCTCCCCAGATATTTCCAAACGCCACAGCAACACCATAAAGCACAAGCAGAGGAGCAATCCAATATTCACCAAAACCTGTGATCTGACGTAAAATAGCTGCAATATAAGTATACGCCAAAAAAGGGCCGCCAAAACTCAAGACAGTCATCCCATAAGCCATAAGCATTTTGGGATGAATGAGAATAGAATACTGCTTTAAAAGATGTTTAGGCCTGACATAATGAATCTGGGCTGGCACGAAAAAAAAGATCGCTAAAAAACCTACTGCGCCAAGAAAAGTTGTCGCATAAAAAGCGACGCGCCAAGAAAAGATGGAAGCGAGGAATGTTCCTAGAGGCACACCAGCTACAAGAGCAACCGTTATCCCACTAAACATAAGAGCCAGCGCTGTTGCCTGTTTATCTCTTGATACAAACTGCACCGCCACATTCGTTGCAATGGCATAAAAAGTACCATGCGCTAAGCCTGTCAAAATACGACCTAAAACAATATGTTCATAACTTGTTGCTATAGCAGCGAGCAAATTTCCCACTGTGAATACAAAAGTGATCAAAAGCAATAAGGTCTTTCTTGGAAGGCTAGCTGTTAAAGCAGGTAAGATAGGAGCACCAAAAATCACAGCGCCTGCATACCAAGTTACAAGGTTGCCAGCTGTTGCAATTGAAATGTTGAAGTCAGGAGCAAGGAGGGGCAATATGCCAATAACAACAAATTCGGTTAATCCAATCCCAAAAGCGCAAATAGTTAAAGCAAATAGAGCTAGCGTCATATTCTCCCCTTTTTCACAACATATAACGATCTTAGACTTTTGCTGTCAAAAAAAAATTATAAAAAACCAGTTCTAACCTTATTACTCTGCACAAAAACCTAGCAAAGAAAGGCTCATAAAACATAAAATATCCCGCAAACTAAAGGCAGAGGCAAATGTATGGCGGACATTAAGAATCTAATTCGATATAGAATATTTACATTTTTCTCTATCATCCTCTCTCTTGGCCCTATTTGTATTTCAGCATCAGAAAACCCTGCTTTTTCAAATAATTCTTTATCCTCTGAAGAACAAGCTGTTTTAAAACAAGTTGTCTCTTATCTATCTCAGCACTCTTTATCCCCCCTTCTTGAAGGAGGAGAGTCCGACTATGCTCATTTGGATTTTATAAAAGATTCCTACGACAATATTACTCACACTCTAGGAATGATCACACAAGGAAATAAATCCTACATTGCCTTATTTTCTATCAATAAGACTTTGGGCGAAATTACAACCAACTTGAGTTATATAACAACCGACAATCCGATCTCTCCCATTTTATTCGCTGATATTGCTCCTCTAGCAGCAACCTTTTTGACAAAGGACCCCTCCGATTTTTATGTTTTTATCGAAAGACAAGCAAGCCCTAACCTACCTGATGAATCGAAGGTTCAAAAATGGAGCTTCTTTAATCAGCAAGAAACTGCAGAACTTTTGGTTACTCTGACAAAAGATGGCCAAGGCGGCACTTATTTCAATATAGAACGGTCTCATTAAAGAAGAGCCAATATGTCATCTTTAGCAATTGATTATTCAGCATATAACGCAAGCCATTTAGATCCTACTATTGGAGATGGGAAGGTAGATCAAGAAAAAGTAGATGCAGCTGTAAAAGCGCTTATTGAAGGCGCACGCCGAGCCGCCCAATCTCTCTTTAAAAACAAAAACTCCAATTTCCTTACAAACGGTAAAGACTTTACCCCTATCCTAATTCGAGTAATGTGAGATCACGGAGTCTTTTCATTCCTTCTTATTTGTTAAAAAGCAAGGAAGAATGGAAAGAGCAGTATTCAGTCAATTTATTTTATAAAACAAATTGTTTAAATCCGGAAAACCCTGTCGAATCCTTACTCTATGACTTAACTAAGAGGGTTTCCGCCTTAGGCTTTCCTTGTAAAGATGCCGAACTGCGCTTTGAAAAAGGCTGCCACGATGCCCATGGTGAATATTGGCATATAGATGGGCCTGCTTTTAGATATGCCATCACTACGTGTTACAGCAGTAAAAAAAATTGGACTACGCGCATAATCACACATGAAAAAGCGCTAGAGATTTTTGGCAGTTTTGATCAAATCGATATCCCTAAAGATGTTAAGACAGAAGAAAAAGTAGAATCAGTTTCTCAAGGGGCAAAATTTGGCTTTCTCTATAATGCACGAAAAGTTTTTCACCGAGGCCCAAAAGGAACAGATTTAGAAAAAGATCCTCTAACAAGCGATGACTATCGATTATTTATCAGACTTACTTTCTAAACCATGGATTCTATGAATCTTAAGCAAATCACTTCCCATTACGCCAATGGCAGCTGCGAAGGGGTTCTTGTCGATAAGCAATATTGGTCTTAAATCTGTAGATGGATACCATATTAACAAAGAGGATTTTTTCCCCTTTCTCTCTCTTTCTTCCTCTGTGGTTTCTTGTCTCTGTGGTTAAAAAAATGCAAGTACTTGGGTGCTTAAGTGTTAGCTAAAGATAAACCACAGAAGACTTGAAACCACAGAGGAAGAAAGAGAGAAAGAAAAAAATCCTCTTTGTTTTATTTACAGGTGGATGATCCTACTAGGAGTTAACGTATAGTGCCATTCTGGAGTTTCTTTTTGGATCTTGGCCATCATGTAATGCGCTAAAGCTAGCCTACATTGGACAATTTCAGGAGGATCAAAAGTCACGTGGTAAAGCTCTTCTTCTTGCTGGGAATCCAAAATCACAGCATTATCTATATAAAAAACATCGCTTAGCTCATTTGAGTCTTTTAACACAGCAAAACTTTGGTTCAAAAGCTTCCACTCAGCTTCATTGTGCAGCGCGAGTTGCTCTTCTCTCATTTGATAATAAAAAAGAGCTTCAACCATTCGATAGAAAGAAGGAGTAGTGCCCTGATGGGCAATGTGTTGATAAGATTCAATGAGGCAGTCTTTAAGCTTTTTCAAATTCTCTATGAATCTAGGCTCTTGGCACTGGCAATCAAAGAGGCGCGCGATGTAAATACACATCCTATCCCATGCTAGATAAAGGACAAGATTATGAATAGCTTCGGTAGGGTTTTCTTTAAGTCTTTTCTCGTTTGAAAGTAGGAATGCATCCAAAAGGGCCCCTTTGCCTTTTTTCTCTTCGATTTTTTCTAAAAGAAAAGCTGGAGAGATCTCGGCAAGAGCTTTCAGAGCTTTAAGCACTACAGTGAATAAGCTGTCATAAATATAGAAAACATCTTCTGTATTCTCTACTTCAGAAAGAGCTGAAATAGAGGCGATGAAAAGATTTGACTCCTTATCGAAAGAAGGCAGGCTAGATAATAGCTGCCCCATTCCAAGATATTCGAGCAAAGAAGGCCAGCTAAAGCTAACCTCCCCTTCGCCTAAACAATCTACTGCCTTAGCCGTATCACTAGAGAGCAATCTAGCAATTTGGTTATCAATACTTTTTTTCATTATTTTTGCGCTTTTTTCTTAATCAGGAAGCAATTCACTTGCCAAGTCTTTAGCTAATTTCCCATCAATTGTATTATTGAGTTTCATAGCAGCTTTCATGACAAATCCTAAATCCTTTTTT
>JABDCQ010000062.1 GCA_013288075.1 Chlamydiota bacterium | reverse complement strand
TCGTTATCTTGTGAGGGAGAAGAGGGTGACATCGAGGCCGCCGTTCATGAGGTCGAGTTTGCCCTTGATGCGCAGGCCTGTTTCTTTGATAAGGAAGCTCTCTGGGCAGAGGATATGGGCTTTAGCTCCTGTTTTTTCGATAAAGGAGCCAAAGTCTTTATAGGTATAGGCAAGAAGGCTTACGCGCTTTCCATAAGGAGGGTTAGAGACGACAAGGGTAGCTTGGCAGCTTAAATTGCGCACATCCTTTTGAATGGGGGTAATAGCCTCTTTAAAGCCTGCAATTTCAATGTTTTTTTTGCAGTGGCCAATCACAACGGGGTCACTATCTGATCCAAAAATTTTATCCTTTGCAAGGGGGATAATTTTTTTGTTTTGCGTTTCTTTAAAGGCTTGCCACTCCTCTTCCTTAAAATCAGGAAGATTAAAAAATCCAAAGGATTTGCGGTAAAAACCACTTGGGGTAAAAGTGGCGCTCATAGCAGCTTCTATTAGAAAGGTGCCAGAGCCGCAAAACGGGTCGCAAAGCACTTCGTCTTTATTGTAACCGGCGTAGCGCAAAATGGCAGCGGCTATATTTTCTTGCAATGGGGCGTCTACAGAGTGCGCTCTATATCCACGCTTATAAAGCGGAGCGCCTGATGTGTCTAGACTTAAAGAGGCGTGATTTTGATGGATAAATAGATTGAGCTGCACATCGGGGTTTTGTGTATCAATAGAGGGGCGCTCACCGCACTGGTCTCTAAAAAAATCGCAGATGGCATCTTTTACAACCAAAGAGGCGTAAAGGCTATTGCGCAGTTCCTTATGAGACACATTGGAATCGATCGCAAACGTTTTTTTTACGTTTAGATATAAGCTCCAGTCAATTTTTTTTGCTGCGGCGTATAAATCTTCTTTTCCAGAGCAGCGGAACTGGGTTAAAGGTAAAAGCACTCTTGTTGCAATGCGCGAGCAGTAATTAATAAGGTATACGTTTTCTATGCTTTTAGGAACATATACGCCTCTAAACCCTTTTCTAATAAAGGGGATTCCAAATTCTTTTAGCTCCGTTGCTAAAAGCTCTTCGAGGTTTCCTGGACACGTAACAAATAACTCTTTACCTTCTTTCATATGTCTCCTAATTGTGGAAAAAGAGGATGACATCGCCATCTTTTACAGTATATTCTTTTCCTTCAGAGCGCGCTTTGCCCGATTCCTTGGCTCCTACTCTGCCATTATATTTTACCATGTCATCAAAGCTGACAACTTCTGCTCTAATAAAGCCTTTTTGAATGTCTGTGTGAATCTCACCTGCAGCGAGTTGTGCATTTGTCCCTTTTAAAATGGTCCAGGCTCTTGTTTCAATCTCGCCTGTTGTGATGTAGGTAATAAGATCTAGAATTTCAAAGCCTTTTTTAATTAAACGGTTAAGCCCTGTTTCTTCAACACCTAGGCTATTTAAAAATTCTTTAGCTTCAGCATCGCTTAGCTGCGCAATTTCTTCTTCAAGTTTGGCGCATACAGGAACAACGGTATTTCCTTCTTTTTCTGCGTACTCTCTTACCATTTGGACATACTTGTTTTCCATAGAAGGTAAAGAGCTTTCCGACACATTTGTTGCATACACAACTTTTTTAGCTGTTAAAAAGGCGTAAGGAGCTAAATGGACTTTTTCTTCTTCTGTAAGCTCTAAGGTTCTTAAAGGCTTGCTTTCATTTAGGTGGACAATGCCTTTTTGCATGGCTTCAATCACAGCTGCTAGTTCTTTTTTCCCTTTAACTTGTTTTTCAAGCCTTTTAACAATGTTATCCGCCATTTGCATGTCGGCTAAAATAAGTTCGAGGTTAATCACTTCAATATCGTCAAGCGGATCAACTTTTCCAGCAACGTGTATAATGTCATCGTCATCAAAGCAGCGCACAACATGGATAATGGCATCTGTTTCACGAATATTAGCCAAAAACTGGTTGCCAAGACCCTCTCCTTCAGAAGCTCCTTTAACAAGCCCTGCAATATCCACAAAGCTGACCGTTGCTGGGATAATTTTATGGCTATGAGAGATATTAGAAAGAATTTGAAGCCTTGCATCGGATACTTCAACGACCCCCACATTCGGGTCGATCGTGCAAAAAGGATAGTTAGCAGCGGCTGCCGCCTTTTTCGTAAGAGCATTAAAAAGAGTAGATTTCCCTACATTTGGCAATCCTACAATTCCACATGATAAGTTTTTGGCCATTTTTCCCTACAATATTTGTTTTTAGGGAGAATCATATAGAAGTTGCATCTAAGATTGCAAGAAGGGATTAAGTTCTTATGCTTTTATCCATCCAAAATGATTAAAGTAATTTTTATCATTGTCGTACTTTTCAATGACAGTGCATTTATGGTTAAGGGAAGAGATAAGCTCTATGGATGGAAAGATTTCCTTTAGTTCGTTTAAATCGATGAATGGCTCTTGACATCCGTCTATTTTAAGCTGTTTTACATGTTCTTTTCCTCCAAAATTAGATAACCTTAAAAAAGATAAAAGTTCGGTTTTTGTAAAAAAATAAGAATTATCGAGATGAACAATTCCTTTATTAGACTCACTGTTTTCGATAGCTGTTTTTAACACTTCAAGGTTGTTAGAGGTACGCGGAGAAAAAACAAGAGTTGGTTCAGAGTTTTGAGAGGTGCTGGCAGGTAAGGTAGATGGTATTGTAGACATAAAGAAATTCTCCCTGGTTTGTCCAGAGAAGATTAGCTAAAAAGAGAAGCTTTTGTCAATCTTGGAAGTTTAGGTATTCTTTAATTTTTGTAGGTTTTTATTAGCATCTCGGAACACACTCCGAGTAAACAGCCATTTACTCGGAGTGTGTTCCGAATGTTTGAACAAGTATTGGGTATAGGTTCTTTTTTTACCCTAATTAGGATATGATGAGATAAATTTAAGTGTTTTTGAGGGATTATGCTGAAGCAGAAGCTGATTGATGCGGGGCTGTTTTGCCTTTTTTGGTGTATAAGGGCGTTTCTTAGCCTGCGCTACCGTGTAAAAGTGAAGGGGCTTGAAAAGCTGTCCCAAGAGAATTTACCTAAAAACGGGGGGATCCTTTTTTTGCCTAACCACCCGGCGGAAATTGATCCGATTATGCTTTTGCTTGCTTTTTGGCAAAAATTTCATTCTAGACCGCTTGTTACAGAAGAGTTTTATTATTTAAAGTATGCTCATTTTTTTATGCAGTGCGTAAGCGCACTTCCTCTTCCGAATGTGGAAAAAGGGGCTAATCGTTTTAAAGCGCATGAAGTAGATCGGCTTTTGCAGAGTATTTCTCTAGAGCTAAAAAAAGGGGAAAGCTTTTTGATTTATCCTTCAGGGCGGCTAAAGACAAGCGGCCTTGAAGTGATAGGAGGCGCCTCTTTTGTGCATAATGTGCTTAAGGCTTGTCCTGATGCAAATGTTGTGCTTGTAAGAACAACAGGCCTTTGGGGAAGCACGTTTTCAAGGGGCATTACAGGCAAAGTCCCAGACTTTTGGACAACTCTTTCAAATGGAATAAAAGCCCTTTTGAAAAATGGGATTTTTTTCATGCCAAGAAGAGAGATCTTGGTAGAGGTATCTTTAGCTCCTCCAGATTTTCCTTATGAGAAGCCTAGGCTTGAGCTAAATAAGTATTTAGAGAACTGGTATAATCAGTATCCAGAGGAAGAAGAGCCTTTAAAACTTGTTTCTTTTGCTTTTTGGAAAAAACAGTTTCCTGAAGTGAGCGCAAAAACTCTTATACAAAAAGAGGATGCTTCTGCAGCTATTTCTAAAGAGGTAGAAGATCAGGTTCTCGGTAAAATTGCCCAGTTAGCCAATCGTTCTAGGGAAGGGATCCAAAAGCAGATGAGCCTTTCGACTGATTTGGGTTTAGATTCTTTAGATATTTCTCAGCTATACATCTATTTAGATCAGCAATTTAACAGAGCCGATTTAACTCCAGGAGAGCTTCAAACGGTAGAGGATGTATTAAAAGCAACCGCTCTTTTAAAAGAAAAAAAAGAAGTTCTGCCTAAAAAAATAAAAGCGTTTTGGCCTTTAGAGGAAAACAGGGCTCCGCCTTCCCTATTTAAAGAAAAAACCATTCATGACGCTTTTTTTTCTGTTTGCGCAAAGAGAAAAAACGAAGTAGCCTGCGCTGATGCTTTAAGCGGCATTTTATCCTATAAAAAGCTTAAAATGGCGGCGCTTGTTTTGTCTAAATATATCGAAAAGCTAGACGGGAAGCATGTGGGAATTTTACTCCCCTCAACTTCAGGGACATTTCTTTGTATTTTAGCAACCCTTCTTGCAAAGAAAATTCCTGTGATGTTCAACTGGACAGTAGGTGTTAGAGCTATTGACCATGCAGCAACTCTTAGCGAAGTATCTTTTGTTTTCACTTCAAGAAAATTTTTAGATCGTCTTGAGAGTGGAGATATTGGCCCTATAGAAAATAAACTTCTTTTTTTGGAAGATGTTAAAGCCTCCCTTTCTTTAAAGGATAAGCTGAAAGGATTGTTTTTAAGTTTTAAGTCTAAAGCCTATTTTCAAAAACATTACGCCGATATTAAAGAAAATGATACGGCTGTGATTTTATTCACAAGCGGTACAGAATCGCTTCCTAAGGCCGTTCCTTTAAGCCATAAGAATGTGACAAGCGATCAGAATGCAGCGCTTTCTTGCATTAAGCTTTATTCTACAGATATTTTCTATGGGGTATTGCCTCCCTTCCATTCTTTTGGATGCTGCGTGACAGGGCTTTTGCCTATCTTGGCAGGGATTAGAGTTTTTTATGCTCCAAATCCCACAGACAGCAGAGGAATTGCAAATGATATTTTTCATTATAAGCCAACCATCTTTATTGGAGCTCCAAGCTTTATTCTATCTGTTTTTAGAGTGGCTGATCTTGAACATTTAACATCTGTGCGCCTTTTTGTATCGGGCGCAGAAAAAACACCTCAGGACCTTTTTGATTACGTCGCAAAATTAAAAAATGCTGAGCTTATTGAAGGGTATGGGATCACCGAGTGCGGCCCTATTGTAACGCTAAATCTTCCAGGCGAGCCTCCTAAAGGGATTGGAAGGCCTTTACCGGGTGTGGAGCTCTGTATTATTGATCTAGCGACAAAAGAGCCATTGCCCCCCTTAAAAGATGGAGAGATTTGTATCCGAGGGCCTAACGTCTTTAAAGGGTATTTAGGACTCTCAAAAGACCCTTTTATTGAATTAGAGGGGAGAAAATGGTATCGCTCAGGGGATAAAGGGCATCTTGATGAAGAGGGACACCTCATTTTAT
>JABDCQ010000061.1 GCA_013288075.1 Chlamydiota bacterium | reverse complement strand
ATCTTTAGCCTGTTACGCTTGTTGCATTTAGGAGACGTCGGCGGCGCATCTAAAGCCGTAGGTGGCATTCATGATGCCGGGGTTATTGCGATGGCGGTGGGCGGAGCGCAAATCTTCTTTAAGGCTTTTCCAGCAGCCTCCTCTTAAGATTCTGTAAACTCCTTGCACCGGTCCTTTGGGGTTATTCGGCTCTTGGAGAGAGATATCATAGAAATGATACCCATACCAATCTTGGCACCACTCATAGACATTCCCAGCCATATCATAGAGGCCGTACTCATTAGGCTGGTAGCTCATCACTGCCGTCGTATCGGAGCTAAAGAAGTTAGCCTGAGAGCGCTCAATGGTTTTACCTGTAGGGTAAAGGATCTCATCAATCCCTCCCATAGAAGCAACTTCCCATTCAGCCTCTGTAGGGAGGCGTTTACCAATCCACTTCGCATAAGCAAAAGCGCCATACCAAGCAACGCCCACAACAGGATGTTTTGCATAGCCCGATTCTATAACAAGCTTGCCTCCCATTCTTTTAATGCGCGCATCTCTAAGACGGATGATGTCATTGTTATTCGCATCCTTTTCTCCACCCATTGTCTCTAGAAAGCGCACAAATTGTTCATTTGTTACAGGGTGTACATCAATAGCATAAGGGTTTAGATGAACTAAGTGCTTCGGCATTTCATCACGTGCCCCATGATCACTTCCCCTATGATAATCGCCTCCGGGAATCACCTTCATTTCAGTTAAAACAGGATCGATTCTTACATCTTCTTGAGGCTTAGGATTATACTTTCCAATTGTAAATTCTGTTTGGAAAATAGCTCCTGGATCAGCATCAAACTCAGGGCGTTCTACCTCTTGAGGATTTAAAATGGGTTTAAGTACGCCTTCTTCTTTGAAAGCAGAAAGCAATTCTTCTAGAGCAGCTTTTATAGTTAAAGGCCTTTTTTCCGGATCTTTTTGCAAACAGCTCCAAATAAGCTTATCCCAATTCAGTTTGTATTCAGGATAAAGGTCTTTGGGGAAATCAAAAATCCCTTCAGGAAACTCTCTCATGAGAAGATAATAAATAAGAACTCCAAAGGCATAGACATCCGCTCTTGAATCCCCTTCTTGCTTTTTTTGCTCAGGAGCTAAAAAGGCTAATGTTTGTAAAAACGAGGAGGAGAGATTTTCACCCCCCTTAGAAAAGTCACTCTGAAGTTTTTTTAAAAAAAGCGGCAAAGAAACAAAACGGCTTAAAGCAAAATCGCTTAAATAAATGTGCGGCCCCTCTTTTGTCTCCTTAACAAGAATGTTAGAAAGTTTAATCCCCAAATGGGAAATAGATACTCCTAAAAGCTCCTTTTCATGAGCATAGTCAATTGCAGAAGCTAATTGATGCGCAATTCTAACAAGTTCCTCTTCTAAAAAGGGGGTTTTTCTTTGCGCCAAATAATGCATTAAACTCATAGGCTCAGATTCACTATCTGCTACATAATCCGTAATTAAGCAATAAGAGCCGTTATGAGAAGAAACATTGTGTACCTTAATAATATGGGGATGCTCTAAAGAGGCAATGGTATTTATCTCTTCTTCAAAGCGAGAAATAAACTCAGGATCTTCTAAAAATTCATCGGCCAAAAATTTTAAAGCAAAAGGGCGCTTTAAAAGACGGTGCTCTGCAAGGAATGTTTTTCCAAGCGTCCCCTCTCCTATTTCTTTAATAATTACAAAATCGCCTAAAGTACTCATATTCCCTCCAGTTTAGATAGCGCTTGCCTAATAATAACATAGAGAAATAAATTCTCTCTCTCTCTCTCTTTCTTCCTCTGTGGTTTCTTGTCTCTGTGGTTTATATCTTAGCTAAGTCTTGCTTGCTCAAGTGTTAGCCAAAGATTAACCACAGAGACAAGAAACCACAGAGGAAGAAAGGGAGAGAGAGAAATTCACCCTCTCTGTTATTTCCACGTTTCTAAGGCTTTTATAATATCTTCCTTTTTATTTAAAGGAGCTTCACATACACCTTGGCTGCAAATATAAACAGTTGTTTCATTTTCAATAGGGAGTTTATCTTCAAGATGGGGGGCGCATTTTAAAAGGTCTTTGTCATCTAGCATTTTCCAAATAACAACTTTATGCGGCAAAAAAGTGGTATTAAGCAGCTCGTTAATCTCTTTTTCTAGAGAGCGTTTTTCATTTAAAGCAATTACAATGGTCTTTGACTTTTTATCAAAATACCTCTGTAGTCCCTTTAAGTGGTAGCAAGTTCCTTGAGGATAAGCTTCGATAAAGTTAACAGCAGCTTTTAATATATCCTCTGCTTGCTCTAAATACTTTTCTTCAAAAGTTAACTGATAAAGGCGGATCAAATTCTCTAAATGCACTCCATTTCCAGAAGGCTCGGCCCCGTCGTGATAATCACATTTTCGAATAAGGACTTTTTCTTCTTCGTCTGTATGGTAAAAAGCCCCTTCTTCTGCTTTAAATTCTTTTTTAAGGATATCTGCCATAAGAATTGCCCATTCAAGCCATTTTGTGCCAAGGCCTGCTTCAAAAAGAGAAAGAATACCTTTAATAAGAAAAGCATATTCATCAAGACCTGCATTAAAACGGGCTTCCCCGTCTCTATAGCGTCTTAAAAGATGCCCGTCTTTCCAAAGTTGCTGCTTAATAAACTCTGCCGCCTTTAGAGCCGCATCTATAAATTTCTTCTCTTCTAATGCTGCGCCCGCATTTACGAAGGCATCCATTGCAAGACCATTCCAAGAGCTTAAGATTTTATCGTCTTTAAACGGTTTTTTCCTTGTCTGCCTATGCTCGAAAAGGATTTTTTTACAGGCTTCTAGTTTTTTATCCTCTAAGGGTTCTTTCGCAATATGCAAAATATTTCTGCCTTCAAAATTCCCCTTTTCCGTCACTCCGTAATATTTACAAAAAACGGGAGCATCCTCTTTTAAAAGATGGTGGATCTCCTCAAAACTCCATGTGTAAAAAATTCCTTCATGTCCTTCTGTATCTGCATCTTCTGCAGAGTAAAAGCCCCCTTCCTTGTGCATCATCTCACGCATCAGATAGTGAAGAGTCTCTTCTACAACTTTTCTATAGGCGGGTTTTTTTCTTAATTTCCAAGCTTCTAAATAAGCCTTTGCTAGAAGGGCATTATCGTAGAGCATTTTCTCAAAGTGGGGAACAAGCCATTTTTCATCTACGCTATAGCGAGAAAAGCCGCCGCCTAGGTGGTCGTAAATCCCCCCCTTATGCATGGCATCTAAGGTAAGATCTACAAAGTAAAGAGCTCTGCTTTCATTTTTTAATTTTGCATACTCAAGAAGAAATTCCGCTTGGTAACCCATAGGGAATTTAGGCTCCCCTTTAAGCCCGCCATAAACCCCATCGGCTAGAGCAAAAAGCGTTTCGGCTCCATTTTGAACAAGAACATCACTTGGCAAATCCTCTCCCTTTACCATCAAGGACTGCTCAAAAACCTCTACTAAATGCTCTGCTTGATCCTCGATAGAGTCTCTTTCGTCACTCTCCCAAAGCGCCTTAATTTGCTCGATAAATTCCCTGATACCCACCATGCCTCTTTTTGATTCCGGGGGCAGATAAGTTGTAGCAAAAAAAGGCTTTAGATCGGGTGTGAGAAGCACATTTAAAGGCCAGCCACCAGGAGATGACATTAAAGCGCCTGCAAATTCCATATAAAGGCTGTCTACCGCAGGAAGCTCTTCCTTATCGACTTTTATATTCACAAAGGCTTCATTTAAGAGTTTTGCAATCTCTACATTTTCAAAGGATTCTCTTTCCATCACATGACACCAATGACACGTCGCATACCCAATAGATAAAAAAATAGGTTTATCTAAAGATTGAGCTAAAGCAAATGCCTCTTCTCCCCACGGATACCAGTCTACAGGGTTATGCGCATGTTGCAAAAGGTAGGGCGACTTTTCATGAATCAGATGATTAGAAAAAGAAGACATTAAAAGACTCCTAAATACCTAGCAAGAAACCATGCCATTAAAACAACCCCAGCAGAAAGTCCTGCCCAAAGAAGCGTAGGAAGCCATTTGACACCTCCACCTAAACTTCCTCTTACCTCAAGAGTCCCAATCCCATAGGAAAACTCATGTTTTTCCGCATGAGCTTTAAATGCATGAGGGTATTCATTTGCAATTTTCTCGATATCTAATCCTAAAAAGGAAATGTACTGCTTAATAAAGCCTACCGCATAGATATTGGAAATATGGTCATTAATTTTGCCCTCTTCTATTGCTTCTATATAACTAGAGCGAATAGAAGTTCCATTTTCAATTTCCTTTAATGTTAGACTCATTTCTTTGCGCTTTGCTCTAAGAAGAGCACCTACCCTATTAATCTCTTCATTCATAAAACCTCCAAAAAGCTCTTTTGAAACCAACAATAAAAGAAATCCATAAAGAAAGAAAGAGAGAAGAAAAAGAATAACAACAGAGAGTAAATTTCCTCTCTCTCCCTCCCCCTCTGTGGTTTCTTGTCTCTGTGGTTAATTTTTTAGCTAACGCTTGAGCGCGCAAGGACTTGCATTTTTTAAACCACAGAGACAAGAAACCACAGAGGAAGAGAGAGAGAGAGAGAAAAAATTCACCCTCTTTGTTTCTCTTCGTTATTGATCTTTTTTGGGGGTTTTGCAAAGCTTGGTAACATGAGTACTCCAAACTGTTTTGTTGCAACAATTGATCTTTCGCTCGAGGGCAAGCTTAGGGAAGACCTAGCCGCCCAAGGCTTTGAATTTACAGCGCCTGCTTACACTCTTTTTTCTGCGCAAAAAAAAGGGGTGTCTTGTACCCTTTATACCTCAGGGAAATTAACTGTTCAGGGAAAAGATAAAGATGCTTTTATCTCGTTTTATTTAGAACCTGAAATCCTAAAAACCTTCTCGTTCTCTTATCCAGAAGTCAATGTGAACTTCACTCCTCGTATCGGGATTGACGAGTCAGGGAAGGGAGATTTTTTTGGCCCTCTTTGCATTGCAGGGGTTCAAGCAAATGGAGAGCAAATTAAAGAGCTTTTGTCTATTGGAGTCAAAGACAGTAAAAAAATGTCCGATTCCACTATTTTAACAATGAGCAAAAAAATCAAAGCCATATGCCCCCACTCGGTAGTGAGAATTTCCCCTCTAAAATATAATGAACTCTACGAAAGCTTTAATAATCTTAATCGCCTTCTTGCCTGGGGCCATGCTACAGCTATTGAAGAACTTGTCAAAAAAACAGGGTGCAAAGAAGTCATCATCGATCAGTTTGCAAGCGAACATATTGTAGAGAGTGCGCTTAAAAAAAAGCAAATCGCTGTAAGCCTTACCCAAAGACATCGCGCTGAAGAAGACCCCGTTGTTGCAGCCGCCTCTATTTTAGCAAGAACAGGCTTTTTAGAAGGACTAGAGACCCTTGGCAGGGAAGTTGGCAAAGAACTTCCTAAAGGCGTATCAGCAGCTGTTAAAGCTACAGGAAGAGCTCTTATTAGCCACCATGGAAAAGATATCCTTAAAAAAGTTGCCAAACTCCACTTTAAGACAAC
>JABDCQ010000060.1:760-5733 GCA_013288075.1 Chlamydiota bacterium | reverse complement strand
CTTATTTTAGATGGAAGAAAATCTAATACAGCCCAGATTGTTGCAGGGTATGTGGCAAGTATTATTAGCCAGTTTAATGACGATGTTTCTGCAGAGTTACAGATTAAACAGCAAAACACAAGACTTATAGGGCGCAATTGGTTCAATCCTAACTTGCTATATTATTGGTATAATATCCCGTGCTTAGTGGGAGTGCTCTCGATGCTAACGTGCCTTGTTGTCACAACGCAATCGATTGCAAGAGAAAAGGAGCTTGGCACCTTTGATCAGCTCCTTGTTTCTCCTTTAGTGCCTAGGGAGATTTTAATAGGGAAAATCGTACCAGGTATCATTATAGGGATGTTTGAAGGCCTTTTTATGCTGACAATGGGTACCTTAATTTTAGGTGTGCCTTTTACTGGTTCCCTGCTGCTTTACACTCTTAGCCTTTTTGTTTTTGTTGCATCCATTAGCGGAATAGGATTATTTATTTCTTCTCTTTCATCCTCGCAGCAGCAAGCGATGCTTGGCACTTTTGTGTTTATGATGCCCTCTATTCTTCTCTCTGGATTTGCAACCCCTATAGAAAACATGCCTACCTGGTTGCAGCCTATCACTTATTTAATTCCCCTAAAATATATGCTAATTATTTCTAAGGGGCTTTTTTTAAAGGCTATGCCAGCTTCCATTGTATTAAATAACGTTTGGCAAATGGCGCTCATTGCTGTATGTACAATTTATGGAGCGGGCGCCTTTTTCCGCAGGAGATTAGGATGAAAAAATTTCCCTTAGTGGCCTTAAGTATTTTAAGCGGTTGCATGGTTGGCCCTAATTACCAAACTCCAGAGAGTAATGTGTGCGATACATGGAATGCGGAAAATAACACAGTTGATCCAAATGAGGCGCCTCTTACCGAGTGGTGGACAATCTTTGATGATCCTCTTCTGAATAAGTATATTGAGATGGCAAAAGAGTTTAATCAAGATGTAAAAGTAGCGGAAGCAAATATTTTACAAGCAAGAGCGCTTAGACAGGTAGCCGCTTCTAGTTTATTTCCTCAAATAGGATCTGATATTAATGCGACAAGAACCTATTTTAGTAAAAATGGCCCCATATTTGCCATAGGACCTGCAGCTGGCGACCCAGGAATTACAACTTCTAATGCTACAGGGCTTGATTTTTCTCCTCAAATCCCTCAAATCCAAAACTTATTTAATTTTCTTTTCGATGCTTCTTGGGAGATTGATCTTTTTGGAAAAACAAGAAGAAGTGTAGAGGCGGCTAATGCCAATATAGAAACTGCCATAGAACAAAAAAATGACACCCTTATTTCTGTCATGGCAGAAGTGGCAAGAAATTACATAGAGTTAAGAAGCTTTCAGAAACAAGTGGCCCTTATAGAAGAAAATATTGCTCTTCTTGAGAAAAAAGCCAAGATCATTGAAAAGCAGTTTGAATATGGATATGTAAGTAAACTTGATATAGAAACGATTTTGGCTGCTCTTGCAACCGAGCGCTCAAGTTTACCCAATATTCAAGCAGAGGTTTACCGCAGTATTTACACCTTATCTCTTTTAACAGGGAATATGCCAGAAGCATTAGTGGACGATTTGGTAACAGCTAAACCCTTGCCTAAGGCTCCAGAAAAAATTGCTGTAGGACTAAGATCTGACTTGCTAAGACGCCGGCCTGATATTCGAAGAGCTGAGCGGCAGTTAGCCTCAGCAACAGCCAATGTAGCTGTAGCTGTAGCCTCTTTCTTTCCTACATTTACCTTAAGTGGAGATATTGGCCTTCAATCGTTAAAACTTCCCACCCTCTTTAACCTAGCAAGCAAAACATGGGCCTATGGAGGCGATTTAAATACCCCCATTTTCCAAGGAGGTCTCCTTACAGGAAACCTCAGCGCAAGTAGAGCTATTGCTGAAGCTGCAAATTTCACCTACAGCCAAACCATTTTAAGAGCGCTTCAAGAAACAGAGAGCGCCCTAATTGCTTACAATAAAGAGCTCAAAGCAGCAGCAGAACTTTTAATTGCCACAGAAAAAAACAAGGAGCTTGTTTTTTTAAGCCAAGAAAGACACACAAAAGGCCTGATAAGCCTTTTAAGTTTGCTTGACACTGAAAGACAGCTCAACGCCGCCGAGCAAAGCGCGCTTAGCAGCGACACCTCGGCCCTTCTCGGGCTCATCTCTCTCTATAAAGCCCTCGGCGGCGGCTGGCAACCAACCGAATTACCCTGTCAGTAAAAAATATTTTACGTCTTTTTCTTTATAGATTATTTATGTTGATGCGCTATACTTATTGCAAAATAAGTAAACGGAGGTTTTTAATGCTTTATTCTAATGCAACTCAAGGGGTTTATGAGGCGATGTAATTTAGGTTTTTGTTCAGACAATTATCTTCGAAATCAAAATGTCCGGTGTATGGATAAGCTGGAATCTTGTGAAAACAAGCTATGCTGGGCAAAACAAAATAAATATCATTTTATAGCTTACATGCCAGTACTTGGCGCTATTATTGGTCTTTTTTTTAGAATTATTCCTGCCATGAAAGCCATGAAAGATATGCCTCCTAATTTCAAAACAGGAATTCAATTTCAGATTTTTAGAGGCACATGTGAGACCCTGGGCTTAGGTCTTCTATTCCTTATTCCTGACATTATTGTAACAATTGGCAGATTATGCTCAGGAAAATGGTTTCAGAAACCATCCCCCCTTTCACACACCTAAATCTAAAAAAATACTAAAAGCGAAAGAGGACTTCCGTAGGCTTAGCTTAATGCCTACGAAGTCCTCTTTCGCTTTAATCGCGGAAGCGATGTAAGATGCTAGCCCAATGCTGTCAAAATCAGTAAGAAAACAAACGTTAGGTTCTCTTTGTCCCGCTAGGGACTATGGCGCGTAGCCAGGGCGTGACGAAGGAACCCCTGGTCAATGTAGACCTCGTGAATTTGCGCCCCATTCGGGGCGCTGGAAGCCTAAGGACACACATCTACGTATTGAATTTCCTGCGCCCCGAATGGGGCGCTATCCCTAACGTTCCCCATTCCAGGGGTTCCTTCGTCACTCCCTGGCTACATACCATAGTCCCTAGCGGGACAAAGAGATCGCTCATACTGTTGTTTCTAAAGCGATCTCTCAACAATGAATTTAATCTTTTTTTATTTACGGGTTGCTTGTATTATCAACTGAAATTTAGAGGCGAATGATGCATATAGAGAACGGGATAATACTCAACTTTGGTTTTTTTCTAAGGATTATTTAAAGGCATTGGCTGGATGTGGAGGTAATGGAATTGCTTCTTGTGCTAATGAGGAACCCGTTTGTAAATATACAATGTGCCCCACAAAACAAAATAAATATCACTTGATAGCTTATATGCCTCTATTAGGTGCTATTGTTGGTGTTTTTCAAAGAATCCTGCCTGCGATACGAATATTTAAGGATTTGAACCCATCAGAAAGTTTTGCAACTAGGGTATGTGTCACTCAGATTTTTAGAGGTGTATGTGAAACCCTAGGCCTTGGTCTTTTATTCCTTATTCCCGACGTTATTATGACAATTGGCAGATTATGCTCAGGAAATTGGTTTAAGGAAGAAAAAGAGTAAGTCCTACTCTCAGAGCAAGTTAGAGCTTCTTTGTGCGCCTTTCTTTTTAAAATAAAATCATCCTAATTTATTTTCTTTATAAAATATTTACTTTGATTTGCTATACTTATTGCAAAATAGTGAATTAATAAGGAGTTTATATGTCTAATGATTTATGTGCATTAGTGGGTTTTACTTCTCACACTTATCGTGAATATAAAGGGATAGAAGGCCTAGGATTTGAAAAATTGGGGATTCATACACTCAATGCAAGTAAAGCTTGTGGCTATATCCCTTTATTAGGTCTCATTACAGGTGTTATAAAGATGATTTTGGCTAGCAATGTTTATAAAGGGATCAGTGCTTCAGAAGACCCTGAAAAGCGAAATAATCTGAGAAAATTTACCGTTATTTTAGTTGTTAGAGCAGTATGTGAATTTATCGGCCTTGGTCTTTTATTTCTTATTCCCGATGCCATTGCTACAGTAAAAGCCATGCGCTCTGGACATTTTTTTAAGCCAGTAAATGAAGAAAGAACCCCGCTCATTATCCCCGTATTAGAATAGGATTCTTCCGAATCAGCTTGTTAGTAATGAATTATTTTAATCTATTTTCTTTATAGATTATTTATTTTTATTTGTTATACTTATTGAAAAATAACAAAAATAGGGATTTTCTAATGCTTTATTCTGATGTAACAGTAAGTTTAGGCTTTTCTTCGAAAAACTATTTAAGAAATCAATTTGAAGAGCCTTGTTTTGATCGGCTTGAGCCTTGTGGCAATATATTATGCTTAGCAAAACAAAATAAATATCATTTGATCGCTTATATACCAATAATTGGGGCTATTATTGGTATTTTTAAAAGAATTATTCCTGCTTTAGATCAATTGAAATACCCGGGGGAGCATAAAACATCATTTCGTTTTCAGATTTTTAGAGGGACGTGCGAGACCTTGGGCTTAGGTCTTCTATTCCTTATTCCCGACATTATTGTAACAATTGGCAGACTGTGCTCAGGGCAGTGGTTTAAGAAACCAGCACCAGCTTCCCTTTCAGGCGCCCAAACCTAAAAAAACACTAAAAGCCGAAAGCCTCTTCATAGGCACTCAAGCTAAGCTTAGGCAAGGGTATCTGAGGCTCTTATTCAACGCAAAGACGCAGAGGGGAAAAAGACGCAAAGGAAGAAGAGAAGAGATAATAAAATATTAATTTGGATGTGCTATACTTATTGCAAAATAACAAATTAATAAAGGATTTATATGTCTAATGATTTATGTGCGTTAGTGGGTTTTACTTCTCACACTTATCGTGAATATAAAGGGATAGAAGGCCTAGGATTTGAAAAATTGGGGATTCATACACTCAATGCAAGTAAAGCTTGTGGCTATATCCCTTTATTAGG
>JABDCQ010000060.1:0-660 GCA_013288075.1 Chlamydiota bacterium | reverse complement strand
CGTGAATATAAAGGGATAGAAGGCCTAGGATTTGAAAAATTGGGGATTCATACACTCAATGCAAGTAAAGCTTGTGGCTATATCCCTTTATTAGGCCTCATTACAGGTGTTATAAAGATGATTTTGGCTAGCAGTATTTATAAAGGGATCAGTGCTTCAGAAGATCCTGAAAGGCAAAGAAGCCTGAGAAAATTTACCGTTATTTTAGCTGTTAGAGCTGTATGTGAATTTATCGGCCTTGGTCTTTTATTCCTTATTCCCGACGCCATTGCTACAGTAAAAGCCATGAGCTCCGGACACTTTTTTAAGCCAGCAAATGAAGAAAGAACCCCACTTATTATGACAGTAGAGTAGGCTTTTTTCCAAACGCTGCCGCGTAGCAAAAATTTTATCTCTCTATGTTATTCTTGCGGCAAGATTATGCAACAACGCCGTGCGAAAGTCCTCTTCATACGCACTCAAGCTAAGGTTTTTCTTTGGCCTGAAAGGTCTATATGATATAGCCCAGGTCGCAGCGTAGCGGAGGCCTGGGGTTAAGGATAAACAATTATTGGAGTCCTGAAGAGGCTGACAGGAAATACCATCGCAGTCGAATTTTGGATTTATTTTCCTGAATTTTTTCTTCACTGCAAATTCACATACTCCTAAGAATAGGGTATT
>JABDCQ010000059.1 GCA_013288075.1 Chlamydiota bacterium | reverse complement strand
ATATTTCTCCTCCTCTTATTCTTGTATCTGCGAACTATCCAGGGGCTTCTGCTCAGACAACAGCTGATACTGTGGCAGCTCCCTTAGAGCAGCAGGTCAATGGGGTAGAGAGCATGATTTATATGTACTCTCAAAATGCCACACCTGGAAACTATGCTCTTAATGTGTATTTCGATATTGGAACCGATGCAGACTTAGCTTTGACAAATACGCAAAATAGAGTGAACTTAGCGCTTTCACAGCTCCCTGAAGAGGTGCAACGCTCAGGGGTTACAGTCACCAAGCAATCTCCTAACATTTTAATGTTTGTCACGCTTAATGCACCGGAAGCTCTTTACGATGAGATTTATGTAAATAACTACGCGACGATCCACATTGCAGATGAGCTCCAAAGGATTAAAGGGGTAAGTAATGCTCAGGTGCTCAATGCGCGCAATTACTCCATGCGCATTTGGCTTCGCCCCGATAAAATGACACAGCTTAAAGTAACAGCAACAGATATTTTAACAGCTATTCAAGGGCAAAATGCCTCTCGCGCTATTGGAGAAATAGGGCAGGAGCCAACCATTTCTCCTGTTGTACTCACTCTTCCTATCGATACGCAAGGAAGACTTACAGAACCCTCTGATTACGAAAATATTATCATTAGAGCCAATCTTGATGGTTCTATTGTTTCTATAAAAGATGTGGGAAGTGTTCAATTAGGTGCGCAAAGCTATAGCGTAGATGGAAAATATAATGGAAAGAGCGCTCCTTGCATTGCGATTTACCAAGATTTCGGAGCCAATGCTTTAGATGTAGCGAGCCGAGTAAAAGCAAAAATGGAACAGTTAAGTAAATTTTTCCCTACAGGCTTTACTTACTCCATTCCCTATGATACCACCACATTTGTAAAGCTTTCTATTAAAGATGTTGAAAAGACTCTTATAGAAGCAGCGATTCTTGTTTCTGTTGTGATTTTAATATTCTTACAAAGTTTAAGAGCCACTTTAGTTCCTGTTGTGGCCATGATTGTTTCAATTATTGGAACGTTTGCCGGGATGTATGTGCTAGGCTTTTCTATCAATACATTAACACTTTTTGGCATGGTTTTAGCAGTTGGGATTGTGGTAGATGACGCTATTGTTGTGGTTGAGAATATTGAACACAATATGCGCACGTTTAACTTAAGTTCAAAAGATGCAGCACTTAAAACAATGCAAGAGGTATCAGGGCCAGTTGTTGCTATTGTCTTTGTGCTTTGCGCTGTGTTTGTCCCCGTTGCTTTTATGGGGGGCATTGCCGGGCAGCTTTATAAACAATTTGCGATCACTATCGCTGTATCTGTTGTCATTTCAGGCTTTGTCGCTTTAAGTTTAAGCCCTGTCCTTGCAGCCCTTCTATTGAAAAAACGCAGTGAGCCTCCCAAAATAGGCGTAATGTTTAATAACTTCTTTGAAAAAATTACGAACGGTTATGTCAAAGGGGCTACTTGGCTGCTTGATCAAGCTGTTTTAGGAATGGGAATATGCGTTATTCTTATTGTAGCAATTGGCTTTTTATTCCACGTCACACCAACTGCTTTAGTGCCTAATGAAGACCAGGGCTATTTGCTTATTGCTTCCTATTTGCCGGATGGTGCAAGCATGCATAGGGTAGAGGAAGTTTCTGCAAAAATTGAAAAGATTGTAGAAAAATCCCCAGCCTTTGGAGATATCCTCTCTTTTTCAGGTTATAGCCTTCTTGAAATGATTAGCCGTACACAAGTAGGGGCTTATTTCCTTACTCTGAAAGACTGGAGTAAGCGCACAGCTAAAGATTTACAAGCCTCGTCTTTAATTGACCTATTTAATAAAGAATTTTTCATGGTTCCTGAAGCCCAAATTTTTGCTTTTAATCCTCCTGCGATTCCAGGAATTGGTATTGTAGGTGGGTTTGAGTTTTGGGTAGTGAATGAAGGCGATGCTTCTTCAGATACACTCCAGCAAACTGTTTTTCAGATGATTGCCAATTCCGTTAAACACCCCGCGCTTGCCAATCTTTCCGCCTCTATACAAGCGGATTGCATGGAGCTTTTTATCGATTTAGATGCAGCAAAGGCCAGAACATTACAGGTGGGAATTAAAGATGTGTATCAGACCTTGCAGCTTTTATTAGGCTCGCTTTATGTGAACAACTTTAATAAATACGGAAGAGTCTTCCAGGTGATTGCGCAAGCAGAGCCTGCCTATAGACAGACTATCGATGATATTGGAGAGATGTATGTAAAAAACGCTTTAGGGCAGATGATTCCTATAAAAACCCTTGTGACAACAAGATTTTCTAAAGGCCCTACACTGATTAGCCGTTTTAATGCTTTCCCTGCTGCAAAAATTACAGGGGGCTCAGCTCCGGGCTATAGCTCTGGGCAAGCGATGAGCGCTTTAGAAGAGTTAGCAACAGAAGTGCTTCCTCAAGGGATGACTTATGCTTGGAGTGGAGAGTCTTACCAAGAGAAAGCGGCTGGCGGCTCTTCTTTTACTTCCCTTTTAGGCGGGCTTGTCATGGTGTTTCTTGTACTAGGAGCTCTTTATGAAAGATGGACACTTCCCTTTGCAGTTCTTTTAGCTGTGCCTTTTGGAATTTTTGGAGCCTTTTTATCGATCTGGATCAGGCAGATGAATAACGATGTCTATTTCCAAATAGGGCTTGTGGCTTTAATTGGACTTGCTGCAAAAAATGCGATTTTGATCGTGGAATTTGCACGGGATAAAAGAAAAGAGGGGATGGGCGCAAGAGAAGCTGCTATTAGCGGAGCAAGACTGCGTTTTAGAGCGATTATCATGACCTCCTTAACCTTTATTCTAGGTGTTCTACCTCTTGTTTTAAGTAGCGGCGCTGGAGCTGCAAGCCGCCATTCGGTTGGAACAGGGGTGATTGGGGGGATGTTCGCAGCTACCTTCTTTGCCATCTTTTTTGTTCCTCTATTTTTTAAACTCATTGAAGACTTAAGAGATAGGAGGAAACAGAAATGAAAATTTCCCTCTTTTTATGTTTAGCTCTTTTAGCCTCTTGCAATTTTAAACCGCAATATGAACAACCCGATACGCAGGCGCCTGAATGCTTTCGCTTTGATATCGAAAATACCTCTACGGATTATGCGAACACTACCTGGTGGGAACAATTTCAAGATCCTATCCTTAATGAATTGATTAAAGAGGCTCTGCAAAATAACCAAGATCTAAAAGTTGCTACAGCTAGAGTTCTAGAGTTTTATGCCCAGTATAAAGTGGTAGCCTCTCAGCTTTATCCTCAAGTGAATGCAGATGCTTCTTTTGAAAGGGGATCTGTTTCTAATGCCATTGATTTTCAGCCCCCCGTTCCTGGAATTCCTAGAGTTAATAATCTCTATAATCTGGCGCTCAATATTTCGTATCAATTAGATTTTTGGGGAAGTTTAAGAAATGCGACAGATGCAGCAAAAGCGCAGTATTTAGCCCAAATAGAGGCGCGTAGAACCGTTATTTTAACACTTGTTAGCTCTTTAGCAAGCGCCTACATTCAATTAAGACAGTATGACAAGCAGCTTAGAATTTCTAAAGATACATATGCTGTAAGAAAAGAAGCCTGGCATCTTTTTGATCTGCGCTTTGAAGGAGGCCTTGTATCAGAGATGGAAGTGATGCAAGCAGAATCGGAGGCTGAATTAGCAGAGATCCAGGTGAAGCAGTATGAACAGATTATTCCTCAGCAAGAAAACCTAATTAGTGTTCTTTTAGGCGCCCCTTCCTCTGATATTTGTAGAGGAAGACCTTTGGATGACTTAAAACTGCCTCCTTGTATTCCTGTAGGATTGCCCTCCGATTTAGTGCAAAATCGCCCAGATATTTTACAAGCAGAGCAGAAGATTTTAGCAGCGAATGCAGAAATAGGGGTAGCAAGAGCGGCTTTTTTCCCGTCCTTTAATTTAACAGGATCTTATGGATTTGAAAGTAGCGCCCTTTCTAATTTCTTTTCGAACGCAGCAAAGCTCTGGGATTATGGATTAGCTGCTATGCAGCCTGTTTTTACAGGATGGGAGCTCACGTATCAGCTTAAAGAGGCTAAAGCTATTGCGATGGAAGCCATCCATGCCTACCAGCAAACCATTCTTGTTGCCTTCAGGGAAGTCAACGATTCTTTAATCGCGCACAAGATGTCTAAAGAAATTTTTGAAGTAGAAAAAAGGCAAGTAGCTGCCCTGCAAGAGTATTTAAAACTTGCCATTTTGCGCTATGATAACGGCCAAAACGACTACCTGACAGTCTTAAATGCAGAGAATAGCCTTTTCGAGGCGGAGCTTAACCAAGTCCAAACAGAAGCCGACATCTTCCTCTCGCTTATCAGCCTCTATAAAGCCCTCGGCCAAGGCTGGGACGTCGACGCCGAATATTGTGCTTCTTCAGACTGATCTGTTACCACTGAGAAGATCTCTCTCCTCTTCTCTTCCTCTGTGGTTTCTTGTCTCTGTGGTTTATCTTTGGCTAACACTTGAGCGCACAAGGACTTGCATTTTTTTAACCACAGAGACAAGAAACCACAGAGGAAGAGAGAGAGAGAGAGAGTTTATGCCTCTCTGTGGTGAAAGTTCTTGTTTCTTTTGACTAAAAATCGGTTCTTTGTGAGAGTTATTCCTTTAATATAGGGATGCGTGTCATGACGGAAAAAAAGATTGTATTAACAGGGGATCGGCCAACGGGCCCTTTGCATTTAGGCCACTATATTGGATCATTAAAAAACCGCCTTGAGCTTCAAGAAACAGCTACCCAGTTTGTGATGATTGCCGATGTTCAGGCCCTAACCGATAATTATGAGCAGCCGGAAAAAGTAAGGTCTCATGTGCTCGATGTGGCACTCGATTATTTATCTATTGGAATAGATCCTCTAAAATCCACCATCTTTATTCAGTCTTTGATTCCTGAACTTGCTGAGCTTACTATCTATTATTTAAATCTTGTGACATGGAATAGACTTAAGCATAACCCGACTGTTAAGCAAGAGATTGTGCAAAAAGGGTATGGAGAGAGCGTTCCAGCTGGTTTTATGGTGTATCCAGTGAGTCAAGCAGCCGATATTACCGCTTTTAAAGCGAATCTTGTCCCTGTAGGGGAAGATCAGCTTCCCATGATTGAGCAAACCAATGAAATTGTGCGCAGCTTCAATAGAATTTACAAAAAAGAAGTGCTTGTTGAAGCCAAAGCCTTAATTCCTAAAGTGGGAAGACTTTGTGGAACCGATGGAAAAGCTAAAATGAGTAAGTCTTTGAACAACTGCATTTACCTTTCAGATTCTCCAGATGCAGTCGCCAAAAAGGTAAAAGGGATGTACACAGATCCTGGACACTTAAGAGTAGAAGACCCAGGTAAAGTGGAAGGCAACCCTGTATTTGATTATCTCACAGCTTTTGATTCTGATGGGGAAGGGTTAGAAGCTATGAAAGCCCACTATGCAAGAGGCGGTCTTGGCGATTCCATTGTAAAGAAAAGACTTTTGGATGTACTCCAAGCCTTTTTAGATCCTGTGCGTAAAAAACGGGAAGAATTAGCCAAAGATCCAAAAGCTGTGATGAAAATTTTACTAGAGGGATCAGAAAAGGCAGCTTTGAGAGCTGCCCAAACATTAAAAGAAGTGCGCGAGGCTATGCACCTGAATTATTCTTGAGCAAGTACTAACTTTTTCTTAGCAAAAGATCTAGCTGCTTTCTTAGGCTTTTTCTTAGGAGCAGCAGCAGGCTTTACTTTTTTTGCTACAGATCTAGAAACTTTAGCTTTTTTGCCTTGGCCTCTCATGCTTAGATTCATATCGTCTTCATCTTCAGCAAGCGTTCCAGCTTCTACATAATCGCGGAAGAAAATATAGATGGCGCCCACTGTAAAGATCACAGGAAGCAAGATTTGCCAGGCGATGCTATATTGTACAGCAATAAAGCCCCCAACGAAAATAAATAAACTCACAGCTGCATCGTAATATCTACCCAAAAGCGCATGACGCATTGCTAAAGGAATACCAATTGCAAGCATGATCCCTGGCCACCAGAGCTCAGTATAAGAAACAATTGCTAGGAAGATAAGAAAAAGCGCTGTGCTTAAAATTCTTGCTCTTTTTTTTGTTGTGAGAGCCGCCATAAAATTCTCCAATT
>JABDCQ010000058.1 GCA_013288075.1 Chlamydiota bacterium | reverse complement strand
GCACTCACAAGCATGTTCCATTATATCTACCCTCCTTTAAGTATTGGCCTTGGAGTGATGCTTGTCATTATTGAAGGGATGTATTTAAAGACAAGAAATCCTCTTTATAAAAAGACGGCGAAATTTTTCACTAAAATCTTTGCCCTTACCTTTGCTTTAGGCGTAGCTACAGGACTTGTTCAGGTTTTTGGCTTTGGGACCAATTGGTCTAGGTATTCAAAATTCGTAGGCGATATTTTTGGAAGCGCGCTTGCTGCAGAAGGGGTGTTTGCCTTTTTTCTTGAGGCGGGCTTTTTAGGCATTGTTCTTTTTGGGTGGGAAAAAGTAAGGCCGGCAGTTCATTATATGTCTACGATTCTAGTCGCTGCGGGTGCGCATTTTAGCGCCATATGGATTGTTGCGGCAAATTCTTGGATGCAAACGCCTGAGGGGTATAAAATTGTAGGAGAAGGTGTAGAGGCAAGGGCGATGGTGACAGATTTTTGGCAGATGCTTCTTAACCGCTCAACACTTGATAGAGTCTCTCATGTTATTATTGGCTGCTGGGTAACCGGTATTTTTTTAGTGCTTAGCATTTCGGCTTATTACTATTTAAAGAAAAAGCATTTGGATGTGGCGCGTGTATCGATGAAGGTGGGACTAATTGTGGCTTTTCTAGCTCTTAGCCTGCAACTTGTATCGGGAGATAGTACGGCAAAAGGTGTAGCTGTTAATCAGCCTGCAAAACTTGCTGCCATGGAAGGGGTGTTTACAACAGAAAAAGCAACGCCTATGTCTGTTTTTGGGTGGGTGGATAGGGAAAACAAAACGGTTAAGGGAATTAAGCTCCCTGGGTTTTTAAGTTTCCTTGTTTACCATAATTTTGAAACACCTGTTGCTGGCCTCGATCAGATTCCAGAGGAAGATTGGCCTCCTCTTCAAGTGGTCTTTCAGGCTTATCATGTCATGATTGCTCTTTGGGGAGTTATGTTTCTGTTAGTTGTCATTTCTATTTATTTATGGAGAAAAAAACGTCTTGAAAATGCCAAGTGGGTATTAAGAGCGCTTGTTCTTTCTGTGATATTTCCTCAGATTGCTAACCAAGTAGGATGGATGACTGCAGAGGTGGGAAGGCAGCCTTGGGTGGTTTATGGACTCCTTCGTACGGAACATGGTGTTAGCCCTTCGATTAATGCAAACCAGGTATTAGGCTCAATCATTATGTTTATTGTGATTTATTGTTTGCTTTTTGCTCTTTTTATGCTTCTTTTAGATAAAAAAATTAAAGACGGCCCCATGGAAGAAGTACATGATGACTCAGCTGTTTATCAAGATCCTTTTAAGGGGAAAACACGATGAATTTAGAAATTTTTTGGTACTGCATTATTATTGTGTCTATGATCTGTTATATGGTCTTAGATGGGTTTGATTTAGGTGTTGGGGGGCTGCATTTATTAGTCAAAAAAGATGAAGAAAGACGCGTTTTTTTAAATGCAATAGGTCCTGTATGGGATGGAAATGAGGTGTGGCTTGTCATTATTGTAGGCGGGCTTTTTGCAGGCTTTCCCGATGTGTATGCCACGTTAATATCTGGCTTTTACGTATTTGTGATGGGCTTTTTAGCTGCATTAATTTTTAGAGCTGTTGCTATTGAATTTAGAAGTAAAAGGGACTCGCGCGCGTGGCGAAGCCTTTGGGATACAGTATTTAGTGTGGCAAGTATTGCTATTGCTTTTGGTGTGGGAGTGATTTTAGGGAATCTTATTCAGGGAATTCCTCTTGATGAGCATAGAAATTTTGTAGGGACTGTGGGAATGTTTTTCACTCCTTATTCTGTTTTACTAGGGGTCACAACCGTTTCTCTTGTTCTAATGCATGGAGCTATTTTTCTTGTCATGAAAACAGAGGGCTCTCTTCAAAAGCAGCTTCGCAAATGGGCAAGCATCACAATTGTTGTATTTATTTTTTTCTACATTCTTGCCACGTTTGCTACGTTTCTTTATATGCCCCATATGATAGAGCGCATGCATGCGGTTCCTTATTTGTTTGTTGTTCCTCTTTTAGCCTTTTTAGCCATTTTTAATGTCCCTCGCCTGATGAGTAAGCAAAAAGAAGGTTGGGCTTTTATTTTTTCTTGTCTTTCTATTGCTTTATTATTAACTATTTTTGCCGTAGGCACTTTTCCTGTGCTTGTGCGCTCTACAATTAATCCGGCTACCCACAGCATGACAGCCTTTAATTCGTCTTCATCGCCCTTAACATTAAAAATTTTAGCTATCATTGTGGCGATAGGCGTTCCCATGGTCCTTGCTTACGGCGCCTACATCTACCACACCTTCCGCGGCAAGGTAAAACTCGACCACTCCAGCTACTAAACAGGGAGGGTTAAATTCTCCCTTCCCCTCTCTTCTCTTCCGTGTGCGTGCCCGTGCCCGTGTGCGTGCCCGAATTGAGGCAAATCGGGCACGCACACGGGCACGGGCACGCACACGGAAGAGAGGGAGGTAAGAAAATTTTTAACATTCTGTGGTTTTTCTGTGCTTGAGGTATTGGCTGCTGGAGGATATAATCGGGGCTAAAACTTTAGGTTGTTATGATTAAGTATTGTGTAGCGACGCATCAGACAAAGCGCTTTAAGACACGGGAAGTGCTCGTGGGGAATGTGGGGGTTGGGGGGAATAACCCTGTAAGAATTCAATCGATGACAACCTCAAATACGCGTGATGTGGATGCGACAATGGATCAGGTGATGCGCCTTGCGGATTTAGGCTGCGAAATTGCCCGTATTACCGTTCAGGGCATTAAGGAAGCTGAAAGCTGCGAGCTCATTAAAAATGGGCTTATCAAAAGAGGGTATAATATCCCGCTTGTGGCCGATATCCATTTTTTCCCGGCAGCTGCTATGCGTGTTGTAGATTTTGTCGATAAAGTGCGCATTAATCCGGGGAATTTTGTCGATAAGCGCGCAAGTTTTAAAATCTTGGAATACGATGATGCAACCTATGCAAAAGAGTTAGAAAGAATAGAAGAGAAATTTGCTCCTCTTATTGAGAAATGCAAGACGTTAAAAAGAGCCATGCGTATTGGAACAAACCACGGATCGCTCTCTGATCGGATCATGAACCGTTTTGGCGATACTCCACGCGGCATGGTAGAATCGGCGTTAGAATTTGCAAGAGTGTGCCGTAAATACGATTACCATTCTTTTCTTTTTTCTATGAAAGCATCAAATCCTCAGGTCATGATCCAGGCTTATAGATTACTCAATGCCGAAATGATGCGCTTGGGCTGGGATTATCCTTTGCATCTTGGGGTTACAGAAGCTGGAGAAGGAGAGGATGGAAGAATAAAATCCGCTATGGGAATAGGATCGCTTCTTCTTGATGGGCTTGGCGACACTGTGCGCATTTCTTTAACAGAAGACCCGTGGTTTGAAATCGATCCTTGTAAAAGGCTTATCTCGTTTGCTTCTAGTTATGAAGGCAAAGGAGCATACCCTTTTGCAGAAACATTTAGATCGGTAGACGAAATAAAAAAACGGGAAGTTGCTTTTGAGCCTCCCTTTAGGAAAGAAGGGTCTGTGATTCTTTCTCTAAGAGAGATGAGCGAAAATCTCTATATGGATCTAGGCTATGAAGTGCAACTTGGAAGACCTGTCTCTAGCTTATCAAATGTAGATCTAATTCAAACAGAATCCTCTGACCCTAAATTAAAACATTTACCCAAAGTTTTGCCTTCTGATGTTATCAAGGTGACAGAAGAAGATTCTTCTACTTGGGAAACGTTTTTAGAAAAAACTCCTAAGTGGATTGCGCTTAGCTTTAAAGAAGATCGCTTACATAACTCCCGCAGATTTTTTGAATGGATGATGCAAAAAGGGTTAAAAATCCCTCTCATTCTTAACTTTTCTTACAGCTGTTCTAAAGAAGATGTGATTATTAGAGCGGGAGCTGAATGCGGAGCCCTTTTAGCAGATGGCATTGGAGAGGGAGTGTGGCTTGAAGGACCTTATGAACTAGGGTTTTTACGCACATTAAGCTTAAATATTTTACAAGCGGCTAGAATGCGCACTTCCAAAACAGAATTTATCTCTTGCCCAGGTTGCGGAAGAACGCTTTTTAACTTGCAAGAAGTCTCAAAACGTATCCGCGATAAAACAGGACACTTGCCCGGAGTTAAGATTGCCATCATGGGATGCATTGTTAACGGCCCTGGAGAAATGGCTGATGCCGATTTTGGCTATGTAGGTTCAAAAACCGGCATGGTAGATTTATACATAGGCAAGCAATGCTACCAAAAAGACATCCCCTTCGATGAAGCAGATGATAGACTTATCGAACTCATCAAAGAATCCGGCCTCTGGCTCGAAAAATAGAGCACAATACCTATTATATAGGTATTGGAAGGGTAATCCAGTACCTATATGTCCTTGACTTTCTTTGTATCCACCCCTTTAGCGATGGGAACGGAAGGCTTTCCCGGTTAATTTCTTTGCTCCTTTTATACAAGGGGGGTATGAAGTGGGAAGATATATAAGCATAGAGAAAATTATTGAAGAAACGAAGGAAGGTTATTATAGCGCACTTCATCGTTCTTCTGCAAACTGGCATAATGGTAAGCACAATCTTATGCCCTGGTGGGAGTGTTTTTGTTTCGTTATTCTTCAAGCTTACAAACAATTCGAAAGTAGAGTAAGTGTTCTTGAACATTCAAAAGGTATAAAATCTGCAACTGTACTTTCTGCTATAAAGCAATTTTTTGGAGAATTTTCCATTCAAGATGTGCAGGCAGCCTGCCCCACGGTAGGAAGGGATCTGATACGAAAAATCTTACGGCAAGAGAAGGAAGAGGAGCGGCTTATTTGTTTAGGGAGAGAGGGGAATAAAAGCTTTGTAGCCATTCGGTTGCTGAACTAAGTGTCCTATTTTCTGCCACATACGTTATCAACTTTTGTTTTTGTGAACATCTTGCCCTCAGATGTATACAAAACACCCATTTTTGTATACATTCAACTGTAATATATTAATAATTAGATGGTTAAGTGCGCTTTTTCCATCCATTTTGGAGCGAGGATGGGAATAAAATCTTTTTTCTAATCCTAGCCTTTCCTGGAATTTTCCTGGAATTTTAATATGCATTTAATTTACATTTGTGTATTATTTATAATAAATTATTATTAATAAGCGTGGTTTTTTATGTCTTCTGTTTATTTTCCAGAATCATCCTCTATGGAAGTAGATTTCCAGAGTAGCCCGGTAGATACATCTCTCCCTAGCAAGTACGATCCTGTAAGGATGGGCCCTGAGGATTGTATAGCGCGCATTAAACAAGTTGCTAGAAAATTAAATGGTCAAATCTCTCAAAAAGAAGATGAAAAATTTGACTGCCCAGTGACTCATTGTACCATGGAAAGCCCTACTATCCTCAATTGCTCTCATACATTTGAGAAGTCCGTAGTTGATCAAGTTAATATTTGTCCAACATGTAGAGCTCCCGTTAGCAACCCCAAGCCCAACCTTTTTGTTAAAGGCCTTATTGATGAGTGGAAAAAAGAGGAACGTATTCCCACATTATCCCATTTTAAAAAGGAAAACAGGAAAATTGCTGAACTTTATTTGGAAGTAGCTAAAAGCGCTACGGATAATGAAGAGATCTTAGATGCTTATAAGAGCGCATTCTTGCATACAAAAAGATCAGAGGATTACGCCGCTTTGCCTCTATTTTATGAAAGGGCAGGTAAACCCAAAAAAGCTGCTCTAGCGTATCTTCATCTTGCTTTACGCCAGTTTGAAGAAAATAAGGTGCAAGAAGCTATTAAAACTTTAGAGCATTGCAAAACGGTTAGTCCTATCCCCGTAAAAATTGATGCGCTTCTTCTAGCTCATTATTTATCATTAAATCCAACGCCGCAGCAAATAGAAGAAGTGATGAAAATTGGTTTTGTTCAAACTGATCCCGAAGAGGCAATCTCTATTTATAAACAGGTTATTGCACATGATCCATGCCATATAGAGGCTTACATGGCACTTTGCCATTTATTAAAAGACCCTAAGGAGAAAAGCTATTTTCTTTTAAAGGCTGCTGACTATGCAGATCAAAAAGGGGAGAAGGAATTGGCAATGCGTTTACGTAAAGAAGCCGAAGCTTGCTTTAAGCCCCCTTCA
>JABDCQ010000057.1 GCA_013288075.1 Chlamydiota bacterium | reverse complement strand
GGACCCCGCGCCACCAGTTAGAAGAAGGCTTAAAAAAAACAATTCTATGGAGTTTACGTGAAAATAGCTTGTGTCATTCCTGCAAGACTTAAATCTACAAGGTTTCCTAGAAAAATTTTAGCGCCCTTAAAGGGAAAGCCCTTAATAGAGTGGGTGTGGGAAGCTGCTAATGCAACCGGTTTATTCGATACGGTTGTTTTTGCGATAGATGCAGAAGAAACAGCTGATGTGATTGCTTCTTTTGGCGGCAAGTATGTGATGACCCCTGAAGCATGCCTTTCGGGAACAGAGCGCCTTGTTTACTTAAATAATAAAAAAGAAATTACTGCAGATATTTGGGTAAATTGGCAGGGAGATGAGCCTTTTATTTCTAAAAAAATGATTCAAGATCTTTTGCAAACCTGCGCCTCTCAAGATAGCGATATTTGGACGTTAAAAGAAAGAATTGAAAACCCGGAAGATGCCGAAAGTACCCATGTAGTAAAAGTTATTTGTAATAAAGATAATTACGCTCTTTATTTTTCGAGAAGCCTTATTCCTTACTATAGAGAGCCTTGTAGTCATAAAAAATATTTTAGGCATGTAGGGCTTTATGCCTATACAAGCGAAGCTTTAAGCCGCATGATTACTCTAGCCCCCTGCTATCTTGAAGAGGCAGAGCAGCTTGAGCAGCTCAGTTTCCTCTACAACAACATGCGCATTAAGGTCCACGAAACCCAAGAAAAAACTTTAGGCATCGACCTCCCCGAACACCTCGCCCTCGCCCACTCCTGGGCCTAAAAATCCCCTGCCCGTGTGCGTGCCCGTGCCCGTGCCCGAATTTCTTAATTAGTCTCGGGCACGGGCACGGGCACGCACACGGGCACGGGATGGGATAAGCTTGAGGATATGTCGTGAATATAGTATCATTGTTGCAACATAATTAATTGTGCAACTATGTCAACTAGCGAAATTTTAGAAGAAAGATCAGAATATAAATATGGCTTTGTCACAGATATTGAGACAGAAAGCTTTCCTAAGGGCTTAAGCGAGGAGACCATAAGGGCTATTTCTGCTAAAAAAGAAGAGCCTGCTTTTTTGCTTGAATTTCGTTTAAAAGCCTACCGCAAATGGCTAGAGATGCAAGAGCCTCACTGGGGCAATATGCATTATCCTTCAATTGATTATCAAAATATTTGCTACTATAGCGCTCCTAAAAAAAAGCAGTCATTAAACAGTTTAGAAGATCTTGATCCGGAAATCCTTAAAACATTTGAAAAACTTGGCATCCCCTTAGATGAGCAAAAACAGCTTGCGAATGTGGCTGTTGATGTCGTGTTTGACTCTGTGTCTTTAGGAACAACCTTTAAAAAAACGCTTAAAGAGTCAGGCGTTGTTTTATGCTCTATCTCTGAAGCTGTGCATTTATATCCTGAGTTATTAGAGAAATATTTAGGAACCGTTGTTCCTATTGGAGATAATTTCTATGCAGCGCTTAATTCCGCTGTCTTTACCGATGGTTCTTTTGTTTACATTCCTAAATGCGTTAGGTGCCCTGTAGAGCTTTCTACCTATTTTAGAATTAATGATAAGGAAAGCGGGCAGTTTGAGCGCACACTCATCATTGCGGAAGAAGATTCTTATGTAAGCTACTTAGAGGGTTGTACAGCCCCTGCTTATGATAATAATCAGCTTCATGCGGCAGTTGTTGAACTTATTGCTCTTGATCGCGCAGAGATTAAATATTCTACCGTTCAAAATTGGTATGCAGGGAATAAAGAAACAGGTGTGGGGGGGGGATCTTTAATTTTGTCACAAAAAGGGGCAGATGCCAAGGATTTCGCTCTAAAATTTCTTGGACGCAAGTGGAAGCGGGCGCTGCAATTACCTGGAAATATCCAAGCTGTATTTTGCAAGGAGATGAATCTGTTGGAGAGTTTTATTCTGTCGCTCTTACAAATGGGATGATGCAAGCTGATACTGGAACCAAAATGATCCATTTGGGAAAGAACACAACATCGACCATTATTTCTAAAGGGATTTCTGCAGATAAATCTCATAATACCTATAGAGGCCTTGTAAAAATTGGTCCTAAGGCCGAGGGAGCTAGAAACTATACCCAATGCGATTCGATGCTTGTTGGGAATGCATGCTCTGCAAATACCTTTCCTTATATAGAAGTAGCAAACGGCTTTGGAGAGGTTGAGCATGAAGCCTCAACGTCTAAGATGAACGAAGAACAATTGTTTTATTTACAGGCAAGAGGCATTTCAAGAGAAGATGCCATAAGTCTCATTGTCAATGGTTTTTGCAAGCAAGTGATTAAAGAGCTTCCCCTAGAATTTGCTGTTGAAGCCCAAAAACTATTAACCCTTAAGCTAGAAAATTCGGTAGGATAACATGATAGAAATTAAAGATTTATATGCATCTATAGAAGGAAAGCCTATTCTTAAAGGCTTTAGTCTTGTTGTGAATGCAGGAGAGATCCATGCCATTATGGGGCCTAACGGAGCGGGAAAATCTACCCTTGCCAAGATTCTTGCAGGCGATCCTACCTATGAGGTGACATCAGGGGAAATTCTTTTTAAAGGGCAAAATATTTTAGAGCTCGATCCTGAAGAAAGAGCGCAGTTAGGTATTTTTATGGGCTTTCAATACCCTGTAGAAATCCCCGGTTTAAGCAACGAAGAGTTTTTACACGCAGCGCATAGCGCTAAGCAAAAAAGTTTATCGCTTCCTCCTTTATCTTCTGAAACCTTTAATGCGCTTTTAGATGAAACCCTTTCTTTCATGGGAATGAAAAATTCTTTTAAGGAAAGAAATGTCAACGAAGGCTTTTCGGGAGGAGAGAAAAAGCGTAACGAAATTTTACAGATGGCTGTTTTAAAACCTGATTTAGCAATTTTAGATGAAACCGATTCAGGGCTTGATATTGATGCAATGAAAGTTGTAGCAGCAGGCATCAATAAGCTTCAGACAAAAGAAAATGCTCTTATTTTAATCACGCACTACCAGCGTCTTTTAGACTACATTACGCCAGACTTTATTCACGTAGTGATTGACGGGAAAATTGCTCTCTCAGGGGGCAAAGAGCTAGCCTTAGAGCTTGAAGAAAAAGGGTATGATTGGCTCTTGGTGGAAAAATGATTGAAACGTGTTTAAATGATTTAGCAAGCTCTCTTTTAACAAAAGACTCCCTTAAAACACTGCGTAAAAGTGCGTGGGAAGCTTTTGGAAAAATAGGGCTTCCTCATAAAAAAAGTGAGGACTATCAGTACTTTCCTTTAACTTCTTTTTATCAGAGCCATTTTGCAGAAAAAAAAGAATTTCTTGGAAATGTAGAGAACCATGTTTTTTCTGAATCTAAGGAATCTTATCTTGTTTTTATCGATGGGGAATACCGAGAAGACTTATCCAATACAAAGGGTCTTTTATCCAAGCCTGTTATTTTACCTTTAGATGAAGCGATTAAGTCGTATGGTGGATTTATTCAACAAAGATGGGCAAAAGAATTAAAAGAAGAAAAAGATCCGTTTTGTTTAGCCAATGCAGCTTTACATGAAAAAGGGTGTTTTTTATTTTTTCCCCCTAAATATCACTCTTTAATTCCTATACAAATTTTACATTTTACAACAGGCTTGGTTTCTTTCCCTCGTGTTGAAGTGGTAGTAGGAAAAGAAGCAGAAGTGAATCTTGCTCTAAAAACAGTTACAGCGTCTTCTTCGTTTATTCATAGCGCTATCTTTCTTTCTCTAGATGTCTCGGCAAGAGTTTCTTATACAAGCTTGATTGAAGAGGCAGAATCGTCGTTTCATTTTTCGTCTTTACGAGCATCTTTAAAAAAGGATGCAACACTAACCTCTATAAGTGTGATGCAAGGATCAAAAGGAACAAGGCAAGATTATAAGGTTGATCTTTTAGGAGAAAATGCCACCTGCGATTTAAGCGGCATGTGGATGCTTGCGCAAAATAAACAAGCAGCTGTTAATATTCTTATTAACCATTTAGCACCTTTTACAAGATCGATGCAGCTTTTTAAAGGCGTTTTAGATGATGTGAGTCAATCTAGCTTCCAAGGACAAATTTTTGTAGCTAAAGAGGCCCAAAAAACAGAAGCATATCAGCTAAATAATAACGTTCTTTTAAGTGAAAGAGCGATTGCTAATGCAAAACCTAATTTGCAAATTTTTGCAGATGATGTAAAAGCTTCTCATGGAGCTACCATCTCTCGTTTAGATAAAAAGCAGCTTTTTTATCTTCAAAGTAGAGGCGTTCCTTTAAAAGAAGCTTCTATTCTGCTCCTGCGCGGCTTTTGTAATGATGTATTAGAAAAAATTCCCTTTGCTTCCATTCAACAACAAGCTCTTGCTGAGCTGCAAAAATACTTGTCCTATGCTGCAACTTAAAGAAGATTTCCCTCTGCTTAAAGAGAAGATAAAGGTCTATCTCGATTCTGCAGCAACAACACAAAAGCCTTTGTGTGTGATTGAAGCTATCACTTGTTTTTACAAGGAAGAATACGCAACTGTTCATAGAGCTATTTACGATTTATCTCTTCAGGCGACAGAAAAGTATGAAGGCACAAGAAAGCTTGTAAAAAAATTTTTGCATGCAGCTTATGAAGAAGAGATTATTTTTACCAAAGGGACAACAGAAGGAATTAACCTTGTTGCTGCGTCCTTTGGAAAAGCCTTTATAGAGCCCGGAGATGAGATCTTAATTACAGCAATGGAACATCACTCCAATATCGTTCCTTGGCAAATTATGGCCAGAGAAAGGCGCGCTACATTGAATGTGGTAGCAATCGATGCGAATGCCGAAATCATCTTAGAAGATTTTAAGAAAAAAATAAGCTCTCGCACAAAAATTGTGAGCGTTGCGCATATTGCCAATTCTACAGGAACACAAAACCCTATCGAAGAGATCATTGAAATTGCCCATTCTTATGGAGCCAAGGTCTTAATAGATGGCGCGCAAAGTGCAGCGCATCTTGAAGTTGATGTTCAAGCACTCGGGTGCGATTTTTTTGTATTTTCCGGACACAAGATTTATGGGCCTACAGGGATTGGAATTCTTTACGGCAAAAAAGAGCTCTTAGAAAAAATGCCTCCTTATCAAGCAGGCGGAGACATGGTAGATAAAGTCACTTTTGAAGAGACCACATTCCAAAAGCTTCCGCTTAAGTTTGAAGCGGGAACGCCCCTTATTGCAGAAGTGATCGCTTTAAGAGAAGCCATAAGGTACATCAACTCTATTGGCCTTAAAAACATTGCAGCACACGAAAACGCCCTTCTTGAGCATGCCACAAAAAAGCTTCTAGAAATCGAAGGCATTAAAATAATTGGCACAGCAAAGAAAAAAGGACCCATCCTCACTTTTGTGGTAGAAGGCGCGCATCCCCTAGATATCGCAACGCTCCTGGGCCTGCGAGGCATAGCCGTAAGATCTGGCCATCTCTGCGCTCAGCCAGCCCTCGCCCACTTCGGCCTCAAAGCCGCAACAAGAGCCTCCTTCGCCCTCTACAACACCCTCGAAGACATAGACTTCTTCATCGCCTCCCTAAAAGAAGTCCTCCTCGCCCTCAAATAACCTTAGCAGAGAGAACACAGAGAGAAATAAATTTTTTTTCTCTTTCTTTCTCTTCCTCTGTGGTTTCTTACCTCTGTGGTTTAAAAAAAATGCAAGTCTTTGCGTATTCAAGTGTTAGCTAAAGATAAACCACAGAGGGAAGAAACCACAGAGAGGGGAAAGAGGGAGGGGAAAATTTTATCTACAGGTTTTCTTGAGGCTCAAAGAGCCGGCTTATTAATAGCGAGAGCGCCGTAAGGCCTGGGTAAGTGGACAACAAAATGGAGCCACAACGTGGCGACTTAATACTTAACTCTAAGGCGCCACGTTGTGGCTCAAATATTGCTTTTACTGTACCCAGGCCTTACGGCGCTCTCGCTATTAATAAGCCGGCTCTTTGAGCCTCAAGAAGTAGCGAGGTTTTTGCTAGATGCTTCTTATGAAGCATCTAGACTTTTAGTTATCTAGCGGTGTAGTTGGTCCCAGAAGTGGAAAGGGGGAGATTTGCAAGTCTTTCTATGGTTTGTTTGTTTTTGTGAAGGTTGTAAAGCTGAAAACCGATGTAAAGAGCGCTAATTCCTAAGCCTATTGAGGCCATGATCATTAGCGGACTGCCTGGTGTAAGAATTCCAAGTGCAATTAAGGTAACAAATGTTGCAACAATTAGGATATCTCTGATAATGCCTGCTATTTTATAGTCATTTTTTACTTTAAGTAAGGTGATAGCT
>JABDCQ010000056.1 GCA_013288075.1 Chlamydiota bacterium | reverse complement strand
TTCCTTCGTCACACCCTGGCTACGTGCCATAGTCCCTAGCGGGACAAAGAGAACCTGACCTTTGTTTCTTAAAGAAAATGAACAATGCAACGTTCTTATTTTGACAGCTATGAGTTCAAGCCCAGTCGGCGAATCCGTTGTAGATCAGATAAGTGCCAATAAGTAATAAGAAGACGCCTAGGGTTATACATCTATAGCCCTGCGTCCATTTTTTAGACATCTCCGATTCTTTTTCTATCACAAATAATCTAAGCAGGCCTCTAAATAAGGGGAAGGCTCCAAAGAGGATTGTGATTACTCCTGTAAAATCCAACTCAAAAATAGGGTGGATAAGCAAAACAAGTAGTCCTACTGAGATGTTTGTTAGGCCGGTAATTGTTAGTAAGGCCGGGCTACTAAAGAGCTCTTTACTGAATTTATGGACCTTTTCTTGTTTTGTGACCCAATAAAGACCTAGAATCACCGAGTAAATCCCAAATAGCTTTGCCAAAAAAAACGATAGCTTCATATTTACAAATCCCTTTAATGTACACTTTAGAAAACAAACACATGTTTGTAAACAAAGAAAGAAAAAAAAGAATAACAACAGAGAGAAGAATAAGAAAAGCTCTCTTTGTTTATGAGGGTATGGGATGATAGAGGTGCATGAGTTTGTTAAGGGGGTGCTTTTGGGGATGATTGTGGCGCTGCCTATTGGGCCAATGGCAACTCTTTGTATTTGGCGCACTCTTGAAAAAGGGCGAGGATCTGGTTTTATGACAGGCCTTGGAGCTACTTTAGCAGACACCGTTTATGCTGCTATCGGGGCTTTTAGCTTATCGATGATCTCAGGCTTACTCCTTTCTGCTCAGATGTGGCTGCGCCTTATGGGCGGAGTTTTTCTGATTTATTTAGGAATCAAAAGCTTTATCTCTTTAGAAATGCCCAAATTCCAAGAAGTTATCAAAGCCTCTCGCTATGGAGATTTTTTCTCTACGTTTTTACTCACTTTGGCAAATCCTACCACTATGTTTGCTTATGTAGCGCTTTTTGCGGGCTTAGGGGTGGGGGAATTAAAGGGGAATTATCCCTTAGCTTCTACCCTTGTAGCGGGTGTTTTTGTGGGGGCTGGACTTTCCTGGACATTTTTTGTTTTTGTGGTTTCCTTTTTTCGTAAGAGAATCACTTCTAGCGTTTTTGTCTGGATTAAACGTATCTGCGGCGCCCTTTTGATGCTTTTTGGGATTATCGCGCTTGTTTCATCTTTCATTTAAAAATTGGGTGGTTCTTTCTTCTGAGAAGTAGCGTCCATGAAGGGAATCTTTCATAAATCCTATGTGACCCCCATAAGAAGGGATTTCTAGGAAAACTTTTGAGCTTTTATGACATTCTTCAATAGGGAAACACTCTTTATTCATAAAGGGATCATTTTTAGCGTTAATGATTAAGGTAGGAATGGAGATGTCGTTTATCATTTTTTTGGGGCTGCATTTTTCATAACACTCAAAAGCGTCGTCATAGCCAAGTAAGGGGGTTGTGACATAGTCTTCAAATTCCAAGAAATTATCAATCTTAGACCATTCAATACTCTCTAGGATTTCAGGGTAGAGCTTTAATTTTTTTTGGATTTTGACTTTTAGGGTCATGAGGAAATAAGAGGAATAGAGTCTATTCACTCCGTTAGAAAGATTTTGGGAACAGGCATATAAATCGCAGGGAGCTGAAAGGGCTACTGCTTTTGAGATTTTACGAGAGAGAGCCCCTTTTCTCTCTCCTAAGTATTTAAGCGTGATGCACCCGCCTATACTAAAGCCAATGAGGGCTACTTCTTTATATTTTTTGGTGCCAACGACAAAATTGACTACATGAGATAGGTCTTCTGAGCTAGCTGCGTGATAAAAGCCCTTTTGTTGATTGATCTCTCCACTGCATCCCTTTAAATTCCAAGAAAGGGTATCCCAACCCTCTGCATTTAACTCTTTTACCATGCCTAAGATGTAGGGTTTTTGGGTGTCTCCTTCTGCGCCGTGGGCAATAATCGCCACCTTTTTAGATCCTACTTTGGACCAATCAAGATCGATAAAATCCTTATCAGCAGTATAAAGACGCTCTCTTTGATAGATGACTCCCTCTACTTTACGGAATAAAGCAGGAATAATCGTTTCAAAGTGTTTGCCCCTTACCCATAAGGGAGGCGCTTGATAGCAAGAATTAATAATCGGCATATTGATTACAGTTAATTTGATTTAATTATAAACTATACTATTTTTTATTATTTATAAATAAAATTAATTTGCTTTTGTATTTTGTTTGTTTTTGTGAAAAATTTATTTTATTTAAATTTATAATTTGGTATGAGGAGGGGAACATCAGGGAAGGAAACTATGCTAAGAGCTCAGCCTAAGGGGTTATATCTCTTATTTTTTACAGAACTTTGGGAACGATTTGGATTTTATGCTTTGCAGACAATCCTTATTCTTTTTATGACCAAATCTCTTTTAATGAGCGATAAAGAGGCCTACCTTCTCTATGGAGCTTTTAGTTCTTTAATCTATTTTACTCCCGTTATTGGAGGATACCTTGCCGATCGCTATATAGGGTTTCAAAGAGCGATTATGATAGGGGGCGCTCTCTTCATTTTGGGCTATCTTATTATGAGTTTGCCTACAAAAGGGGCTTTTTTCTTGGGTCTTACTCTTGTCATCATTGCAAATGGGTTTTTTAAGCCAAATGTATCGAGTGTGGTAGGCGATTTGTATGCTAAAGACGATCCTAGACGCGATGGGGGATTTACCATCTTTTATATGGGGATTAATATTGGCGCTCTTATTCCTCCTCTTCTCACAGGCTCTATTGTAAACAATTATGGTTGGCATTGGGGTTTTTTATTAGCAGCCTTTGGAATGACGGTTGGCATGATTAATTTTCTTTGCGCGCGCCACAGGCTAAAGGGAGCGGGAGGAATTCCGGAGCAAAGCCCTCTTTCCAAAAGCACAAAAGCAAAAATCAAGTTTTATTCTCTTTGTACAGCTGGGGTTATTCTAGCTATTGCCTTTATTCATTTGCTTTTTGTTTTTCCTGGTGAAACAGTTCTTATTCTTGTGGTGGGTTCTTTAATTGTAATGTGCAGGGTGATTTTTTATCTGATTCAGCAAAAAGGCCTTGCAAGAAGACGCATGACAGCCTGCCTTTTTCTCATTCTGATTTCCGTAGGTTTTTGGGCGATTTATAATCAGACCTTTACATCTCTTATGCTCTTTGCTGATAGAAATGTGAATAAAGAGCTTTTTGGAATCACAATTGATGCGGAGTTTACCCAGTTTTTTAACCCTTTCTTTATCATTTTATTTAGCCCTATTTTTAGTAAGCTTTGGAGCCATTTAGGATTTAAAGGCTACCATATTTCTATTCCCGCTAAATTTAGCTTGGCTGTTGTCTTTATGGCTTTTGGCTATTTTCTTTTGGGATATGGAACTAAGTATTTTAGCCATGATGGAGAAGCATCCATTTGGTGGCTTATTTCAAGCTATGGCTTTCAAACCATTGGAGAGCTCCTTTTATCTCCTGTAGGCTTATCTATGATCACAACTCTTTCGCCAAAGCCTCTTATCGGGATGATGATGGGCCTTTGGTTTCTTACGCAGTCAGCCGCTTTTGCAATTGGTGGAGGCCTTGCCACGTTTGCTAATGTGCCAGAAGGCACACCGCTTCTCGGGTCTTTAGCCATTTATTCTGAAGCCTTTATTGTGTATGGCCTTATTTCCTTAGTCTTCGCTCTTTTCAGCATCGCCATGATCCCCTTTCTCAAAGACCTAATCAAAGACAAAGAAGCCTACCCCTAACATGCTAAAAAGAAATAACAGAGAGGGATAAATTTCCTCTCTCTCCCTCTTCCTCTGTGGTTTCTTGTCTCTGTGGTAAAAAAATGTGAGCCTCTTGCAGCTCTAAGGTTAGCCAAAGATTAAACCACAGAGGGAAGAAACCACAGAGGAAGAGGGAGAGGGAGAGAAAAAATTTATCCCTCTTTGTTCATGGTTTAGGGTTTCTCTGATTTTGCTTCAGGGGGTGGGGGTGTTGCTGCATCTGGTTTTTTTCTGAATTCGTCTAGCGTTGCTCTTGGTATTATCACTTCCTTGCCATCTGCTCCTGGGTAGGAAACTGTTTTTGCATGGAACTTCACACCTTGTTTTACGAGCTTTGCAATTGTGTCCTCAACACTTTCTGCTGGAGAAGAAGCTGGGCGGCTAAAGATTGATGAAAGTGTACTTCCGACTACTGAGGAGATGGAAGATAAGATAGAAGGGCTCTCTCCTGTTTGAGGGTTTTTCTTTGCTTCTTCTAGCTTTTTCAAAACGGTTTCATGACTTCTTACCCACACTTCGTATCTTGTTATCCTCTGTAATAGAACAGTTCTTATTTCCTGGATTCTGATTTTAAGACTTTCAAAATGCGCAATTTTTTGTGTTAGATCTATTTCTAGAGTTTTGACGTTCTTTATTTCTTCAAAAAGCTCTTTTTTATCGTCTGTTTCTATTGTAGAATCGCTAGAAAGTTGAGTCTGATTAATTAATTGAAACTTAGTTTGAATCTCTTTTTTGCTGCTTGCTAATGTATCTAAGGTGTTTTGAATGCTTGTTATATTTTCAAGTAGTTTTGCAAGGCCCTTTTCTTGAGCTCTTTTTACATCTTGGATGTCAGTTAAGGAGAGCAATCCTACAATATCTTTTTCATACTGAATTTGCTTAAGATATTGAATTTTTTGTTCATGAGTTTCCATAAGAAGAGCCGCTTTTTCATGATCTTGTGTATAGGGCCCCTGTAGGGCTTCATGTTGTTTTTTTGCGTCATCGTAAATGTCTTGTATTTTTTCTAAAATGACCCTTACTTCTTTAAGGTATTTATTCTCAGTTTGTGGAGGACTTACTATGCTTGCTACAGTGTCTGTTGTTCCAATTGATGTTGTTGCCATGGGAAACTCCTTTATTTTGAGTTGTCTATACTTCTGTTATTTGTGCATCAGCATGTTCTACTAATACTATGTCTTCTAATTCATCATCAGAAGTAACTTCTAAAGGTTCATTTACATTAAATGTCTTTTCTAGCTTGGAATAATCTTGTGCTTCAACCTTATTGAGCATTTTTTCTAGCTTAGAATAGCTTTGGGTTAAGGAAGTCATCGGTTCAGGGAACAATACTACGCTTTTCTTGCTGCTGTTTAACTCTCTGATATTTCTTTCTATGTGGTTTGTTAGAGTTTCTTTTTGGTGGACAAGAGCGTTTAATTCCCAAAGCTTTTGAGCAATACCATTCATTCTTGCATCTAATCTCTCATCGCCTTGTTTATCCCAATCAGCTGCCCAACGGCGTATTATTTTATTGAGCTTCTGATAATCTTCAATAAGAGCTCGGCAACGCGTTATTTGTATATTTATAAGAGATTCGGTGTTTTCAATTAGGTCGATGATTTTCTGATTAAAAGGCGTGTTGTTTATCGGATGTATTTGTATGTCTGTTCTGTTTGCCGTTGAAAGAGGTAGAGGTGTCATGCAGTAAATTCCTAAAAGGCGTTTCTGTTTAGAAACGATTAAGGAATTGTGTAACAATTCTAAGGATTATTTTGCAAGCTTAGAAAAGTTTTTTAAACGGCTCGGTGATGATATCGAAGCTGTCTTTGAAAGGGGCTTCAAAGATATTGTCGAGCATGTTTTTAAGATTTTCTTCTTTAAAGATAGCCACTAGCATTTGCGCTAAAACAGATTGCATAATTTGGTCAGAAGGAATACCTCCCTCACTTGTTACATTTGTAAATTCCATGCGTGGAATGGCGGGTAGTCTTCTGACCCCAGAGTTACTTTCTGAATCATAGACTAAATCCGCAGAGATGTTAGTTAAGATAAGCTTTTTGATCAGAACTTTCTTATTTGTTTTTTGTCCTTCAGTAGATTTTTTATAATTTTTCATGATGGTTGTCCAGTTTCCGTCTGTTCCTGAGATAGAGTTAAACTCAATACCTAGGTAAATTCCATCAATTGTAATGGTTTCAATCTCTACATAGTCGTGGAAGTAATTTTCTAAAGGAGCTCTAATTTCAATGGTTTCTGCGCTAAAGGCTTTAGGAATTCTTGATCCTCTAAGATTTTCAATTTCGAGCCTCTCTACATCAATTCCCTTAGTTGAAAGATCAATTGCGCCAATGTCTACATTGAGCTTCATCTTTTTAGAGATGTTGCCTGCTACCATATCAGGAAATCTTGCCCAACCTACAAAAATAACAATGGCTCCAATCACAATGATTGCAATAATAAGCATGAGCAAAGTTTTGAGTAAATGCATAATAAAATCTCCTTAATAGCTAACCTTTACTAATAATCTTTATTTTAATTATTATCAACAATTTATTTTAAAAAATAAGAAAAAAGGGGGGGGGAGAGAGGTTTTTTTTATTCTCTACTCTTCCTCTGTGGTTTCAAGTCTTCTGTGGTTAAAAAAATGCAAGCCTTTTGGAGGCTTCAGGTTAGCCAAAGAAATTAACCACAGAGGGGGAGAAGAGAGAAGTTTTTTCATTTTCTTTCCCCTCCTAACTTGATGTTC
>JABDCQ010000055.1 GCA_013288075.1 Chlamydiota bacterium | reverse complement strand
GAAACAATAAAATCTACTTCTACTTTAGAAGCTGTTCTCCAAAAATGGAGCTGATGCATCTCTAGTTGAGCATCAACCCAAGCCTTGAGATGTTGTGCAACAAGTCCTTCTAAAGCGACCCCTTCCCTTTCTGTTTCTTGATCATAGAAATTATGGGGGCGTATCGAATAATAGACACCTGAATCAAAAAAATAAAATTTTGGATGATTAACAAGAGTTCTTTTTGCTTTTTTATGAAAAGGCTGTAATTGAAAAGCAAGCAAAAGATCTTCAAGAATAAGTAAATAACTATCAACTGTTTTACGCGCTATTTGACAATCTCTTGCAATATTTGATGCGTTAATTAAAGAACCATGGGAGAAACTCATCGTTTCTAAAAATCTTGCAAAATCTCCGACATTTCTGACTATCCCCTCTGATTGAACTTCTTCTTTAAGATAAATTCCTACATATGCACGCAAAACTTCTTCAGGAGATTCTGCATCCAAAACAATGGGAAGCATTCCTAGGCGTAGGTTTCTTGCAAGATCAAAAGCACCTTCAAGTTCTTTTGCAAAAAAAGGAGGCATTGTTTTGAGAAGCGCACGGCCTCCTAGCAAATTCACTCCATGGCTTTTAAGTTTTCTTGCACTAGATCCTGTTAAAATAAATTGAAACCCTTTTTTCTTTTCTATTAAGCTGTGCACAACATTTAAAAGATCAGGCACTTTTTGTACTTCATCAATAACAACAATTTTTTTCTCCGAATGCTCTTCTAATAATGAAGCGAGTCTTTCCGGTCCTGCCGAAAAAAAACGAAATAATTCCGGATCTAAAAGATCAATCCAATAAGCATCGGGATATTGATTTTTAAGCCATGTGGATTTTCCTGTACCGCGAGGACCAAAAAGGAAGTAGCTTTGCCTTGGAGGTGTAAAAAATCTGTTATACATAGTTACCTCATCGTTTAATACCAATATATCCCAATACGATTAATGAGAAAACATATTTTTGCTACCTGCCACGCAAAAAATGGTCCAAAAATTGCAACAATGGTTGCATTTTACATAAATCGCTGATGATTATATACTTGCAATTCCTGTTTCGTTCTTTGCGCGCCACCGCCAAAGGCGCTCCCACGCAAAAAAAGAGGCAGCTGAAAAGCTGCCGCTTTTGGTTTTCCTAAAGGTTGTTTAGGAGTTTAGAATCTCCACTCAAAGCGCACGGCGCCTTTTTGTGTAGTTGTTTGACCATTGAGTTCTGCGCTATAGCGAAGAGCAATATCAAGTCCTTCATCACCCATGAAGCTGATTTCAGCACCAGGTGACCAAAGGGTGATGGCTTTATTCCATGTTCTTACAGCAAACTCTCCTGGTTGGTTGATGAATGCTGCCTCATAGTGCTTTGTTCCTAGGTAGGTTTCATTGACTGCACTTAACCATACTGATGGGGCAAAGCATCCGTCGCAAGCGCAAAAGCTTGTTGTAAGGCTAAGTCCTGCTTCTGAACGTAGCATGTTTGTGTGTCTTGACTCTACATTTAGGTTAAGAAATTCAGCTCCATGTTCTCTGAATCCTTTTTGGGTTAGATACATGTAGTCTACATTTGCAAAAGGCTCTAAGAACAGATCATTGCAACTAATATCCCAGTCATAGCCTCCACCTAAGTGCGCCGTTGCGCCATATCCTTTATTGGTTTTGTAAATTTTTTTATGGGTAAAAAATGGCCTGAAAGGCCTATATATTACAGCCCAGGTCGCAGCGCAGCGGAGGCCTGGGATCCACCGATATGAAGGTTATTCTGAGGGGGCGAGGGTGGCGGCTCTGCTGGTTTTTTTCTTGCGGCCCATGGGGAGGAAGATGAGGAGGGCAAGGAAGATCCAGCCCATGAGGTAGGAGCAGTCGTTGATGGCAAGCATTGCTGCTTGGTCGTTTAGGAGATTGTTTAGCACCTCTAAGCCCCTATCATCTGTGAGGCCAAGGTCTCCGAGCGCCCCTAGCATCTCATCTGTGTTTTGCGAGGCGGGAGTGAGAGCTGAACCAACTCTTTCATGATGGTACACCGATCTTCTTATCCACATGGTAGTAAAAACAGATGTGCCAACACCTCCCACCATAGCCCTTACAAAGTGAAAGATCCCAGCGCCGCTTGAGAGCTTATCTGTTGGTAAATCTTGCACGCTTAAAGAAATAAGAGGCGTGATAAAAAAAACGAGTGCGCATCCCACTAAAAATCTGGAAAAACCAATTGTCCAAATATCTGCATCGGTATCTAAAAAGGCTGTGTAAAAAGAGGCAATAGAAAATAAAACAAAACAAATGCCTAAAGGAATTAAAATTCCATACTTCTCAAAAATCTTTCCCATAAAGGCAGCTAATATAAAAGGAGCAATTCCAATGGGGCAAACAGCTAATCCTGCCCAAATAGAGGTGTATCCCATATTGGTTTGAAGCCAAAGAGGAACTAAAACAACAGCGCCAAAATAAATAGCATAAGCAACAGCTATAAAAATAATGGAAGCTGAAAAACTTTTTATCTTAAAAAGTTTTAATTCAATAAGAGGTGTAGGATGATAAAGCTCCCAGATAATCAGTAAGGTAAATGCAATAATGGAGGTGATAATTAAAGCTGTCATGATCTCTGAGCGCAGCCAATCGTATTGCTGTCCTTTATCTAAGAAAATTTGAAGGGTTCCTACTCCAATAGCTAAAAAAATAAACCCTACCCAATCAACCGCTCCCTTACTAGGTTTTTCTACGTATTGCTTTAAAAAATGCCAAATGACAGCTGCGCTAATAATCCCTACAGGCAAGTTGATATAAAAAATCCAAGGCCATGTGTAGTCATAAGAAATCCAGCCTCCCAAAATAGGTCCTAAAATGGGAGCAGTGATCACAACCATGCCCCAAAAAGCTAGTGCCATGGTTCTTCTTTCTGGAGGATTGCATGAAATGGTGAGGGTTTGGCTAAGAGGAATTAAAGGCCCTGAAACTAGCCCCTGGAGAAATCTACATACAACAAGCATAGGAAAACTCAAACTAGCGCCGCAGATCCAAGAAAAAAAAGTAAAAAGCAGAAGAGAAATACAAAGGAGTTTTACCGCCCCGATTCTTCTAGTCAGCCACCCGCTCATAGGAAGAATAATGGCGTTTCCCACAGCAAAGGAGGTGATGACATACGTTCCTTGATCAGAGCTCACCCCTAAATCCCCTGCAATATAAGGAATAGAAACGTTTGCAATAGAATAATCGAGCACAATCATAAATGTCGCAAGCGAAAGGGCGATATTTACAATAAGTAAAGAAATGCCTGAAAGGTATTTCTCATTCATTTTGACTCTCTAAAGATACATCTGAAGGGAAAACGTTTTCTTTAACAATTTTTTCAATCACCTCTTCTACACCTTCTTCTTGGTTTTCAAAGGCGATAGTGCGATAAAGAATCCCTTCTTTTGTAGGAGCTGGAATCTGAGCCCCCCTTTCATCTCTAAGGTCTACCCGTACATCCATAGAAAGGCCAAGCATCAGAGGGAAGTCTTTAAGCTGCTTAGGCTCAAAAGAAATGCGCACAGGAAGCCTTTGTACAATTTTAATCCAGTTACCCGTGGCATTTTGAGGAGGCAATACAGAGAATACGCTCCCCGTGCCTCCATTAATGCCAATGAGAGTTCCCTCAAAAATCAAATCTGATCCATACATATCCGATTTCATTCTCACTTTTTGCCCAATGCGCATTTTTTTAAGCTGAACTTCTTTAAAATTGGCATCCACCCACATCTCATTAATGGGAATCACAGAAAGAAGAGGCGTTTCAGGCTTTACGCGCATTCCAACTTGCGCTTTTCTCTGCGCAATAAGCCCGCTTGCAGGAGATTTAATTTGACAGCGTTTAAGAGCCACCCATGCTTCCCTAAGCTCATCTTTAGCCTGTCTTACACGGGGATGATCTTCTATTGTAGTCTGCTTAATTTCAGCTAAAAGTCCTGCGTATTTGTACTGAAGCGCTTGGTGCTCTTCAAAAATAGAGGTAAATTTTGCTTCAGCCGTTTGAAGATCCTCTAAAGAAACGCCCCCATCTGAAACAAGCGTGGTTCTTCTTTCATACTCTCTTTTTGCAACAACAAGGTCTGCTTCTTTACCAGTAATTTGAGATTTGGTTTCTTTAGCATTAGCAAAAAGACTTACAACATCTCTTAAAGCATTTGCTAAATGGTCTTTTTTTAATTCAACTTTCAATCTGGCATCTGTTTCATCAAGAGTAATAAGAAGCTGTCCTTGAGTGACAAAATCGGCTTCATCGGTATAAATGCCTGTAATATTGCCCGTTGTTTGGGCATTTAAAGAGATTTTATTACCATTGACATAAGCATCTGTTGTGTTTTCGAAAAATCTGCCCCACTCCCAATAATAAACAAACCAGCCAAGGCCAAGCAGGAGAAAAATAGCGCAAGCTATAAGAACTTTAGTAACGTGTCTATTTTCTGGTTTTTTTGTTTCTTCCATTTAAGGCCGTAGGTTTTGTCTATCATATTCACCATCATATCCGCCGCCAAGCGCTTTAATAAGCTTTAAGGCGGCAATATTCTTTCTATAAGAAAGATCAATCTGTATAAGCTCTTCTTCTAAAAGAAGCTCTTTTTCACTAATCAAAGGCAAGGACCCTGCAAGCCCTTGCTTGTAGCGATTTTCAGCAACAGCTGTCCGTTTTTTTAACGCAAGAACAAGCGCATCTTCAAACTGGATCTGCTCTTGAATAATAGAAAAGCTACTAATCTGGTCGGCTACTTCTTGCCCTGCAATTAAAAGTTGCTCGTTATACGCATACATAGCGCTTTCAAATTCTGCTTTTTTTTCTTCTAAGTTAGCTGTTAATCTTCCCCCTGTAAAAATAGGGATATTAATAATGGGGTTTAAAGAGGCATTTTTATTGGTTAAATTCAAAAAATTCGGAAAGGAAATGCTCTCAAGGCCTCCAAAGCCTTGTAAATTCAGGCTGGGGAAAAACTCTGCTTTAGCCACCCCAATTTGTTTTGCTGCAGCTTCTACTCTCCATATCTGCGCCATTAAATCAGGTCTTCTTGTGACAAGATTTACAGTTAAGTTCTCTGGTAAAGGAAAGGCCCTACTAAAAAGCGTTTGGCTTGGGGTTATTCTTGTGCAGCTATTAGGTCCCTCCCCTATTAATCTTTTTATAAGGTGTGTTCCTAGTTGAATGCTATTTTCTATACTCTTTAGGCGTCTTTCTACTTCGGCTAAATTTTTTTCTGCTGTAAAAAGCTCTATATCATTATCTAGCCCATGAGATCTTCTTTGTTTGGTTAGTTTTAAATAGAGAGTGCGCTCATTAGCCAAGTTCTGTAATACAGCTTGCTCTGAAAAAGCCTGTTGCAGCTCAAAATAAGCTTGCGCAATAGAAACGGCAAGCATTAGCTCAGTTAAAGCCTTTTCGGCCTCCTCCGCGCGCATAAGGCCTAAAGCCGCTTCAAACTTTTTCCTATTCTTTCCAAAAAAATCTAATTCCCAAGAAAAGTTAATCTGAAGATCTATCACGTTTACAACGGGGGGAAGTGTAACTGCAAAGGATCTAAAAAAACCTGTAGGGCTAAGATACTGCCAATTGGTTTCTGCTTCCCCTGAAAACTGGGGCATAAGGGCAGATCTTTCTATATAAGCTTGCTCTTTTGCTTTGGTAATTACAGCTGTAGCTTTTTGAATGGTCGGGCTATTAGCTAAGCCTATCAGGATAAGCTTTTCAAGTTGGAGGTCATCGAACATATTCCACCAGGCTTTATCTACCCAGCTACTCTTAGTAAAATAAGGAGAATTAAGGGCCTCTTCTTCAGAAACCTCTAGGCAAACCGAATTATCCAAGTTATTTTCTAAATAGGTTCTAGAGTAGAAACATCCTGATAAAACCATCATCATTACCAAGGATGCAATGCTAAAGTGTGTCATGGTCCCCCTCTTAAGAACCATATAATAAAAATTTTAATTTACACAAAGCACAAAGAGCAAAAAAGAGAGGTTTTTTCTTCTCTCCCTCTTCCCTCTGTGGTTTCTTGTCTCTGTGGTTAAAAAAATGCAAGTCTTTGCGTACTTAAGTGTTAGCCAAAGAATTAACCACAGAGACAAGAAACCACAGAGGAAGAAAGAGAGAGAGAGAGAGAAAGAAAAAATTCGTCTCCCTGTTATTTTTCTTTGCATCTTTCGAGGTAGAGCTGGGTCGGGAGGTCGTCGGGGTAGTTTTTAAGGAGGGAGGCGAAAAGTTTTTCTGCTTCTTTAAGCTTTTTGGCTTCAAAAAGATCGAAGGCTTTTGTAAAGGCGTTGCAGAACATGATTTGCTCTTCTGTAGCCTCAATTTGAGGATCGCCTTTTAAATGCGCTACAAGCTCATAAATTTTGTGGCCCTTGGTTTTTCCTTTAATTTCAGCGATATCTAAAGGTCTCATAAGAAAACGGCTTCCTACTTTTTCATACACCTCTTCACTGACAATGATTTTTGTATGGTAAATCTTGTTAAGAGTTTCTAAGCGCGCTGCCACATTAACAGGATCTCCCATAATGGTGTAATTAAGCCGCTCTTCTGTTCCAATATTGCCTACAATAG
>JABDCQ010000054.1 GCA_013288075.1 Chlamydiota bacterium | reverse complement strand
ACCTTCTGTAAGAGAGCTACTCTATTTTGGCGTATGCTTAAATTGTCATCCAAGATTTTGACCTTTTCAAAAAGGGTTGCAAGGTAAGGTTGAAGGGTGGCAAGTAGTTTAAAGGCTTTTAGATAGTTAGATTCTTTTAATGCTGAAAAATAGTCTTCGTGCATTTTTTCTATGGCTTTGAGGAGGGCTTGCTCTGCATCTTCTTTAGCAAGAGAGGCATCAAAAGAGGAAACTTTATTTCCTTCAAGCTGTCCTTTAGCTCTTTTATACACTTCCAAGAGTTTAGAAAACTCTTCTCCCGAGTTTCTAAACGTATGAAGCGCCTCTAGTTTAGAGAATTCATCATAGGGATCTAGGCAAGCGCTTTTAAGAGAGGCTTCTACTTCATCTTTTTTAAATCCATGATCTTCAAAGACAGTTTTTGCTCTACTTGTGATAAACTGCAAGATTTCATCAATGATTTCCTTAGAAGGTTTTAATGCAGAAAAAGCTTCCAAGCAAGAGGTTAAAATCTCCTTTAGATTCACTTTTTCTTTGCTAAGGATAAGCATTTTTATGATTCCAAATGTTTGTCTGCGGAGGCCGTAGGGGTCGCTTGAAGAAGAAGGTTTAAGTCCTACGCTATAATAGCCAAGGAGGTTATCGATTTTGTCGGCAAGGCTAAGGATTGTTCCGAGCGCGTTTTGAGGTAGAGGAGCATCTTCTGATTTAGGGAACCAATGCTCTTCAATAGCAAGAGCTACATCTTTATCTTCGTTTTGCACCTGAGCGTAATATTTACCCACCGTTCCTTGAAGCTCAGGGAATTCCTTTACAAGAGCTGAAGCTAAATCGGCTTTACAAAGAAGGGCAGCTCTAAGGAGTTTTTTATCATCTGCCATTTCAAGATGTGTATTTAATACCTTGGCATGGGAGGTGATGCGCATCACTTTATCAAGCATTGATCCTAGCTCTTTTTGAAACGTCATGACGCTTAGTTTTTTGTTAAACTCCTCAAGAGGCTGTTTTAAGTCTTGTTCATAAAGAAATACTCCATCGGATAAGCGCGCAGAAAGCACTTTTTGATTTCCTTTTTTTATGAGCTCATTAGGAGTGTTGTCTGCTGTAATGACAAAGAGGTTTTTAAGTGATTTGGAAGCATCTTCCACAGGGAAGTATCTTTGGTGCTCAATCATTTCAGAAATGAGTACTTCTCTTGGAGCTTTTAAAAATTTAGGATCGAAAGTAGCAAAGGTAAGTGTGGGCCATTCGCTCAGATAAAGCACTTCTTTAAGTACTCTTTCTATTTCAATAGCTTTCCCACCCATTTCTTTTTCAAGCGCTTCTAGCTGATTTAAAATAGCTTTTTTTCTCTCTTGGATATCAGCCATTACAAAATGGTTTTTAAGCTCGCTTATGTAGTCTTGAGGGTGTTTTAAGAAAAACTTTTCAGGCTTTAATTGGGCGTGTCCAAAGCTATGATTTCCTGACTGAATATCTCCTACTTCAAAAGAAAGAATGTCTTGTCCTAAAAGAGCTACAATCCAATGCAAAGGTCTTGGATAGCTAATATCAAGGCTTCCCCAGCGCATTTTTTTAGGAAATTCTAACCCCAAAATACACCCAGGAAGAGCTGTATTGAGTAGCTCTTTTGTGGAAATACCAGGTGTTTGAATGGTTGCCATTAAGTATTCGACATCTTTGACTTTTTGAATAGAAAGCCCTTGGATTTTTTGGGAGCGAATGGCTTCAAGATTTACAGGCTCAAAACCTATAGATTTTAAAAAGCCTAATCCTTGCTGTGTGGGAATCCCTTTTTCATCAAAGGTAGTAGAAATAGGAGGCCCTTTTCTTTCGGTAGTTTTTGAAAGAGTGCCTTCTGCTATTTCTTTTACATGAATGGCTAATCTGCGCGGTGTTGCATAAACAGAAATTTCTTTAAAGCTAAGAGCGCGGCCCTCTAAAAGAGAGCGAATGGCTTTTTCTAAATTTTTGCAGCCAATGGGAATAAAAGAGGCGGGTAATTGCTCAGAGCCAATTTCTAATAGAAAACCCGTTTTCTTTGATGGATCAAACGTTTCTTTTGTTTCTTTAATTTTTGGAGGTAATTTTTCTATTTCCTTCTCTTGCGTACAAAGAGGGAATCCTAGTTTTTCTCTAGAAGAGACGTATTCCATAGCGATGAGCCTTGCAAGATCGCGGATACGCGCAATGTAGCCTGTTCTCTCTGTTACGGAAATCACTCCTCTTGCATCTAGCATATTAAAGGCATGAGAGGCCTTAATGACAAAATCATAAGCAGGTAAAGGGAAGTGCTCTCCAATTAAAGCTTTTGCTTCTTTTTCAAAATCTTCAAAGTGGCGCTTCCACATATCAACGGATGCGTAAGTGAAATTGTAAGCGCTCCACTCGATTTCATTTTGTCTTGAGATATCTTTTAAAGTGAGTGTTTCATTCCATTTGAGATCGTAGATGTTATCAACCCCTTGGATATACATGAGAAGGCGCTCTAAGCCGTAGGTGATTTCTGCAGGAATAGGTTTTAAGGGAAGGCTGCCGATTGCCTGAAAGTAAGTAAACTGGGAAACTTCCATCCCATCGCACCACACTTCCCAGCCAAGACCCCAGGCGCCCAGCGTAGGAGATTCCCAGTCATCGTGCACAAAGCGGATATCGTGCTCTTTTAAATTTAGTCCAATAGCTTCAAGAGAATCTAGATACATTTGCTGAATATCTGGTGGAGAGGGCTTAATGATCACCTGATATTGGTGAAAAAGCTGCATTCTATTGGGGTTGTCTCCGTATCTGCCATCGGAAGGGCGTCTTGAAGGCTCTACATAGGCAGTCTTATAAGGTTCAGGTCCTAGGCAGCGCAAAAAAGTTGCAGGATTGAAGGTTCCGGCACCTGTTTCAAGATCGTGTCCTAAATGGATGACACATCCTTTCTTCTCCCAAAAATGGGTCAAACGTTGGATAAGCTGTTGAAAAGTAATCATGCATAGCAGTTTATCCTTTCAAACAAATTTTCCTCAACCCCCAACTTGCCCTGCCCTCTTCGTGCCCGTGTGCGTGCCCGTGCCCGTGCCCGGTTTCTTTCCTTATTAAGTTTTTTTTTGAAAAACAATACGAAGAGGGGCCGGGCACGCACACGGGCACGCACACGGGCACGGGCAGGGGGGAGGGATTACCTTGACCTTTTCTTAATTTTTATGTTATAGTCTTTGTATCAAATAAGGAGAAGTATCTATGAGAATACTAAATGACGATCCCTCTATATCTATAGCCTCTGCTTTTGCTTTCCCCATTTATGCTCAAAAATTAATTTTTAGTGTAGTCTCAGCGCTTAATTCCCGTATAAATGACAATATTAGAGAGCTTAGGGTTGCGCATGAGAAAGAGCGTACTAAAATGCACAATGCTGCTGATATTAAAATTAAAGAGATTGCAGCGTTTCGCATTGCTACAACGTTTTCTGAACATTATCTTAATTAGGAAAAAAATATGTTTCCCCTTCATGGCTGTACAGATCAAGAGTTGAAACAAGCTGTTCTCACGCTTGGGGAAAAGCCTTTTAGAGCTGCCCAAATCATTAAGTGGGTTTATGAGAAGGGGGAAACTTCCTTCGAAAAGATGACCGATTTAAATAAGGGAACAAGAGACCTTTTTTCCAAACACTTTCTTCTTAATTCTTTGACTTATGTTAAACAAGAAGATTCTTCCGATTCTGAAACGACCAAATTTTTGTGGCAGCTTGCAGATGAAAGACTTGTGGAGTCTGTGCTTATCCGCTCTCAAGATAGACGCACTGTGTGCGTTTCGTCCCAGGTAGGGTGTCCTGCAAGATGCGCGTTTTGCGCTTCTGGTAAAAAAGGACTGATTCGTAACCTTAGCGTGGAAGAAATTGTTGAGCAGGTTTATTTAATCGATCGCCAGTTAAAGAAAATAGGAGAGAGAGTCTCTCACGTTGTTTACATGGGAATGGGCGAGCCTTTTGAGAATTATGAGGCTGTTGTTAAGTCGATCCGTTTGCTTTGTGCTGAAGGACGCTTAAACTTATCGCAAAGAAGAATCACAGTATCAACTGTTGGTGTTATAGAAGGAATTAATAAGCTTGCCGATGATGAGCTAAACGTTTCCTTGGTGCTCTCATTACACGCCCCTAATCAAAGAATTAGACAAAAAATTATTCCCTACGCACGTAAATATGCTTTAGAAGATATTTTAGAGGCCATGACCGATTTTGCGCGCAAAACCAAGCGCGATATCACCTATGAATACACCCTTATGGCAGGGATTAACGACGAAGTGGAACATGCAGAAGAACTTGCCAAATTAGTTAAGGGACAGCAGTGTACGGTTAATTTAATTCCTTATAACCCCGTTCCGGGGCTTGTTTTAAAAAGACCTGAAAAAGCTGTGATCGAAGCTTTTAGAGAAGTTCTTATCAATGAAGGAATTAATACAACGTGGCGCTATACTAAGGGGAAAGATATTGCTGCAGCTTGTGGTCAGCTAGCTCTTCAAGAAAAAGAAAATTCTCAGTTGTTAAACATTGGCTCCTAAGTTATACTCAAGATGATAAAATAAATTCAGATTGTTATAGGCATACATTGACGCTTGCACATTACTTTACGCTTGGAAGAATTGTTCTTAGCCCCATCTTTGTTATCCTTTATCTCTATCATTATAGCTTAGGGATTCATGGAACGCTTTTTCCTTCTCTTTTAATTTTAATTGTCATTTTATCAGAGCTCTCCGATGTAGTAGATGGGTTTATTGCAAGGAAAATGAACCAAGTCACCGATCTTGGAAAGCTCATCGATCCTATGGCCGATAGCATTTTCCGCCTTTCCGTATTCCTTTCGTTTACAGAAGGGGTGGTTCAGCTTCCTCTTATGCTTGTCCTTGTGCTTTTTTATCGCGATTCTTTAATTAGCACGCTAAGAACTGTGTGCGCTCTTAGAGGAGTAGCCTTAGCTGCGCGCTTAAGTGGCAAAATTAAAGCTGTTCTTCAAGCCATTGTCATATTTTTTATCTTACTGATGCTTGTGGGTTATTATATGGGCTATTTAAACCTAGAATTTGTCCAGAAAGCTAGTTTTTATAGCGTTCTTGTATGCGCTGTCTACACAGTCTATACCGGCATCGAATACGTCTATGCAAACCGCCACTTCATCAAAAAAGCCCTAAAGTGAACAAAGAGAAATAAATTCTCTCTCTCTTCTTTCTTCCTCTGTGGTTTCTTGTCTCTGTGGTTTAAAAAATGCAAGTCTTTTGGATTCCTAGCCTTAGCAAAAGATAAACCACAGAGGAAGAAAGAAGAGAGAGAAAAAAATTATTTCTCTTTGTTTTCTTAGGATTAAAGCTCTTTGTAGAGGTTAAGGTATTGTTTTGCAGATGAGACCCAGCTGAAGTCTTGCTTCATGCCGAGGTGGATGAGGTTTTGCCATTTTTTAGGGTGGTTATTAAAGAAGTTAATGGCTCTATCAAGAGCCCAATTGACTCCTTCTGCATCGGGAAAATCGAAGGTGAATCCATTTCTTTCGTGCTGTGGTTTTTCGCTTGTGTCGATATCGAATACGGTGTCTGCAAGCCCCCCTGTTCTTCTTGCAATAGGAATGGTTCCGTAGCGAAGCGATAGCATTTGTGTAAGGCCACAAGGCTCGAAAATTGAGGGAATAATAAACATGTCTGCTCCTGCGTAAATGAGGTGGGCGAGCATTTCATCATTATCAAGGCATATTCCTACGTTTTTGTTTTCTTTAAGAGCGTCTTTAAGTTCGATAAATTCCTTCATTTCGTCTTTGGAGCCAGAGGCCAAAAGAACAAATTGCCCCCCTTTTTCAAGGGTGCGCAAGATCGCATGTTTAATGAGATGGGGACCTTTTTGCCTTGCAAGCCTTGTCACTGATGCGACAATAGGAAAATTTCCTTCCTTTAACTGAAAGTGGGTCCTAAGCTGTTTTTTGTTGTCTTGTTTTTTCTCTATGTTTTTTGAAGAAAAATTGGCTACAAGGTAAGGGTCTTTTTCAGGATTCCACGTCTCTATATCAATGCCATTTAAAATCCCGTGGAGTTTGTTTTGATGCTCTAAAAGAAGTTTATCAAGAGAAAATCCTCCTTGAGGCGTTTTAATTTCTTGTTCGTAGTTAGGCGATACAGTTGTGATGATGTCTGCATATTCAATGCCTCCTTTTAAAAGATTGATGAGCTCTGGTAAAAGAGGATCTTGCATTTTTTCGGGCTTAAGAAAAGAGTCCCCCTTAAGTCCTGCTTGGGTTAAGTGGAAAGGGGTGCATTTGCCTTGATGTTCCATATTGTGAATGGTAAGAACAGTTCCTTTGATTTTTAGCCCTAAAGGAGCGTACATCTCTTTGATAAGAACAGGAATAAGAGCAGATATCCAGTCGTGAACATGCAGGATATCAGGGTTTTTCTTTGTTTGAAGAAGATATTCAAGCGCCGCTTTAGAGAAGTAGATAAATTTAGCTGCGTCATCAGAAGAACCATAAATGGTTCCTTGGTTAAAATAATCTTTAGGATGATGGGGATCGATAAATCACGTAGTAATGCCCTTCTCTTTTGCCATTAATTTCATAGGCCATTTTTTTGCGTCCTTGGTCGTGAATTTTATTCACAGTGCCACCACGCTCGCTAATTCCCGATGTAATTTTATCAAGTGCTTTTTGGCGTGCATCATCGCTAAGTGTAGCACTTAAGATGTACATTCCTTCATAAAGTTG
>JABDCQ010000053.1 GCA_013288075.1 Chlamydiota bacterium | reverse complement strand
GCGAACGTTAACTTTTTGGGCTGTTGCGATGTGGCTAAGCTCTGCGCTATAGCCTAAAGAAAGAGCTAGGCCTTCATCAAGGAGCCAGCTAAAGTCTATGCCAGGAGAGACAAAGTTATACGGCTTTTTAAAGTTGCGCACCGTAAATGAACCGGGTTCATTAACTAAAGAAGCTGTATACCCTTCTTGGCTAATAAAAAATTCATTAACATAGCTTATCCAAACACGCGGGGTAAAGCTGCCTTCATTCACTCTTACACTTCTTTCAAAAGAAACACCCGCTTCACTGCGAAGCATTTGGGAATGTTTAGAGCTTACATGAAGATTTAAACTTTGCGCTCCATGTTCTCTAAATTTATCTTGGAAAAAATAAACATAATCAGCTTTTACAAAAGGGGTAAAAAAGTTACAGCACCACTCAAGATCAAAAGCGCTTTCTGCATGCGCTGTAAAGCTATAGCCGGCGTGATGATCATGCGCGCTTCGATTCACTCCCGGGTATTTAATATGACGCGATCCCTCTATTCCATTAATGCCAAAAAGAGCTGTTACATCTACATATAAAGGCCCTCTTACATAGTCGCTATAAATTCCCACATACCCAGTCTGTATAGAACCGCTGCCAAAACTATCTGACCAATCTACATGAGCATACGAATAGCCACCCCCTAATCCTAAAAGGTAGTTATTCTCGAAGGAATATTCAAGACCCCCAAGAACTCCCCCTGCTTCCACATCAAAGCCTTTCTGCTGCTCTCTTCCATGTTGATCCATAAAATACCCAAAAGGCTCAAGCCATCCATTCCAGCCACTCCATGTGCAATCGGGCTCTCTTACGCGGTTATATCTTTCTGCCTGATGTCTTACAAAAAGTGTTGCTACAAAACTTGTTGCATTGACATTGACTAAATCAAATGCGCCAAAAAGAGAAGGCTGCAATCTATCAAGCGCTTCAACAAGATCGCCTCCTGTAAGCAGCCCTAGTTCTTGGATCACATTAAAAAGATCTGTTCCATCGCTATAGGTGAGCCCTTGAAGATAGGTTGCGACTTCTCTCGGGTTATGCTCATCAATCGTTTGCCCTACAAACAAAAAGTTATCTAAAACGAGGAGCTCTACATTATTTCCAGGATAGAGTACGCCAAGATGTAATCCGGGAGTTGCCACGCTAAGGGTGCTAAATTCCCCCGTGCGCGAGCCAGCTTCTAGAATTGTATAAGTGATTCCTTTTAGGTAAGGACCTGGCCCTGGAATAACGCTTAATACGCCATCTAAAGAAGCAAGTCCTGACACAGTAAGTAAGTCTGTATTTCCAAAACTATCAATCTCTATCTCTAAAGTCCCTACGCTACTTTGTGTATAACTCCCAAGAATACTTAAGTGATCAATAGAATTTCCAGGCGCTACCGTTCCTAAATTTGTTACAGGGCCAACACGGCCATTCCCTTTAAGAAAAGCTCCAGGGGTTACTTGAACATTACCCAAAAAGGATCCATTTACGGTAAATGCCCCTGTTGCTACTACCGCTGCAACAGTTGCATTAGAAAGCCCACTAAAAAGAAGCGTTCCAGATCCCTGTTTAGTGATAGTGCCGCCTCCATCAATAAACCCGCTTAAAGTTAAAACATTTGCTTGCGTATCAATTGTTGGATTGCCCGTGATATGAATAAAGCGATCTGAGCTTAAACCTGAAGTTATTTGAAGTGTTGCAGAAGAAAGTGTTAAATCTCCGCTTGGATCTCCTAAATTCCCATCGGAAGAAATACTTAAAACGCCTCCGTTAAGAATTGTTCCTCCCACATAAGAGTTTTGCGAAGTGAGCGTTAAAATCCCTGCATTTGTTTTTGTAAGCGATCCATTAAACGAGACATTGCCAAAAACAGTTCCTGTTAAGGTTAAATTATTTCCTAAAGTATCAATAATGGCATTACCTTGAAGAAAAATAGGTCTTGCCGAAGAAAAGGAACTTGTAATCTGAAGTGTTCCTACATCAAATACAATAGGTCCTGTAGAAATTCCTAACGCTGAATCAGAGGGAACTTGCAAAGTTCCTGAGCCCTCAATAACTGTGCCTCCGGTAAATCCATTGCTTGATCCTCCGGTAAGGATTAAAGTTCCAGGGCCTGCTAAAATAAGACCGCCCCCAGGCGCTAAATTATCTGCTTGGATAAGACTTGGAATAGTGATTGTAATGCCTGCGTCAATAGTAAAACTTAAATCGCCCCCAGACATTAAAAAGATGTCTTGGCCAAAAGCGCTTCCATTTTTATTGGGATGCGTACCTGCGCCAATGCCTCCTACTGCCGTATTTAATGCAAAAGCAGTTCCTGAAAAAAGAGATGTATAGGCAAGTGTTAACTGCCCTCCATTTCTCACAAAAATAGCGCCGCCTAAGCCAGCAGCTCCGCCGCCGCCGCCATCAGAGGTAAAACCTTGCCCCCCTTGCCCCCCGCCAAAAACAGATGTTGCAATACTGACACCATCGCCACTTCCAGCCCCGCCGCCGCCAAAGCCCCCCATACCTCCGGCAACTAAATCCGTTCCGCTCGTATTACTAGTCCCAGCGCCGCCACCGCCGCCTCCAAAACCTCCTAAGCCGCCCACGCCGCCAGAGCCTATAGAAGCAATAGAACTGCCGCTTCCACCGCCACCGCCGCCACCGCCACTAAAAGCAAATCCATTTCCCCCTGTTCCTCCAGGCTCACCAGAAGTTGCAGGACTGCTTACACCGCCGCCGCCAGCGCCACCTCCACCTCCTGATGTACCGCCTACAGGATTTCCTCCAGGCGCATTATTTCCACCAAAACCACCCGTAGCAGGAGATCCTGCACCAAAAGAATTTCTCTCTCCATCGCCCCCATCTCCACCCGTTGTTCCGCTATTAGGAGACCCCGCTTTTATCGGTCCCAAAAGAGGAGGCCCCAAAGATCCACCACCGCCGCCACCACCCCCTGCACTATCTGCCACTAAAACAACATTTCCCCCAACGCCCCCATCAGAATTTTGGGCACTTCCCTGACGCATGCTAAAACCACCGCCACCGCCGCCGCCTCCTCCCCCTACTTGGCCGCCAGCTAAATTCCCGCCAGTCCCTCCGGCACCACCCGTAGCGTTGTTCCCGCTAAAATGCACATCGCTTAAAGTGACAACAGCAGAGCTATTCACAAAAAGAGCGCCACCAGCTCCAAGGCCGCCAGCGCCACCACCAGCGCCCATCCCTGCATTCCCTCCAACACCACCTTGCGCTTTCGTATTTTGGATAGTGAGGTCATTAATAGTTACAGTCCCTTGATTAACAAATAAGGCTTCATAAGTATTAACCCCATTAATGCTATTTCCCCCTCCATTAATCGTTAAATTGCCAGAAGGCGAAATGATGACAGGATTGCCCGCAAGGGTAACATTTGTCTGAACGTTAATAATGCCCCCACCCGCCATATTCGCTTGAGCAATTGCCCAGCTAAGCGTACCCATGATCATGCCATTCGGGACATCAACCGGAACAGTCACATCAAAATCAGCTTGCAAAGCAAGACTATAGCAACAAAGGGAAGAAACCAAAACAAAGGAGCGAAAAACTTTTTTAGACATGTCGTTTTCTCTTTTTCATAAAAGTATTATAGAAGAGATAAACGATAGAATCTTTTTTTAGAAGAAAAAGAAAAAAACAAAGAGAGATAAATTCCCCCCTCTCTCCCTCTTCCTCTGTGGTTTCAAGTCTTCTGTGGTTAAATCTTTGGCTAACATTTGAGTGCGCAAAGGCTTGCATTTTTTTAACCACAGAGACAAGAAACCACAGAGGAAGAAAGAGAGAGAGAGAAAAAAAACCTCTTTGTTTAGGATTAGGCTAACAATAGACCTTCAGGCGACTATAAGTGTGGTTAATCTTATATCTGTGAATATAACCAGCCTGTTGCAATCCGCTTAAAACTTTATCGAGAATGGACTTAGAAAAATCTTGGTAAGAAAGGGGAATCCCTGCAGCTATCCAGATGCGGGCGGCATCTTTAGTTAATTCCGATTGGCTATTAATTTTTAAATAGACTTTCCTTCCTAATCGGATCGAAAAATTTTTCGCTTCTAAAAGCTCTTTGTTGACCCTTTCAATAATACATCTAGCAAAATTTTGCTCTGCTGTATTTTCAAAAAGCGGCGGAAGAAGGGGATTAATCTGTTGTGAAGCAGTTAAGATAGAGTTGCTTTCAAGAAATGCTAAATAATCGCTCTCTTTCTTTACTCTTTTCTCTACTCTAGATTTAATTTCAGCTACTTTTTCTGTTAATTCGAGGTAAACCTTTTCCTGTAATTGATTTTTAGCTACCTCAAAAAACGCATCAAGATATTCTGAAGGAATATAATTAAGGAGCCCATTCTTTTTCTGTGCAGAGCCTGATGTTAACCCTACAACAGTGCTGCTTTGGTCAAGATCTATCAGGGCCACTTTTCCCTCTTTGGAAAAAGGAATATTATCGTATTTCACATCTGAAAAACCTGTTTTCGCAATAAATTGTAAAAGCTGTAAGAAAAGAGTTTTCATATAATCCCTCATTTTCTCCTCTTTCCAGCAAGATAAATAAACGCCTTTTTGCTCCGTAAAACCACCGAAAAGAAGATTTGCTTTTTCTTGGACTACAGCATACTTGCCATTAATCTCTATTACCTCAGCATCAGGAACATGAAGTAAATAGAGATTGCCTTCCATCACTTCTTTGCGCGCGTTTTTAACAATTTCAACGTATTCGCAAGCCTTTTTTTCATCATCCATAAACTTAAACACAACGTCTGGAGCGCTATCTAAAAAGAGAACTACGTGTTGCCCTCCAGCCATTACTTTCACACCTTCTAAAGTGTGGCCGTACGCTGCATTTTCTTTCGCGTTTTCTAAAAGTGTTTTTTGTTCTTGAGTTAATGAGGGAACCCTAAGGTGAGTCTCCTCTAATTGAGCATGGCAAAAACATTCAAGAGCCTTATTTTGGAATTCTTGTATTTCTAAAGCACTTTCCTCCACATTTCGCGCTACTGGAGGCTGCACTTTCTGCAAAGTATTATCTATAGGTGAAGAAAAAGTAATTCGAGGAGGCACGCTTTTCTGCGCTTCTGGTAGAATAAAAAAATCATACTGACTGCGCGCAATGAGCTTACCTATCCCCATAATAAGAGGGATAATTACAGTCATATAACTAATTATTTTAATAATACTTAGAGCCACGTTTCGATTAAAGTAACATTCCACGCAGTAACCTTGTATCCCATTGGAAGTACAAAGCTTTTCCATCATTACATATTTTTTACCAGAAAGGTGAAAATAATCATCAAAAGCAGCAACAACGAGAAAATTCCCGCCAAACCTTCTTGCGTTAAGATAGGCTATCGAATCTCCAAAACCTAGAGCTTGCATGATCTAAACACCATATTTAATTATATAATTACAATATTCTATCATTAAAACCAATAATTAACAATATAAAAACAGATTATAAAAATAATTTACAAATTGTGTTTAATATCAAAAATGCATGTAATTAATTATTTTAATACACAGATTCATGTAATTATTATGTCTGTTTATATGCGCCAGAAAATATACCCTTCGTGGATGAAAGAAAGAGTGATTTACAACACTTATTATGAGCATTATAAATGATATGAATGATGAAGAAAAAAATATCATTCTTATCATTGTATCATTCTTATCATTTCCTTGCCGCCAATTCCCTAAAACCTTAGCCAAAATCATGAGTTTACCCAACTTGGAAGTTTCTTAGGTATACCTTCTAACAATCCGCCTATTGTCATGATGGCAGACGGGAAATCACCCCCCTTTAAAATAACTTAGACAATTTTCCACCAACTCAATATTATCGGATATGTTTTGGAAATGCCGGATCATTGCATAAAGCAAAGATCCACCTGAAACAGTTCGTTCTTTGGCTCAAACGAGCGATGCCAGAATACTTATGGTTTACGAATCATGGTAGCGTGCATCAAGACAGAACTTCGTGCTGATGTCTGGCGAGAAGGAGCGTAACAGCTCTAGTCTCCGAATAAAATACAAGGGATGGGGACAGATAAAATACTGTTTCTGGCTCTGGTGCTGTGGATGGACATCGGCGCTGGTCCCTTTGGGGTGGTTGGGGGCTTCGCCCCGGGCGGCTTGAACGTCAACAACAACTACAACGACAACGAGAACATCGGCGTTGCGGGCCTGCGGAAATCCTGCTATTTTCCCCATTGAGACTTAAAAACTTCAGTGGGGGGCGGACTGCGCTTTTATCCAACCGCCTATCATCCTTCCAATTTCCTGAATCACCGTTTGGATTTCAAGATATTGTGAATTATCAATGGTACGGGTATCCTTTGCCAATCGAATTAATACTTTTAGTAAATCAAGTTTGTTACTAATGGCATGAAGAGACAGGGTCCGATCTTCTCCTTTCCTTTGGCCGCTTTCAATGAGTACTTCTAAAAGAGCAAGCGTGGTATTCTCACACTTTTGCCAAAGCGTGTAACGCTCCGATTTAGGGATTTTGGTTTGATAACTATGCAGCAGTTTATAGAGATCATAAATCCGATGAAAAATCGGAATATCTAACACAGAGCGGGGTTGTATTGTCATGAAAGTATCTAATTTTCTTTTTGATAAAATGATTTCTCTAAGTCACATTTTCCAATGTTGGGACCAGTTTAAACAAGGGAAGCGTAAAAGAAAAGACATTCAATGCTTCGAGCGGCATTTGGAAGACAATATTTTCCAGCTACAGTATGATTTAGCAAATTTTCAATATTTACACGCCCCCTACAATCAGTTTTATGTTACAGATCCCAAACAGCGTCATATCAGCAAGGCTGGAGTCAGAGATCGGCTTCTCCACCAAGTAGTTTATGATACGTTGACAGGAATTTTAGATGAAAAATTCATTTTTCATTCTCTCTCTAGCCGTCCAAAAAAAGGAACCCATCTGGGGATTACAGAGCTGCATTGCATGATTAGAAAAGTTAGCGCTAATGGGAAGTTGCCTTGCTACGCTCTCAAAATGGATATCCGACGATTTTTTGATACCGTGGACCATGTAATTCTTAAAACTCTTTTACGAAAGTATATCAAAGACGAAAATACATTGAGAATTACAGATATGATTATTGACAGCTTTCAAATAAAAAAGGAAGGAGCTGAAAATATTGGTATTCCTCTTGGCAATGTGACATCTCAGCTGTTTGCAAATGTTTATCTTCATGAGTTGGATGACTTTATTAAGCAGG
>JABDCQ010000052.1 GCA_013288075.1 Chlamydiota bacterium | reverse complement strand
ATGTCTTCATTCCATACGTAGGTAGAAGAAGAGATTCTGCCTTCTTTAAACTCAGCTTGAAGTTTGAGTTCACTTATGGGGCCAAGAGTCGTATTTTGCGCATCTAGGTAATACCAGAATTTAGAAGGAGCTGTAGGTGCAGCGGGGGGAGCTTCTTTAACTATTACAACTTGTTTTTTTTGGGGCATAAAAAAGAGGATAAGAAGACCAAAAATTCCTGCAAAAATTCCAATGAAAAACCATAGGTAGGGGTTTTTTTCTCTTTTTTTTGCGTAATAGGCGCAAGCTGTGCCGCAAAGAATCCAAAATAGTAATGTAAGAAAGTTTTGCATAAGGGTAATTATATAGGTAACTTCCTCTTAGTGCAAGGGGTAATTTTTTATGGAATAAATCGCTTTATTGAGGTAAAGTGGAATTGTAGTTATCTATAGGTTTTTTATGATCCACGACAAATTAAAGCGTCTTGATACAAAGGAGCTTGAGCTTCCTGATACCGTTTTCATTCGAGATATTGAAAATAAAGTTTTCCAGTCTATTGTCATGCAATGTTTAGCCCATATTGAGGGGGTGGCTCTTCTTGAAGGGAATCTGATCGATAGCTTACTTGGAAGGGATCCTGTAGAGGGAACAAAAGGGATTCACGTAGAGCAAGACCAAAAAAATCACTCTGTGAATGTGAAAGTGGATGTAAATTTACTTTATGGATATTCCATTCCTCAAAAAGCCGAAGAGATCCAGATGAGAATTGCAGAAGATATTAGCTCTCTTTCCGGTTTGCATGTAGCTTCTGTGCACGTCGTGTTTAAAAATTTGGTTCACCCCAAAAATTGCGCTGAACCCGAATGCACCATCGGCTCCCACAAACACCCATCAGATAAGAATTCTTAAGAGAGGGTTTTTTTCTCTCTCTTTCCCCCCTCTGTGGTTTCTTCCCTCTGTGGTTTAATCTTCGGCTAAGCTGAAGCTTGCAAAAACTTAGCTGAAGATTAAACCACAGAGGGAAGAAACCACAGAGGGGGGAAAGAGAGATTTATCCCTTTGTGTTTCTTTAGGGGAGTTTTGCTAAAACTTTATTTACAGTGATGAGGGTTTTCCAGTGCTTTTGCCTGAAGTGCTTGGGGATCCAGGCGGGAGGGGTTACAACTTCTCCCATCAGCCATCCGGGGCGCCAGAGTTTCATTCTTTCGTGGTTATCTGCAATGATGAGTGTGGGGATATGTAAATTTGAGGCGAGGTGTCCAAGTAAAGAGTCATTGCCAATAAGGAGCCCTGATTCATAAATCGCTTTTGCAATATCTGCAAGCGTTTCAAATAAAGGCATTTCAATAGCGTATTTCTCGCATTCAATCCATTCTTCTCTCTCTTTAGGACTTAAAGCAAAAATAGGCGTAAAACCTCTTTTTTTTAGCTTTAAGCCAAGGCGTATATACGATTTTTTCTTCCAGTTTTTAGCTTCTGCGCTGCTTGTAGGATGGATGATCACTTGGTTTTTATGCTTCTGGTAAATTAGGTCCTCCGGTGGAGAAAGGCCATTATTTTTTGAGACCTGATGCGATCTTAAAAGCCTTGCAATGCCAAAGGCTATATTTTCTGCCATGGGTTTGCTAAAGTCAAACACTTGATCAAGAAGAGAAAGAGGAAGGTGCTTGCCTCTTTGGTACGTAGGATAAAAAATGGAGAGTTTCTCTTGGAATGCTCTTTTTAAAGTAGGGATTTTAGGGGAGTTGTCGTTTTGAACAATGATTAGATCGGTGTTCCCATGAGGAAGGGGATCGCTTGAAAAAAGGTGGCCGGGAAACCAGGTTTTTAGCTCCTCTAAGGAGCTATGATGCGTTGTCACCCTATATCCTTCTTGAAGAAGGCGGTGAGAGGCAACCATCATAAGAAGGGCATCACCGATGCCCTTCGCTGGAAAAATAGCAGCAGTTTTCGCCATTAGACCTCTTGCCGACTGTTTTAACTGAAAGAGCAACAAGGAGAAGTAAATCTCTCTCTTTTTCTTCCTCTGTGGTTTCTTCCCTCTGTGGTTTAATCTTTGGCTAAGTTTTTGCAAGCTTCAGCTTAGCCGAAGATTAAACCACAGAGGGAAGAAACCACAGAGGAAGAAAGAGAGAGAGAGAGAAATTTTACCCTCTTTGTTCATTTTTTGAAGGAGCCTATTATCCTTCTTCATCTTCAGGAGCATTGCCGATAAGCGCTTCTGATAAGAGAACAATTGCTGCTGTAGATGTGGCAAAAGTAAGAGCGTGTTTTACAACTTTTGTAGGGTCTACAATTCCTGCAGCTTGCAAATCTTCTACTTTTTCGCTAAGAGCATTAAACCCAAAAGGAGATTTGGTATTCAGAATCTCTTCTAATACCATGGAGCTTTCAAGCCCAGCATTTGTGATGATTTGTCTAAGAGGGGCTTCACAAGCTTTAATAAGAATATGAGCGCCAATAGCTTCTTCTTTATTAAACTTTACATTTGCTACATTTCTTGCTGCGCGCAAGAGAGCTGCCCCACCCCCTATCACAATGCCTTCTTCTAAGGCAGCTTTGGTAGAGCTTAAAGAATCTTCATACATTTGCTTTTTCTGTTTCATTTCAGGCTCTGTTGCAGCGCCGATGCGCACAACAGCCACGCCTCCGCTAAGCTTTGCTTTTCTTTCTTCAAGCTTATCTTTGTCGTAAGGGTTTTTGCATTCTTCTGATTCTATTTCAAGGAGGCGCACTCTTTCAGAGATAGCTGCAACATCGCCTTTTCCATTAATAAGTGTTGTTTTATCTTTTGTGACAATCACTTTTTCAGCGCTACCTAAAACATCTACTCCTGCATCTTTAAGGTAGTTCCCTGTTTCTTCCGATACAAGAGTTGCTCCTGTAAGAATGGCAATATCTTCTAATTGAGCTTTTCTTTTATCTCCAAAGCTAGGGGCTTTGACGGCGCATACTTTTAAAGAGCCTCTAAGTTTATTAATCACAAGCGTTGAAAGGGCATCTCCTTCAATGTCATCAGCGACAATTAACAATTCTTTTCCGGATGCTGCAACAGCTTGAAGAATAGGAAGGATTTCTTGAATGGAGGATATTTTTTTGTCTGTAACTAAAATATGGGGGTTATGCATTTCTACGATAAGGGCCTCTGCATTGGTGCAGAAATAAGAGCTTGTAAAGCCTCTATCAAATTGCATCCCTTCTACAATCTCTACAGTTGTTTCAGTTGTTTTTCCTTCTTCAATGGTAATAACTCCTGCTTTGCCAACTCTTTTAATAGCTTTTGCAATCGTTTCTCCAATTTCCTGATTTCCTGATGCTGAAGCAACGGCAATATTATGGACTTCGCTATCATTTTTTATTGCGATGGAGGCTTTATCGAGCTCTTTAATTACGGCTTCTAAAGCTTTTTCCATGCCTCTTTTAATTTCTATGGGGCTTGAGCCAGAAGCAATATTTTTAATACCATTAGAAACAAGCGCGCGCAAAAGCAGAATGCTTGAAGTTGTTCCATCTCCGCATTTTTCTTTCATTTTGCTCGCAACCTCTTTACCCATGGAAATGCCCATGTTGAGGTATTGGTCTTTAACTTCAATTTCTTTAACAATGCTGTTGCCATCGTTTGTGATTTTAGGAGGTCCCCAGCTAGATTCAATCCCGACATTGCGTCCTTTAGGTCCAAGGGTTGCGCAAACAGCGTCTGCTAATTGATCAATACCTTCTTTTAATTTAAGGCGTGCTTCTTCTTCGAAAATGAGTTCTTTAGGCGTAGAGGACATGATTTTTTCTCCTAGTTTTTACAAGTTAATCTGCGATTTTAGGCTAAGAGCCAAAAATTAGCAATAGGGAAACCTAGAGTGCTAATCTATTGGCGGAGTAGGAGAGAAAGGGAGAGAAGTTTTTTTATTTTCTCCTCTCTCTTTCTTCCTCTGTGGTTTCTTGTCTCTGTGGTTTGTCTTTTGCTAACACTTGGTTGCTCAAGAACTTGCATTTTTTTAAACCACAGAGGGAAGAAACCACAGAGGAAGAAAGAGAGAGGGGGATTTTTTATTTTCCTTCCTGTTTTTCTTGGTGGATGGTGTTGTAGACGTGCTTTTTGGGGATGTTTCTTAGGGTGGCTACAGCTTTTATGGCGTCTTTTAGGGGGAGGCCTGTTTTTTCAAGAATCTCTACATGCTCTTTAATGCTTAAGGATTGGAAATCTTCTACTTTGGGCGCGCCTGAGATGAGAAGAACAATCTCTCCTCTTGGGGGGTGCTCAGTATAATAGGTGAGGAGGGCTTTTGCAGGGCCGTTTTTACATTCTTCAAACATTTTAGTTAGCTCTCTTGCAACGCTAAGGGGGAGGTTTTCATCAAGATCGCTTAGGATTTTAAGTGTTTTAAGGATGCGGTGGGGAGACTCGTAGCAGATGCTTATGCCTTTATAGTACCGAAGCTCTTGTAAAATGGTTTTTAGCTCTGCATCTTTTTTGGGTAGAAACCCGATAAATTGAAAGTGTTCTTCGCTTTTACCTGTTAAGGTGAGCGCCATAATAGCTGCGCAGGGGCCTGGAAGGGCTGTGTAAGGCAAATCTTCTTCAATGCAGCGCAAGACAAGGCGCTGGCCTGGGTCGCAAATGCCGGGAGTTCCAGCGTCGCTAATAAGAGAAATGTTAAGCCCTTTTTTTAGGTCTTCAATGATTTTTTCGACTTGTTTTGCTTCATTAAACTTGTGGTAGCTGTAAAGAGGCTTTTTGATGTTATAAGTTTTTAGTAATGGGTGGCTATGAGAGGTGTCTTCGCAAAGGATATAGTCGGAACTATTTAGGGTTTCCACTGCCCTATAGGTGATGTCTTTGAGATTACCTATAGGAGTAGCAATAAGATAAAGCATAAAATTGTAAGATTAAGGTGGCACCCAGATTCGAACTGGGGGATGGAAGCTTTGCAGGCTTCTGCCTTACCACTTGGCGATGCCACCGATGACATTATGTGATATTTGGTTAAATATGGTCAACAGGGAATTGTGGTTTCAAAAAGTTCAAGAGCTCTTTTAGGATGCAACCGTTTTGATTCATCAAGTTCGATCATCCCGAAAATGATATGGGTAAGAGGCTGGTGTTGTGGGTACTTTTTAAACATGGATAAAGCTTTTATTATACAAGGATAAGTAGGTTCTTTTTTTTTGCTTTCTTCAATATAGCTATTATAAAAAAGAAAGGCTAATGTAACTCCAAATTCATAGACGTTTCTTCGAGGTGTTGTTAAATCCATACGTGTAGCGGAGTTGCAGGCCTCTGCATATTTAGGAGGGAAATACCACTCAGTGCCGCAGGATTTTTTTCTTTGTTCGTGTTCTTCCATGTGGCACATAAGTTCTAAATCGGCAAAAACAGGTTCTTTATTTTTATTAAGAAGAATATTTTCAGGTTTGATATCTCGGTGAATCAATTGGCTTTTTTCTAGGGCTAAAAGTGTTTCTAATCCCTTTTTTGCAATGATTACTTTTTCTTTGAAGGTTAGGGTTTGTTTTCCTATGGCAGTGAATAAATCTCCTCTTCTGTGAAATTGCATAAGAAGCTGTCCTTTTAAAAACCTTCTCTTAGATTTAAATTCATGAAATTTATAGATTTTAATGATGTAAGGATTGTCTCCCAATCTTTGAGACCAAGAGAGCTGTCTTACGCTTCTTCGACTAAATTTTGGATCGGCTTGTTCGCTGCGGGGTGTTGCTCTTGCGAGAATTGTATTAAATAAAAGAAATAAAGAGAGTTTTATTTTACTTTTACGGCCTTTTTGAATAAGAGTTTCATTGTTTTTATTAAAATGGACGATGATGTTTTTTTCTGGTGTGACTTGAAAGCTTCTAGGGCAGGTTGTATTGGAAGAAGATTTTATAATTCCTTCGGCCTTTCCCTCTTTTATTAACTTATTTTTGTAATAAACAATCCAATCTGCAAGTTTTTTGACTTCATCAGCGCTCATTTCAATCTTAACGATCTTGGGAGTTCCATCTTCATCGTTGTTAATTCCTTCAATCTTATAGTCATTGATTTGCGTAATGCCGCTTTTTATTTTTTTTTCAAAAGAAGCGCTTTGCATTTCTCTTAATTGAGCGTCCTCTGTTCTGTGAGGGTAGAGAGAGAAATTGCTTAAGCCTAATGTGTCTGTTATGGACATAATTTATACATAATTGTTATGTGATATTTGGTTGAATAGGGTGAAGAGTGTTCGTGTTTGAGTGAGGAAATATGGTTTCAAAACAAGCAAGAGCTTCCTTAGGAGAGATCCGTTTTGTTTGATCAGGTTCGATCATTTTTGAAATGACATCGAGAAGAGGTTTTTGGTCGGGATGTTGTACCAAAATAATTTCAAAAGCAGACATTATAAAAGAATGAGCAGGAGCATTTTTACTATCTTTAATAAAGCGATTGTAAAATAGAGAGGCTAATAAAACTCCAAATTCATACACATTTCTTTGAGGTGTTGTCAAGTCCTTGATTTCGCCTCGCGGTATATCCTCATTGTATATAAGCTCACCACGAGCTCCAAAGTTAGGGACATAAATAAGCTTATGCTCTTGAGGGGTTAAACATTCCGGAGTGCCACACATCAGCTCTCTTTGCTTGTCTTCTTCCATATGGCACATAAATTCTAAATCGGCAAAGACGGGCTTGTTCTCTTTATTAAGAAGAATGTTTTCTTCTTTGATATCTCGATGGATCACCTTCTTTTCGTCTAAGAATACAAGTGCTTTTAATCCTTCTTTTGCAATCACTCCCTTTTCTTTAAAGGTCAAAGTGTTTCTGTATATGGCGGTAAGTAAATCCCCTTTTGGATGAAATTCCATAAGAAGTTGTCCTTTTAGATCTCCTGTCTTAGATTTAAATTCATCAAATTTATGGATTTTAATGAGGGACGGGTTCTCTTGTAATTTTTGAGACCAGTCGTATTGCCTTTTACTTCTTTCGATAAATCTTGGATGGTTTCTGCTCGGCGTTGCTCTTATTACAACCGTACAGGTTCTAAGAGATAAGGAAAGTTTTATTTTGTTTGCACTTCCTTTTTGAATTAGGGTTTCACTCTTTTTATTAAAATGGATGATGTCGTCGTCTTTGGAAATTTGAAAACTTCTAGGGCAGGTGGGGTTTTCAGAAGATTTTACAGCGCCTTCTTCTTTTTTTTCTTTGATTAAGTTGTTTTTGTAATACACAATCCAATCTGCAAGTTGTTTGACTTCAGGTGCGCTCATTGTAATCCCAATAATTTTAGGGTGTCCGAGTTTGGTTATTCCCCTAATGTTACCGTTATTGATTTTTGCAATGCCATTTTCTATAGCTGTTTGAAAAGAAGTGCTTTGGGCTTCTCTTAATTGGGCATCTTCTGTTTTATGAGGATAGACATGAAAATGGCTTAAGTT
>JABDCQ010000051.1 GCA_013288075.1 Chlamydiota bacterium | reverse complement strand
AAATTTCTCTTTCTTTCTTTCTTTCTTCATCCTGTACATCTTGCCCCTATCTCTGTACATCCTGTTAATTCTTCTAGCGGAGGGGAAGTTCGGGTTTTCCTTTTTCGTAGTTGATTTTCTTGAGGAGGTTGCCCTTTCCGTCAAAGAGGGTGGCAATTCCTTTGCCGTTTTCTACTGAGGAGATGGGTTTTTTGTCATTTTTCTTGTAGTAGGTCCCTTTTGTTAAAAGGTCGTTTGCGTATTCTTCCATAAGCATTAAAGCGCCGTTTTTATACCAAGCAAAGGCAAGGCCCTCTTTCTTGTTTCCATTTAGCTCTCTTTGGCTTTCAATCATCCCGTCTTCATACCACGTCTTTGCTTGGCCTTGAAGCGCATCTTCGTGCCAGGTAAGGGAAAGTCTTGGCAGGCTAGGGTTTGCTTTGTTATAGATAATCTCTTCCCCTTCTTTTTTGCCGGCTTTCATGCGGCAAGTGGAGTGCAAGTTTTTTTCTTTATCAAAGGTTTTAAGAAGACCATCGGGTAGGCCGGCGTTGTATTCGACAAGATTTGTTAAGTGCTGTTCTTCAAAAATGGCTTGAAACCCGGCTCCATTTTTTATTTCTGCAATAACGGTTCCTTGTTTATCAAAGTACGCAGCTGTTAATAAAAGACCTTTTTCATTGTAGTTTTCTTTAAAACAGCACAGGCCTTCTTCAAAAAATCCTACAGATTCGCCCACTTTTATTCCTTTTTCGAAGGTGCTTTTTTCAACAATTGTTCCTTCTTTATTAAAAATGGTTGCAGTTCCATGAATTTGACCTTGAATAAAGGGCACTTCTTTAAATACTTTTCCCTCTGGAAAATAGTAATAAGAGATTCCATCAAGAACGCCTTTGGCATATTGAATTTGAGCAATCAGATGGCCTTCTGTATCTAAAACTTTACTCTCTCCTTCAAATACCCAGCTAGATTGTGCTGCATCTGTCAAATCTGCAATGCCCTCAATAATATGAGCATCAAGCTTTAATTGCCCATTAGGATGCCATTCAGAGTAGTTTCCTTGAGCTCTACCATCGATGATATTAATCGATTGCCAAATGTGCCCATTATCGTGATAACTTGTAATAACGGAGCGCGTTTTTCCCGTTCCATCTTTTCCGTAAACTCTTAACACCTTTTGGTAAGGCTGAGGTGTTTCAAAATCGACTTTTTTAAAATTGGCTAATCGATCTTTAGAGCTCACTGTCTCTGCAAAACCATTGCGGTCCATAATTTGGACGCTTGCTAATTCTGGTTCTTTTTGCGTGGCTGTTTTGGAAGCACAAGAGGCTAGAGTGAGTAGGAGTGCTAAAACAAAATAAGGGTATTTCATAATTTACCTAAGGGTTCTCTTTTAATGAGCTGCATGTTTAATAAGAAGGCATTCTCTTCAGAGCTTTTCATTTTTTTAGTAAGGACAAAACGTTTTACGATAAACTGGGGAGCATTTTCTAAAGGGGCGTAAGGGCCTATGGGAAGCGCTTCTACAATAGAAAGAATTTTTTTAAGATCTTCCTCATCAATTTCTATAGGGCGCATTTGAGCTTCTTCTACTTCTTGCATCTCTTCTGAGGGGCGGATGTTTTCTTCGTTAAAAACAAGCCTGTTTTCTCCTTCTAAAAAGCAAAGCCTTTTTTTTGCTGCTAAAGAAGCGGAGGATAAACTGCGGAGCGATTCTGTTTCGCTTTGAAGAAAATGGAGGCTTTCCACATGTTTATCAATAAAAAATCTGTCCGCCTTTAAAATTTTTTTAACCATTTGGTTTTGCACTTCTTTTTCTTTTTGAATTTGAAAGGTTTTTTGTGCAGTTAACTGAAGCCTTTCTTCAAGAAGATTTAATTCTCCTAAATTTAGGTAGAAAGACAATAAAAGAAAAAAACAAGGAAGAGGAAGTGTGCAAGTGAGAATATTCATTGCAAAGGGGGTAGAGAAACTGTTTTTGATTTTAATAAGAATTTTGTTCATTTTGCTCCAAATTTTGGATTCAAATGGAAGGAAGCAAAATACCCTTCCGGAGACACTTTCCAAATAACTTCTTCCTTAGGATCAATAAAAACTTTGTCGTGCGTTAAAGCTTCCCTAAATTCTCTTGCCATTTTCTGAGATCCAGAAGTGAATTCTATGCTTACTTTTGCTTTATAAGGATCGGTTGAGCTTCCTAATTTAGGGTACTTGACTAAAGCGTATTCGAAATTTTTGATGTTGATCCCTTCTTCTTCTCCTTTTGCAGCAAGGGCAGGATGCGTGCTTAAATAAGCCAAGACATCACTGACTTTAGGAACTAAAGGGACATAAGAAAAAAGAGCTTTTTCTTTAGAGAGCTTTTTTTCTATAGCAAAGATTTTTTCTTCAAGATTTTTTGAGGAGGTGTCTATCTTTAATTCTGCGCTAAAGGAATTTAATTGCGTTTCTAAAGCTTGCTCTTTTTTATTTAGAGCAAGATGACTTGCTCCCCAAATGAAAAGAGTCATTGCTAGGCATACGCTCGCGTAGGACAAAAGAGTTTTTTTTCTTTTTTTAGTTGTTTTTTCAGGACAGAATCGGCCTTGTCTAAATTGCGCTGTACGCTCATCTTGGTATAACCCTTCTAAAGCAAGGCCAATAGGAAGAGCATGCTCGGCCTCTTTATCTAATACTTCAAACTCCGCTTCGAGGGCTTCTTTTAATCGGGAGCATTTTTCTCCCGTTAGAATAAGATGAGAAGGTGTGTTTTCTTTAGTTTTAAGAAATTCAATCATTCTAGAAAGATCTTTAATGCAGGAATCTTGAGATTTTTCAAATTGAACGCTTCCCCATTTAAGGGTTTTTGAAAGGGTGATTCGAGAAGTTATTTTAATTCCTATAAAGCTCTTCTCTTTTCCTAAATGAAAGAAAACGCATGTTTTTATTTCAGGGTAGGTAAAATCGCAAAATCGCTTAATGGCATTAGGCAGAGAGGAGGTAATATCAGGGTCGATATCCCACACTTCTTTTAGGCTCTTCAGATGCTTTTCCAAAGAAGGTGCAGATGTACTAATGATATTAACAAGGGTTTGTTTTTCTTTTTGCGGATAAAAGGAAGGAAGAAGAATAGCTTCGTCTAAAGGATAAGGGATACAGGCTTCTGCTTGAAAAGGAAGGCTTGCTAAAATGGCTCTTTTATTGGAGATTTTAAAAGGGATCTCGCGGATGCATATCTCTGAAGCCTCTAGACCTGAAACAATTGCCGGAGATCTCCCTTCTAATACGGCCTCAAGGATGTAAAGCGGTTTTACATCTGCGTCAAAAGAGCGTAAAAGATCGATCTTAATCTCTTTTTTATCCAAGTGGATAAGCGCTACATTTAAGGTGCTCCCTTCTCTATGTACTCCTAAGGAATGAGTCATAATTATCCTAAATCCTAGATTAACTTGCTTTATTCTGTCAAAAACTGGCTTAAAATCATAGATAAAGCTATAATTGACCCATTATAATGAAACCATGTGGGTTAAAATGTTAGCTTACCTTATTCATCTTGTTTTTTTGACTTATACAATTCTTCTTTTCGTTAGAATTATGGGGTCGTGGTTTCCTGCTTTTGCTCATCATAAGGTCATGAGATTCATGGCTTTTTACACAGACCCGTATTTAAATGTTTTTAGAAAAATTATTCCTCCTATTGGAGGCACCTTAGACTTAAGCCCTCTAATTGCTTATTTTGTTCTTCAATTTTTAGAAGGGATTTTAATTTATTTCGTCCGATGACTAAAAATTATTTAAAACAGCCCTTTGAATTAGGGCATATCACGCTACCCTCGAATATATTTTGTGCTCCTTTAGCCGGGTGCTCCGATTTACCTTTTCGCAAAATGACAACCGGTTTTAAGCCAGGTCTTGTGTATTGCGAAATGGTTAAAATGGATGCCCTTGTTCGCTATGATGCCCACACCTTTCGCCTTTTAGACTATGAAGCAGGAATGCATCCTATTGGAGCCCAGCTTTGCGGGTCCAAGCCTCAGATGGCGGGTAAATGCGCAAAAATTATTGAAAGCCTTGGATTTGATGTTATCGATTTAAATTGCGGTTGCCCTGTAGATAAGGTGACTAAAGATGGTAGTGGCTCAGGTCTTTTAAAAAATCCTAAAATTATCGGAGATATTCTCTCTGAAATGGTGGCTGCTGTAAAAATTCCTGTCACAGTGAAAGTGCGCGCGGGATGGGACCATAATAGCATTAATGCGTATGAAATTACAAAAATTGCAGAATCGGCCGGAGCAAAAGCTATTTGCATTCATGGTAGAACGCGCTCGCAAGGGTACACAGGTCCTGCTAATTGGGACTATATTAAAGAATGTAAAGCCCACGCCAAAACAATAAAAATCATTGCGAATGGAGATATTTTTGATGCGGCAAGTGCCTTAAAGATTTTTTCTCATACAGATTGTGACGCTATTTTAATTGCGAGGGGAGCGTTTGGCCAGCCTTGGATCATAGAAGATATTTATAATACACTTTCGGGCAAGCCTCTTAAAGAGCGCGGAGGATTAGATTATCGAGACAGTTTACTTGAGCATTTGGCTGAGGTCATTCTTTACCAGACAGAGCGAAAAGCTCTTCTAGATATGAGACGCATAGGCTGCTGGTATCTTAAAAATATTCATGGCGCTAAAAAACTGCGCGAAATGCTTAACCGCTCAAAAAGCATCTTGGAAGTAAGAGACCTTATCGTCAACTATCCATGGCACGAAGTCTCAATCTCAGCAGCCCCTCCCCTCGAAGAGGCTTGCACCGCTTGTGACTCAATATGAACAAAGAGAAATAATTTTTTTTCTCTCTCTCTTCCTCTGTGGTTTCTTACCTCTGTGGTTTATCTTTTGCTAACCTGAGTGGGCCAACGACTTAGCCAAAGATAAACCACAGAGACAAGAAACCACAGAGGAAGAGAGAGAGATTGTCTCTTTTTGTTTAATTGTTTTTCTGATCAGTGGTTTGTTTTTTTTGAGCCTTAGCTTTTTGTTCTTCTATGGTAGGAACAGGTGTTTCTGCTGGCGGCTCTTCTTCTTGTATTTCTTGAATTTCATTATTTTGTGCTTCTGATTCTTCGTGAATTTCTGCAGGAGGAGATCCTATTTCGCCTTGCATCTGAGCAGCTCTTGCGGCCCCTCTTGTATTTGCACTTTGTGAGCTTTGATTGTTCGGGCTTACGTTTTGGTCGTCTAACTCAATAGTTGATTGAGGAACTGTTTGTGTATGGGATTTTATGGCGGGCCCTTCTGCTTGTTTTTTACGGGTTGCTCGGGAAGAAGAGGATTGGTCTGCGTATAGTGCGCTTCCCATAACTACGATTAGAAAGAAAATAATTTTTGACATTTTTTTGTTCTCCTACGAATATACTTTCTTATATAAAAAAAAATGATTAAAAAAAAGTGTACTCTTAAGAGTTTTCTGTGATATGCAAGAGGTTTATACCCAAACAACCTCAAAAGTTGGCCAAGGGATGGGTTCAAAGCGCCTAAAATCGACGATCGCAAATGCCTCTGTATGTATCCATACAGGGGCATTTGCGAAGCCTGCGGTCGTCGATTTTCGGCAGCTTTCAATCCCGTCCCTTGGCCGACTTTTGAGGTTGTTTGGGTATATTCTAAAATGGGGGAAAAAAAATGAGAATATTAGGCGCTATTTTGTTGTTATGTGTTTTATGCGGAGCTCAATTAAAAGGCTTTGCTGATGATAAAACACCAGCAGGCCAAGTGATCGCTTCTCAAGGAAGCGCAAAAGCTGTAGGACCAGATAATGCATCTAGAGATCTTAAGAGAGGAGCTTCTGTTTTTCCTAAAGATAAAATTATTGTTGATGCAGATTCAAAAGTTCAAATTAAATTTTCTGATGGCGGGTTAATTAATCTTATCGCAATAACAGAATACTTAATCGATTCTTATAGTTTTAAGGACGCCTCTCAGTCAGATGTCTCTTCTACAACGCTTGTAAAAGGCGGGTTTAGAATGCTTAGCGGCACTATTGCTAAGGAAAACCCCTCCTCTCATACTGTTAAAACACCTGTTGCTACAATAGGCCTTCGCGGGACAACGTTTGCTGTAAATTTTGTATCAGGAAAGGTTTTTGTTGCGTGCTCTTCTGGACAAGTAGAGTGTAAAAATTCTCTTGGCTCTGTCGTGATTGGAGCGGGAGCGGGAAATGCTTACGCTTCTGTTGGAGCAAATACTGCTCCTGTTGCATTAGCTCAAATGCCAGCAGCCTTGGCACCAAGCCAGTTTGCTGCTCCTCCTGGAGGTCAAAGTATAGAAGCTGCTGAGGCGGCCCAATCAGCTGCAGGCACTCAAGGGACTCCCCCTTCACCCAATGTATCTCCTACAGCGCCAGCTGCGCAGCAAGCCGCACCCCCTCCCGTTAATGAAGCTCTTCCCTCTCTAGAAATCGAAGTAGGCTCAAACGAAGGATGCGTCGGCTCTTAACAAAGAGAGCAGGTTTTTCTCTCTCTTCTTCTCTGTGGTTTCTTACCTCTGTGGTTAAAAAAATGCAAGTCTTTGCGTGCCCAAGTGTTAGCTAAAGATTAACCACAGAGGTAAGAAACCACAGAGAAGAAGAAGAAAGAGAAAACCCTTCCTAAAAAAAAGTTTACTCTTAAGAATTTACTGTGCTATGAAAGAATTTATGGCAAAGAATTCTTCATCATCAGATTTCTCTCTTTTAAGTAAGCTAAAAGAAAAGGTAATTCCTTTAGGCCTAGGCGCTATTCTTGTGTCTATTCTGTCTTGTTTGCTTTTTATTAATCCTCCTTGGTTTGCCAAATTTTTAGACAACATAGACGATTTTGATTACGATTTAGCTGTGAGATATTTTCATAAACCTCTTGGAAAAGATCCATCTGTAGTCATCATCGATATCGATGATAAAAGTATTAACGAAGAAGGCAGATGGCCTTGGCCAAGGGAGAAATTTGCAGACCTTGTTAAAGCTCTTTACAAGATGGGTGCAACAGTTGTGGGGTTTGACTTAACGTTTCCTAACCCTGAAGAAAATCTTGTCGACCAAGTGATTAAAGAGATTAAGCTTCATCCTATTGCTAAAACTCCAGATGCCAAAACTCCAGATATTCTTCCTCAGCTAGAAACGCTTAAACCTGCGTTTAATTATGATCAATTTTTTGCAGAGAGTCTTAAAGGAGGCGATTCCATTTTAGGAATGGTTTTTCTTAACGATGCAGAGGCGCAAGGCGATCTTCCTCCCCCATTTTTGGCGATGCCAGCTGGTTCCTTAGATAAACTTTCGGTTCCTTCTATGCCGGGGTATTTAAGCAATATTCCTATTTTGCAAAGCGCCACCAAGGTAGGGGGATTTATTAATGCAACCCCTGATACGGATGGCGTTTTAAGAGTAACTCCCATGGTTTTAGGTTATAAAGGAAATCTATATTCTTCTCTTTCCCTTCAATCTGTAAGCTCTT
>JABDCQ010000050.1 GCA_013288075.1 Chlamydiota bacterium | reverse complement strand
CCGCCCACCATCTTCCGGACGCCCCAGCAGAAGGCTGGGACTAAGCGGCATTATGATCGGAGATGAGCTTGGCAATTGATGAGAGGCCAGGTCTTACTTCATCGGCGCTCATAGGGCGCACTGCTCGGTTTGTGATCCCCCAATCGAGATGGCTTGTGTCTCTACTGTGTATTTTAGTGCCGCCTTGTGTAGGATAAGGAGCTGGAATTGTATGGAAACCTTCTAAGCTTGGCGCTTCCCAGGGGCCGAAATTGTTGTCGCCAATAGAAATAACTGCGCGGTTTGTTCCAAATTGGGAGAGATAATGCGTTAAATCTTCAAGTCCAGGGGCGTTAGGATCGCCAGGTACGTGAGCGTTTACAACAATGAGTTCGTTGAAAATAGCTACTGTGACTGTGCGATTGGGCGCCGCATTAGGATAGGCAAAGGCTGGAAAACTTTCTTGAAGAGGTAGTTTATTCGCATTATAAATAGTGACATTGAAATCGTCTTTGCTGCCGCTTTGCAAAGGGATAATCATTTTAAAATGATCCGGCAGATGCTTTTGAAGTTCAGTAAGAAAAGCTCCACTGCACTCTTGAAGAGCCATCACATCACCGTTGCCTAGCATAGCAACAACTTCTTTTGAAACACTGATATCGCGAAGGGTGAGTCCATCAGTAGCTCCAGGAACTCTAACATCTTCCATGCCGATTAACGATTTGTCCATCTTCATTTCGGGAAGCCATCCTGTTGCATTTTTATTATAGACATTCCAAGAAAGAACTTTAATCCCATTGATCTCATAACCTATAGGTAAGTGATCGGACGCAAATTGCCATTTTTCTTGAAAACCGGTAGTGGTTTTTTCGTCTTTGAGGCTAAGTAAAAACTCTTTCCAACGCCGAGTGGCATTAGCTTGTTCTTCTTTTTGCTTTTCGTAAGCAATGAAGTTTGTGATTTGCGTTGCAAGGCCCCATGATTGTGCGCCTGCCATCATACTGTAGCAGCCGGCTTGTACCCATTCTTTTTTGTATAAGGATTTTAGGACGAGTCCCAATGTAGCGGCAAGGCCAAGCGATGAGGCGGCTAAAGTCACTGCAAAATTGCCTGTAATCATACCCGCTGCGGCAATTGTTGCCGTAATAGCGTAGCAAAGCGTTGTTAGAGCTTCCTCTGGCTCTTTATTAGGATCGCAAAGCGTACGAATGGTGGCTCCGTATAATAGAGCCGCCTCAGAAAGAGTTGCTGCTATAAACAAGTTTGGATTGCCTATAATAACGCTTGCTAACCCTAGCGCTGCAAGGGCAACAGCTCCAGTTGCCAAGGCTACATCTACCCATGCATGTTTGTCTTTACTCTTTGCAAGATAGGCGCCAGAAGCAACACTTGAGAAAGCTGTAATACTTTTTTGTATTAACAAAACAATGCTGCGCATTAAAGGAATATTGGCAAGGATCGCTAATACAGCCTGTCCTACAAGGATGACCTTAGCCATAAGCGGCCGTAAGTTCGTTGAAGTGACCTGGTAGGTAGAGGCTATGGAGGTCTCTCCAATTACTTGAGGGGGTATAGGATGATTGAATAATTGTTCAATAGACATATAACATCTCCCACAAGTAATTAAAACAGGGAGCATATTACAGTTCTATGATTTTTGCAATTAATTACGTTATATTAATTATAAATTAATTATCTAAATTAAGTATTAATTATATGATGAACAAAGAGGGTATAAAATTCTCTCTCTTTCTTCCTCTGTGGTTTCTTCCCTCTGTGGTTTGTCTTTTGCTAACACTTGGTCGCTCAAGAACTTGCATTTTTTTAAACCACAGAGACAAGAAACCACAGAGGAAGAAAGGGAGAGAGAGAGATTTTATACCCTCTCTTCATGTCCTCTTTGTTTTTTAAGCGACTTGGGAAGCTGGATTTGGGCGGATTTGGGCGATGCGGGCAAGGGCGTTTAAGCCTAATTCTGCATCTTTGCGGTTATAGAGAGGCTTATACTTATTTTGATAATAGTGATGGGCTGCATAAGTAGAGATTCCTATAAAGACGATGACGGCAATGGCTATAAGGACGGGAGGAGAGAAGCATGCCGAGAAAAAGGCTACAGCCTTTACTCCTGCAAGAGTTGCCATGGCAGCAGCAGAGGCCTTAATGCAGAGGCACGCGATAAGCGATACAAAGGCATGGAAGGATAGCGCTCCACCAATTGCTAAAACTGTTTTATAAACTGCTTGCACCTTTTTTTGTATGGCTTCTCTTGAGCTGATACTTGAAAATTTTTCGCTCACAGTTTTTAACTCGTTTCTCATTTCTTCTTCAGTTTCTTCGCCTGGATTTATCACTTCTAGCGTTGCTGCTTCTTTAAGAGGGGCCGCTTCTTCTCTTACTCTGCAATGTTCTTGATAGGCTTCTTTTATGGCCTTATAGGTAAAAACACCTGCCCCTATTACAGCTGCTAAATCAGAAAGAACAACAAAGGCTACAGCTGCAACAACTACCGCTCTCTCATCGCATCCGCGACAGTTAGAGCAAGGAAGAAGGCAGCAATCTCTTGCAAGAAAAATAGGATGATAAGAGTAGTAGGACCATGAATAGTCCGGATAGTGATGACGACCTATTGAAGTCCAGAAAAGAGCATCATAAGCATAAGATGGATAGTAAGAGGGAGAAGGAGAATAAGAGTAAGTTTTCTCTTGAGAATTTACTCCTTGATAAACTTCAGCAAAGCGTATGCCTGCTTTGATAAGTCCTTTAAAGGCCTCTTCGTCTTTTTCTAAAAGGCGCTCTAAATTACTTACGGCTTGCTCAGCATTTTGGCTATTTGCTCCTTCAGGAAGGGGCTGTCCATTGTAGCGGTTTGAGTTTATGCTTGCCATCGTTTACCTTTAAATTATTTTAAGGAATTATAAAGAATGCCTCTCTTAAAGTCAAATGTTTAAATGATTTCTTCTGCGAAGGAGTCGTAGAAAAGATGGCCTAGCTTAGAGAGCTTAACAAGAGAGCCTTCTTGCTCTACCCAGCCTTTTTGCTTTGTTTTTTCAAGATTAATAAAAAAACTTTGAGGCAGTTTTCCATGGGTGCTTTGGAATTCTTCTAGATCAACGCCTTTAAAAAGACGCATCGCTACGGCAAAGAGTTCAAAAAGGTCGTTTGGATAGGAAAGCTCTTCTTCAAAGTCTATAGGAGATTTTCCGTTTTCTAGAAGGTCTGCATATTTGTTAAGGCTCGCGATATTGCGAAATCTTTTTTTATTCCAGTAGCTAAAAGCTGAAGGGCCAAAGCCTAAAAAAGGGCGGGCAAGCCAGTAGCCTGTGTTATGAATAGACTCATAGCCCTCTTTTGCAAAAGCAGAGATTTCATAACGTTTAAGTCCCGCTTCTTCTAAATAAGACACAGCGCATTCTAACATTTTTAAACTATGTTCTTCTGAGGGGAGGTGTTTTTTAAGACTATCTTTGTGCTTAAAAAAGACGGTATGCGGCTCAATAGTTAAATTATATAAAGAAAGATGCGTTATGGGAAGCGTTTTTACTTGCGATAGGGTTTTTTCAAACATATCAACTGTTTGATGCGGCAAATCATACATCAGATCAATCGAGATGTTTTCAATGCCTGCTTCATAGGTGTGTAAAATGGCATTTTTGGCCGTTTTCGATGCGTGGGTCCTGCCTAGAATAGCTAAAGAGGAGTCATCAAGAGATTGTACGCCAAGGCTTACTCTATTAATGCCAGTATGTTTGAAAGCTTGCATAAGCTCTTTTGTGACATTCTCAGGGTTGGCTTCTAAAGTGATTTCAGCAGAAGCGCTAGGGCTTATCCAGCTCAAGATTGTTTCTATGGCCTTTGGGCCAAACAGCAGGGGAGTGCCTCCTCCAAAATAGATGGAGACAATGTTTTTGCCGCTTAATTCTAAAGCCCATCTTTCCCATTCGGTTTTCAAGGCTTTTAGAAGTTTGTCTTTAAACTCTTGTTTGTCTGGAACAACATAAAAGTGGCAGTAAGGACACTTTTTTGTGCAAAAGGGGATGTGAAAGTAAAGGCTAAGCTCTTTTTTACCACTCAGAGACATCGGGATCTTCTAAAATACCTCTTCTCCAGCGGTTTCTATCGCTAAAGGGGTCTTCTTCCTCTTCTTCTTCCTCTTCTTCGGCTCCTTCTTCGCCGCCTTCTTCATCGTCGCTATCTTCTCCGGAAGAAGATTCAAGCTCGTAAGAATCGGTTTCCATATCAAGGCCGGCATCTGTCATCCCTTCTTCTCCAATATCGATATCAGGAAGGCTTGCAGCTTCTTGGAAGGCAGGTCTTGCATGGGGAGGGCGCTTAGGAGGCGCAAATTCTTCCATTTCGCCGCTTTCTTTTAAGAAGCGGAGGCGCTCTCTTTCTTCATGGATTTTGTCCTGAAGAAGGCGCATCTCTTCTTTGTGTTTTTCTAAATCTTTTTTAGGAACTAGTCCAAGCTTTAGCCATTGTTCTAAATCTTGAAGTTCCGTTTCTAGTTTTTTTAGTCTTTCGCTTTTGATGTTCATTCCCTAATACCTTTTGACTCGGGTGTTCCACTGTTTCGGTATGTTTACTAAACCTTATTTTTATTTTGCAATACAAAATTGCGCGCAGTATAGGCTTTTCTCTTATTATCTTCTAAGGTTTTCAACCCTCCCTCCGAAATTTTTTGCTTAAATAAGCTAAAAGCTGTAATAAAACTATTTGAGACAGATTTAATAGAGACTACTCAATTTTCTTTCTTCTCTCTGTGTGCTCTGTGATCTCTGTGGTAAAAAATTATTGAAGAACATTGCATCCAATAGCTTAGCATATTTTTTACCACAGAGATCACAGAGCACACAGAGAGAAGAAAGATTGGATAAGGCATATTTTATAATGGTAAGGCATGGGTAATCAGAAATTTTCTTACGCGAGCTTGGCAAATCTCCCTTTGATTGAAGAGATGTATGCGCTGTATTTAAAAGATCCATCAAGCATCGATTCTTCTTGGCAATACTTTTTTGAAGGGCTTGACTTTGCAAAGAGTGCGCCTGCAGCTCCAAGCGATGATTTGCGCATTTTTCATTTAATAGAAGCCTATCGAATTTTTGGTCACCGTTTAGCTTCTTTTAATCCTTTGCATAAAGAAGCTAAAGAAGAGATTGAAGAGCTAAAGCTTGAAAATTTGGGTTTTAAAAAAGAAGAGTTAGATAAACCGTTTCCTACAGCTGGATTTTTAAAAGTTCCAAAAGCTCCTTTAAAAGAGATGATAGAAGCATTAAAAAAGACCTACTGCTCAAAAATAGGGATCGAATACATGGGCCTTGGAAACCCTTTATTAGAAGCCTTTATCCAAAAGAGCATTGAGCCTAATTTCCCTTTAGATTTAACCAAAGAAGACAAGCTTAAGGTACTCCACAATCTTTTAAAAGCGGAGGTCTTTGAATCGTTTTTACATACAAAATATGTGGGGCAAAAACGCTTTTCCTTAGAAGGGGGAGAGACGCTCATCCCTATCCTCAGGCAAATTTTGGAAACAGGGGCCTCTTTAGGGACTAAAGAGGTTGTTATAGGAATGGCGCATAGAGGGCGCTTAAATGTTTTAGCCAATATTTTAAACAAATCGTATGCCTATATTTTCCACGAGTTTGAAGATTTTGTCTCTTCTGAAATTTTTGAAGGAACAGGCGATGTGAAATATCATAAAGGGTTTTCAGGTAGTGTGAAAACCTCTTTAGGAAAAGAAATGGAGGTCACCCTTTCTGCAAACCCAAGCCATCTAGAGTCTGTAGATCCTGTTGTAGAAGGAATTGCGCGCGCTAAACAAGAAACGCTAGACCCTAAAGAAGTCATTCCTATTCTTATTCACGGAGATGCAGCCATAGCCGGACAAGGCGTTGTCTATGAAACCATGCAGCTAAGAGGTCTTAAGGGATACTCGACAGGCGGCACTATCCATATTGTAGTCAATAACCAGATTGGGTTTACAACCCTTCCTAAAGACTCAAGATCTACAAGGTATTGTACAGATATCGCAAAAAGTTTTGGGTCTCCTGTTTTTCATGTCGATGCTGAAGATCCTGAATCGTGCATAAGAGTGGCTGTAATAGCTGCTCAAATTAGAGCGCAGTTTGCATGCGATGTGTTTATCGATTTAACCTGCTATAGAAAATATGGGCATAACGAAGGGGATGAGCCGGCATTTACGCAGCCTATAGAATATAAGGCGATTAGAGAAAAACCCTCCATTTTATCCCTTTATCGGAGGCAGTTAATGGATGAGGCTGTATTAGATGAAGAGGGCTCTAAACAAGTAGAAAAAGAGTTTAAAGAAGATTTAGATAAGGCTTTAGAAAGTGTAAAAAGCAAAGCGGTATTACCCCCTGTAGTGCCTTTTCAAAAAGAGACCCTCTTTAATTTAATTCCTACAGCTGTTTCTAAAGAAAAAATCCTTAAGTTAGCAGAATCTATTTGCAAGGCTCCTAAAGAGTTTAAGCTGCATCCTAAAATTGAGCGCCTTTTAAAAGAGCGCATGGAGATGATGAGTCAAGATAATATCGATTGGGGGATGGGGGAGATGCTGGCGTATGCATCTCTTGCCTTCGAGGGAAAAGATATAAGACTCTCTGGGCAAGACTCAAGGAGGGGAACCTTTTCTCATCGCCATGCTATGTGGGTTGATCAGGTAAATGATCAGAGATATTTTCCTCTCTCTCATATTGAAGGGGCTAAAGGCAAATGCAGTATCTTTAATTCTCCTCTATCAGAATATGCAGTCCTTGGCTTTGATTTTGGCTATAGCCTTGTGAGAAAAGATGCTCTTGTGATTTGGGAAGCTCAGTTTGGAGATTTTTTTAATGGCGCCCAAATTGTGGTTGATCAGTATATCTCTTCTTGCGAGCAAAAATGGGGGCACACATCGGCTCTAACGCTTCTTCTGCCTCATGGTTATGAAGGTCAAGGCCCTGAGCATTCCTCTGCAAGAATGGAGAGATTTTTGCAGTCTTGCGGCGATTACAATATGCGCGTTGTCAATCCTACAACTCCGGCCCAACTTTTTCATCTTTTGCGAAGACAAGTTTTAAATCCTATCAAAAAGCCTCTTGTAGTTTTTACGCCCAAAGCTTTTTTACGCGCCCCTCTTTGCAAAAGCTCTCTAAACGATTTTACGGATAAGAGCTTTGAAACTGTTCTCGATGATCCTTTAAATCCATCCCACCCTAAAAAGCTTTTTATCGTAACGGGAAAGATGTATTACGAACTATTCCAAGAAAGAGAAAAAAGAAAGGCTTCTGATATCGCGATCTTGCGCATTGAGCAGCTCTATCCTTTTGATAAGAAAAAAGTAGAAGAGCTCCTTAGTAAGTATAAAGGATTTACTTCGTGTTTTTGGGTCCAAGAGGAACATCAAAACATGGGCGCCTGGGAATATATTAAGCCTTTACTAGAGACAAGCCTTGAGCAAAATATTAAATTGCAATATGCAGGAAGATCAAGAAGCGCCTCTCCTGCTACAGGGTCGCACACGCTCCATAAAAAACAGAGCGATGACATTATAAAAGCTGCATTTGAAGGTGGATGATGAAAATCGAAATAAAAGTTCCGAGTGTCGGAGAATCTATTGTAGAGGCGACCATTAGCAATATCTTAAAGCCTGCAAAGAGCTTTGTAGAAAAAGATGCAGAAATTATTGAGCTTGAAACAGATAAAGTGAATCAAGTGCTCTACGCTCCTGAAAAAGGTGTCATTAGCTGGAGCGTTTCTGTTAATGATGTCGTAAAAATTGGGCAGGTTATAGGAACAATTGATACAGAAGGGAAAGGGGAGGCAGCGTCTTTACCACCACCTCCTCCTAAAGAGAAAAAAGCGAAAGAGCTAAAACCTCTGCCCCTTCCAATGAAGGACGAAGGCTCTTCTAGAAAAATGGCGCCTGAATTTGTAAAGGAGCTTCAAGAAGCAGAAACTCCGCCTAAAGCACCTCTTTCTAAAGAGTCCGATGTATCGCGCAAGAGAATGAGTTCCCTTCGGAAAGTCATTGCCTCTAAGCTTGTAGAAGTTAAAAATACAACGGCGATGCTTACCACATTTAATGAGATTGATATGAGCGCTGTAATGGAAATACGCGCTAAAGAAAAAGATAATTTTATGAAGCGCTATGATGTGAAGCTTGGCTTTATGTCGTTTTTTGTAAAGGCCTCTGTGGCCGCCTTAAAGGCGTACCCTCAGGTGAATAGTTTTATTGAGGGGGATGAAATTGTTACCTTTAATACGTATGATATAGGCGTTGCAGTAGGCACTGATAAAGGGCTTTTTGTTCCAGTCATTAAAGGATGTGATGCGTTAAGTTATGGCGGCGTAGAAAAAAGCATTCAAGATTTTGCGCTCAAAGCCAAAAGCGGCAAGATAGGCATTGAGGATTTAAAGGGTGGCAGCTTTACCATTACGAATGGTGGCACTTACGGATCGCTTCTTTCAACCCCCATTTTAAATCCTCCTCAAAGCGCCATTTTAGGTATGCATGCGATCACTAAAAGAGCTGTTGTTGTAAAAGATGAGATTGTGATTCGCCCCATGATGTTTGTCGCTTTAAGCTACGATCACCGCTTAATTGATGGAAAAGACGCTGTGCTTTTTCTTGTGCATTTAAAACAAAACCTCGAAGACCCCGCGCGTCTTCTTTTGGATCTGTAATGGAAGAAGAATATGATGTCGTAATTATAGGAGCAGGGCCAGGCGGTTATGTAGCAGCTATAAGAGCTGCGCAGCTTGGATTTAAAGTTGCTTGCATTGATAAGAATAAAGATCTTGGAGGCACATGCCTTAATGTGGGGTGCATTCCTTCAAAGACCCTTTTGCACGCCTCAGAGCTTTATTCTAATCTTATGAATCATGGAAAAGAGCTTGGCTTGGATTTTCAAAAACCAGGATTTGATTTTTCTGCCATGATGCAAAGAAAACAAAAAGTTGTTGCAGGCTTCAATTTAGGAATTAGCGGTCTTTTCAAGAAAAACAAAATTACAAGTATTATAGGAGAGGCAAGCTTTGTAAACGCTACCACGCTTAAAGTGGGTGAAAAAGAGATTAAAGCCAAAAATATTATCTTAGCAACAGGCTCAGAGCCTATCCCTTTGCCTTTTTTACCCTTTGATGAAAAAAAGATCCTCTCTTCAACAGGAGCGCTTGCTCTTGATAAGGTCCCTGAAAAACTCATTGTTGTGGGCGCGGGTGTGATTGGCGTTGAGCTTGGCTCTGTTTATAATCGCCTAGGCTCTTCTGTAACATTTGTCGAGTTTTTAGATAGAGTGTGCCCTTCTTTAGATGAAAGCCTCTCTAAAGCAGCCGAAACCATTTTTACGAAGCAAGGAATGAAGTTTTATCTCTCTTCCAAAGTCACGGGCGGCTCTATTCAAGGAGATAAAGTTACTCTTAGTGTAGGAGAAATGGAGCTTACCGCAGATGCCGTACTTGTCTCTATTGGAAGACGCCCCTCTACTAAAGGCCTAGGACTCGAAAAGGTGGGGATTGTTCCTGACCCAAGAGGATTTATTCCTATTAATGGAAGCTTTCGCACATCACTACCTAATATCTATGCCATTGGAGATATTGTAGATGGCCCTATGCTTGCGCATAAAGCTTCGGAGGAAGGAACGCTTGTGGCTGAGATCATTGCAGGGAAAAGCCCGACGCTTAATTATATGACTATCCCGAATGTGGTGTATACCTTTCCAGAAATTGCAGGCGTTGGCTTAACAGAAAAAGAAACCAAAGAGATGGGCCTTAGTGTAAAAGTAGGGACCTTCCCTTTTAAGGCTAACTCAAGAGCTAAATGTACGAATGAAGACGATGGCTTCGTGAAGATCATTGCCGATAGCACAACCGATAAGATTCTAGGCATTCACATCATAGGCCCGCATGCCTCAGAGCTCATCTCAGCAGCCTCTTTAGCCATCCTGAGTAAAATGACAGCAGAAGAGCTAGGCTCAAGCTGCCAGGCCCACCCAACGCTTGCAGAAGCCCTTAAGGAAGCCTCCCTCGATGTTCATAAGCGCGCCATCCACAAATGAAGAAAGAAGAATAACAGAGAGGATGAAATTTTCCCCTTCTCTCTCCCTCTTCCTCTGTGGTTTCTTGTCTCTGTGGTTTATCTTTTGCTAAGCTGAGTACTCAAACGACTTAGCAAAAGATAAACCACAGAGACAAGAAACCACAGAGGAAGAGGGAGAGAGGGGAGAGAGAGATTTTATTCCCTCTCTGTTATGCTTAGTAGTTTTGGGATTTGCCGCAGCCGCAAGAGCCTTTAGCATTAGGGTTAGAGATTTTAAAGCCTGAACCATTTAGCCCATCGACGTAGTCGATTTCAGAGCCAAGAAGACGGCTCACCATGTTTGTGTTTACATGGATCTCAAGACCGTGAGAGGTAAAGATCTCATCATCAGCTTTTGCTTTTTCAGAATAATCAAGGATGTATTCAAAGCCGCTGCAGCCACCTGCTTTATCTCCAAAGCGAAGCGCCCAGCTCTCTTTGCCTTCTTCGGCAAGAATTTGCTGGTATTTTTCTACAGCGCGCTTGGTCATGGAAATAGTTTCTAAATCCATCACTTCTGCAAGAATAGCGTTTAGTCTTTCTACAAGGCCGTCAATAGCCGCATCATCAAAGCCGTGGCTAAGCATGCCGGCTTCCAGTGTTTCCCAAGTAGCTGCGCCACACCCTACGCAATGAAGGCCTGTGTTTGTCACTTCCTGAGCAAGCTTTTGGCTTTTATGGGGAAAGCTTGTGAAAATTTCTTCAATAGTCATATCACGGCTAATTTTTTCGGCTTTAGGGCCACA
>JABDCQ010000049.1 GCA_013288075.1 Chlamydiota bacterium | reverse complement strand
TACTCCTAAATGAAACTCAAACAAACCTAGATACCGCTAATGACGAAAAGAAAAAACTAGACGATAAAGTAGACGAATTAACTAATTTGTTAACGGAAAAAGAGTCCAAATTCAACGCTTTACAAACAGCTTCCGAACAAGAAAAAGCAAGTAACACAGAAACAATAAACACCCTTAATACTGAAATACAAAAGCTTAAAGGAAGTATCGAAGACTTAAACTGGCTAGGAGAAACACAAAAAGAGCAGATTGACATCCTAACAAAAGAAAGTACTACACAAGCCGGCACTATTAAAGCCAGAAATCTAGAAATCCAAAAAATGCAAGAAAGCATTAAGTCGCTTACATCAGAACTAAAGACATTGAATGCTCAGCATAAAGCACAAACTGCAACACTAGAACAAGCAAAGGAAGCTATAGCGAGCCATAATCTTGCTGCTACAAAAACTGCTGAGGAAATAAAGTCTCTAACAGCTGATAATCTAAAGTTAACTAGCGAGCTAAATACAGCAACAGAAAAGCTAAAAAAAGCTGAGCAAGACAAAAAGGACTTAGCAGAGGCTTCGCAAACACTTGAACAATCCCTAAAAGCTAAAGAAGTCGAACTAGAAGTTAGCCAAACAAAGACAAGCGATCTCGAAGCAAAAAATCAAGAACTCATTGAAAAGCAAGACATTCTCCTTGTAAACCAAGCAGACCAAGACAAAAAAATCCAAGCGCTAGAAGCTCAGCTTAAAACCGCGCAAGGGCAACTAACTCAGCTCTCACAAGCGAGCCTAGCAGATCAAGCAGCGCAAGCCTTACTGAGCAAGGAGCATGAAGTTACACAAGCTACGTTAGAGAACAGAGCTACTGCATTAGATATAGAAAATCAAAATTTACACCTTGACGCCCAAAAAGCTCAAGAAAACAGCAATAACCTGCAAGCGAAGTTAAGTAAGCTCCAAACATCTTTTGATCAACTCTCATCAGAAAAAACAACTCAGTTAGCAGAGCTACAAAAAGAGATCACTGCAAAAGAAGGTGAGCTTAAAGACGCTGCTCTATTACAAAAAAGATTTAACGAACTTCAGCAAAAGCATAATGACCTTATAAGATCATCTGAAAATGCAGCCAAAAAAGCATACGACACTATTGCTTCTTGGTCATCAAACAATGATGTGCTTAGAAAACAAATTGCATTGTTAAAAAACAATCAAAACACAGCCGCCGATGCTTTAAAAACAGCTGAGCAAGCAGTAACAATTAGCCATGATTTAAAAGCAAAAAATGAACAACTCCAAGCTGAAATCGCCCATTTAAAAAGCCAGCTATCCCTTATAGAAAATGAAAATAGCTCAAAAAAACAAGCTATTGAAAACAAAATAATTGAAATAGAAGGAAGCACATATGATTTAGCAAAAGTTCAAAAAGAGCTTGACGCCTATATTGAAAGTATAAAAAGCCAATTCCATTTACCATTTAAAAGAACCTATAATACTCTCATTGACTGCAAACAATTACTTACGGATCTCCGCGGAAAAGTTGAAACCATCCGTAACGAACATACTATAGAAAAAGAAAAGCTCAAGCTTGAAATAACAAAACTTAATGAGAACAAATCAAAACTAGAAACTAAAATAAAAAATCTAACCCATATAATACAAACACGCGGGATCAACCCAAAAGAATCGAGTGAACTAAAAGCTCTTGAGGCAAAACATGCCTTACTTGCGCAGCAAAACATTCAATTAAAAGAGCAGCTTGCTCAAAGCGAAGAAGAGCAAAAGAGACATAACGAGAGCATGGAAGAATTAACAAACGAGCATAAAAGAAACATAACAAGACTAGAAACTAAAAAAACTACTGAATTTAACAGACTTCAACGAGAACTTGCTGAAACGCAGAATGAACTTGAAGTCATGAGCCAAGCCAAAAAGGCATACGACAACAATGGAATTACAGATTTAATAAGAGAAAATAAGGGGCTCCAACAGCAAGTAGCTTCTTATACAGCTTACGATAGCTCAGATGCAGAAAGCAGTTCTTCACCAAGAGCAAGTGCTACAACATCTGAACCCTCAACGCCCCGTTCAGAACTTAATCTATCTTCTTATCCAAATTCTGAAGATGACGAGGAAATCACTTTGTCTAAAGAAGAGATCGACGCATTTGATAGAGAAACTCAAGAACTTGTAGCAGCTGAAGGCTAAGAAAAAAGGGATAGACCTTGAAAAGGTCTATCCCTTTAAAGAAAAATTACTTATCAGAATTGTCTGGGAAATCAACTCTTTTAGAGTCTTCTTTCTCAGCTTTTTTGATATCTTCTGCACTTCCTGGTTGAACATCTGTAATCGAAGCTTTTAAAAATTCAATTTTAGAGCCGTCATACATACGTAAAATCACTGTGTTTTCTTCGATTTTCGCAATTGTTCCAACGATTCCCATAGCAGTTACGCGGTCTCCTTTTTTAAGAGCGCTTCTTTGCTGTTCCATCGCTTTGCGTCTTTTTTGTTCTGGCCGCCAAAGGATAAAGTAGAAAAATACAAGAGCAATACCAATCATGATAAAGGTTTGCATAAAGTTTTGATCCTTCGGAGCCGCTGCTTCGTCAGCAAACAAAGCCGTGCTGGTTAAAAGCATTGCGCATAGTGCGCTAAAACGTGTTTTCATGCATAAATCCTTAGTTTAGGTTAAAGCAATTGCGCCTAAGGATGCCAAGGTAGCCCGTTGAAATCAAGTAAATGTTAACACTGCAATATTTTCTATATGTTGCGTGTGAGGAAACTGATCTACAGGTTGTAATTCCTTAAGGCAGTAGCCAGCCTCTATTAACACCTTAATATTTTCTACCTGGGTGGCCGGATTACAAGAAATGTAGAGGATTTTCTTAGGGTTTAATGCAATCAAATGGGAAAGAGCTAAAGCATCTAAGCCAGACCTTGGAGGATCAACAATCACAGCCTCAGGCTTTATTTGAAGGTCTTTTAAAACTTTGCCTACATCCCCTTGCAAAATCTCTACGTTTTCTATTTGGTTTAGTTCTTTATTAGCTTCTGCATCAAAAACAGCATGAGGGTTTAGCTCAATGCCAATCACTTTTTTAACAAAAGAGGAGGCCGCCATTCCCAAAGTAGCAGTGCCGCAATAAAGATCAAAAATCGTCTCGATATTCTCAAGCCCAAGCATCTCTAAAGCTCTTGAATAAAGAATCTCCGCCTGAAACGTGTTAGGCTGAAAAAAAGAAGTGGGGCTAATTTTAAAGGTCAATTTTAAAGCTTTAGAAAAAACGTTTAAATGAAGCTCCTCTTTAATATGATCCGGGCCAAAAAGGTGCATTTCATAAAACTGCGTAGGGCTTCCCTTAATTGCCTGCTGAATGCGCAAGAAAATGCTTAAGTTTTCGGAGGGCACACTCTCTCTTACTACTTCTACAAACTGTTTAACCTGTTCATGAGAAAGGGCAAAGGCAGGATTTCCCGAAACGGTGAGCATCACCATTTTATCCCCGGTTCTTTTCCCCTCGCGCAATATAAGAGTGCGCAAGCTCCCCTCGTCTCTATGCATGTAATACGCTTGGAGCCCACTTTTTTCCCACCAAAGGCGCACATCATCTAAAGTTTTAGCAAACCAAGAAGAGGGCAAATAGCACTCCTTCACATTAAATACGCGCCCTTTAGACCCGGCAAGAATAAGGCCTAAAAACTTTTCCCCTTCCTTATTTTGTGAAAAAGAAAATTCCATTTTATTGCGGTAAGCAAAAGGAGCGGCGCAAGGGATAATGGGGTGTAAAAGGGCATTAAAAGAAGAGAAGAGCCCTTCAATATATTCTTGCTTCCGCTTTATTTGAGAAGCGTAAGCTAAATGCTGCAGACTGCAGCCTCCACAGAGAGGAACATGCGGACACTTAGGAATCACTCTATCAGGAGAGGCTGTAATAAGCGTTTTAATTTTAGCTTGGTATAAAGAGCGTTTTTTAGCTCCCAATGTGGCAATCACCTCTTCGCCCGGAAGAGCGCCTAGCACCTCTGCTTTAGAAAGATGAGGCACCCCCTCTTTTTGGAAAAAGCCCACACCCCTACCATCTGTATTTAGACGCGTGATCTGCAAGGAAACATCTTGTTCTTTAAAAGGTTTTCTCATGCCAAACAGAATACCTTAAGCCCCCCTCTTAAATCAAGAACACTGTTGAGAGCAAAAACTTCTTTCTTCTCTCTGTGTGCTCTGTGATCTCTGTGGTAAAAATGCTAAGCTATTGGCTGCAATGTTCTGCAATAATTTTTACCACAGAGATCACAGAGCACGCAGAGAGAAGAAAGAAAGATTTTTATCCTCACTATCTGCGTCTTGAGGGAATTTTTGCTGTGGCGCGTCTCATGGGTGTAACTGGAGGCGGCGCTACATGCAGCTTGGGCCTTTTGGGCAGAGGAGCTGATTTAACAACTCTTGGTTTTGTTTTTGCTACGCTTTTTTTGGAGGAACTTCCCTTTTTCTCTGAAGCAAGCGACTCTTGACGATACACCTTAGAAAGCTTGGCAAGTTTAATGGTGCCGGTACGTGTTCTTTGAGCTGCTGCCTTATTGCCTCTTTCCGATTTTTCCAAATCGCTTAAAACTTCTTCAAGTAGCGCCTTCATTTTATTCATCGTATCCTTCAAAGCCATAACATTCTCCCTTAAAAAATGTGGATATTTCACTTGTCAATAATCTGTTTTAGCAAATAGTGCAAGCGTAATTTTATCATTATTTGGTATAAAACAAAGAAAGTAGGGGGCAAGAGATGTTTTATATCAACGGATCTTATGTAGAGGAAAATGCAGCAAAAATCTCTGTGCTCGATTTAGGTCTTATACGGGGCTACGGAGTCTTTGATTATTTACGCACTTATAATAAACGTCCTTTCCATTTACAAAATCATCTAGAGCGCCTTCGCTATTCTGCCCAAGAAATAGGGCTTAACCTCCCCTTAGAAATTGAAGAAATCGCCTCTATTATCGAAACCCTTTTAGAAAAAAATGGCTTTGAAGAATCTAGTGTTAAAATGATTGTCACAGGAGGACTTAGCCCCGATCAGCTCATGCCTAAAGAACTCCCTAGTCTTATGATCTTTACCTATCCATTAAAACCTTTTTCCGAAGAGCATTATAAAAATGGGGTCAAAACAATTACGACAACTCTTTCAAGAGCTATTCCTCAAAGCAAAACGCTTCAGTATATCCCAGCGATTATGGCTTTAAAAAAAGGGCTTTCAACAAATGCCACAGAAGCGCTTTATTTAAATAAAAAAAATGAAATTTTAGAGGCCACAACAAGCAACTTCTTTGCCTTTAAAAATGGAGTATTAATTACACCAGAATCTGATGAACTTTTAATTGGAATTACAAGAGAAGTTGTGCGCGCACTTGCAAAAGACCACTTCAAAGTAGAAATGCGCACTATTTCCTACGAAGAAATTGCTTCTTTGGATGAAGCGTTTCTAACCTCTAGCAATAAAGAAGTCATGCCTGTTATCCAAATAGATGAATTTGTCATAGGAAAAGGGGTTGTGGGAGAGAACACAAAAAAATTAATGCATCTTTTTAGAGAGTACACGCATCAACCCCTCTGGAGCCCCCTGCACATTCCTAGATACGCGGAAGAAAAAGACTCAACATGCTGCATATAAGCATCTTACAACAAATCCTTAAGAAAAAATTAAATGTGTAAGCAGTTTTTATAGACTTCAAAGCAATGCTTTGCTAAACTCTTGCCCGTAGTTGATAGTGAGTCTTGTATCCAGCGAGCAGTTTCAAGTTTTTTGATTTGCCGATGAGAAAAGTCAAAGTCAACAGTATTTTTAAGGTTTTTTTTATTCGTTCATGGTTTCTATTCTCAAAACATTCCTCTTAAATCTTACGAACTCTTCTCCAAAATAGTTTTTTAACTATTTTATAGAGGATTTTTTCAAGAAAAAGAGAAAGTTAAGGAATATATTTCATGAGCAAAAAAAGAACCTTGTAACACAAAACTTTAATAGGAAGCCAATAATGCTTACCTATGAATTCAGGAGATTATAATGAACGAAGCAGCAAACAAAAAACTATATGTCGGAAGCTTACCTTACAGTATTACAGAAGACGAACTCCGTGACCTTTTTTCCCAATTCGGAGAAATCGAATCTGTACGTATCATCACAGACAAATTCACAGGCCAATCTAAAGGCTTTGGATTCGTTGAAATGGCTAATCCAGATGATGCAGCAAAAGCTGTAGAAGGCATGAACGGCAAACAACTCGGTGGTCGTACACTAATCGTGAACGATGCAAGACCTGAGCAAAAACGTGAGCGCACTTTTGGCGGCGGCGACAGAGGCGGCCGTAGAGAGCGTAGCTGGGGTGGAGAAGAAGGCGGCGGATTCAATAGAGAGCGTCGTCCTCGTAGAGACCACTAATATTTAATTCACATTAAATATTGTGCATAACCGCTAGGGCTTCCCTAGCGGTTTTTTTATGTTAGCTTGGGTATAGATCGTAGAATTTAAGTGGTTTTCCATCAATTAGTCCAACAAGCTTTTTGTTGCCTGCATACGTAATTTGTCGCAACAAAGGTTCTTCTATAGTTTGAAGCAAAGCATGATCTTCTAGGCTCCATATTTTAATGATCACTGACCACTTAAACGAAGATGTTGTAGGAGAACAATCCCTTGGTAAAGTGGCCCCAATAAGAAATTCTTCTGTAGTAAAAAGAGTTTGCATGCCGATTTTTTCAATCCTATTACCAAGAAAGCAAAGTCTTTCCTCTTTCAAACTAAGATGATATAAATTATTTAATTTCGAAAAATATACAGAATCACCGTTTCTTGCCATTGAATCAATACGAAAATTTTCTTTATCGAACTGAACATCTTTTGCAACGATGTATTTCTCTAGAGGCTTTATTGAATTTAAATCAACTGTGCCTATTTCAAGAGTTTTCTTTGGTCTACTATATATGGAAAAAATAAGATAGTGCCTATCGATAAAAATATTAAAAATCTTACATGACAATGGCTCTAGTTTTGTACCAATGTCTTGCTCTAACTTAGGCTTTTTCATATAGCCTACGAATAGACTATCAAAAGAGCTAAACGGATCGCATATTGCATAATTAAAAGAGATGTTTTGTATCACTTTTCCATCAAAAGAAACCTCTTGAACCACATTCGAACGATAAGGATATCTAAAAATGCGCTCTCCTATAACATTTATAACGGTGCAATTAGGAAATTCATCTAGCACCGATTTACCTATACAAGAACCATCTTCAAGAGAGATGACATGCATAATAAGTCCCTTATAACTTCTATGCCATTCTTTGGTTTCCAAACACACTAATTTTTTAGAGTCAGTGCAATAAACAGGCGAAGAAAAATGCCTTGCTTCAGGATGCGTGGCAGACTCAAGAACATCATCCTCTTCCTTAGGCGTTTCCACACCTTTATATTCCCACTTACGCTCAAGAGTATCTGCATTAAAACAGACAATCGGAGCCTCTTCAGTTTCGCTTGTAACAAGTAAATTATTATCAAATACGCGCATATATCTAACATAGGCGTTCTCAATACCAAAAATAGAATTAGAAACAGAAGACATAAAAGCTCCAAAAAAAATAAATTTGTCAAGAAAGCATAAAGTTAAAAGCAGAAAATTACAAGAGGATTAGCATACGCATCAACTTAAAAAGAAAAAACAAAGAGGGCTATTTTTTTCTCTCCCCCTCTTCTCTTCCTCTGTGGTTTCTTGTCTCTGTGGTTTATCTTTGGCTAAGCTGAGTAGTCCAACGACTTAGCCAAAGATTAAACCACAGAGACAAGAAACCACAGAGGAAGAGAGAAGAGAGAGAGAAAAAAAATAGCCCTCTCTGTTATTCTTTTCTTCTAATTCCAAATGGAGTTTTTATGTCCCTTGCACCGACCTTAGTAACCAACACACCCTTTATGCCTCCTTTCGAAGGATGGAATACAGCTTCTAAAGCAGAAAATATTACAATGGGAACTCCTTTTGCACCCCTTCAGCTTAAATCATCTTTCTTTCTAAGTCTTAGCAGTGCATTGAGTAGCGGAAAGCTCACCTCATTTAGCCTTGCTCAAAAAGCTGCTGAAGAAGTTGCACCCAAAATAGAAAAAGAAATTGAAGACCTTTCCTCTATTTTAAAAAGAATAAAAACTGCCGAAAAAAATAAAGCTGCTGGACAACCATCAACATACCTCCCCATGCTAGGAGGAGATGATGTAGTGTTATTCAGAAATATGTTACAAGACGAGCTATGCCGCGCTGCCGCAAAAATTTTGCAAAAAACCATCCTTATTTTTTGTGCTCCAAAGATAAATAAGAGCTCAGATTTTACATTCAGATGCAGCTATTCTCCAGATCTTCCTAAAAGCTTAATGTTAGACGCAAATCAATTAGACAACGAAAACAGCATAAAATTATTTTACTATGAAAACGAAGGGATTTACATGCCTTTAGATACGCGTAACTATAGCTCTGCTTCAGGAAGATCGTAAGCTTTAAGAGATTTCCAATCGATTAATGCAATAAGCTTTTTTCCTGTATAATGAACTTGTTGTAGGAAGTGTTCTCTTATCGTTTGGAGCACGCTATGATCCTTTAAACTCCAAATTCTAATCTCCGATCTGATAAAAATGTTAGCACAATCTTTTGATGGCGTCGCCCCAATAAGAAATTGATCTGTAGTAAAAAGAGTCTGGATCGTAGTGCTTTGAATTTTATAATCTAAAGTCTGGGTTTTTTTTGCATTTAAATCATAGGCAAAAAGAGTATTTAATTTTGTGAAATACACAAGATTAGCATTACGTGCCATAGAGCCGATTGGACAAAGATCTGTTTCCCTAAAATCCACTTCCTCTGTAATTAAATGCCTTTCGAAAGACTTATCAGAGTTTAAATCAGCAGTCCCTATTTGCGCAGTTATTTTATTTTTTTTACTACTTATATGCAAGATAAGATAATGCCGATCGATAAAAACCTCAGAAATCCGAAAAGCTAATTGCTCTAGCTCTGTAAGTGTCGTATAAGAATTAAAATGATTCGAGTCTAGCTTTCCAATAACTGGGTATCCTTCACTCGACTCATACTGTTTGCTATGACCTACAAATGGACCATTAAAACCATTAATTCCATAAAGAACTGAATAATTAAAAGTGATTTCTCGTATTTTCTGGCCTTCAAGAGAAACTTCTTCAATCGCATTTGACTTATAAGGAGTATATCTAAAAATGCGCTCTCCTAGGACATGTATAGCTCTAAAATTAGGAACTTCATCTAATCCGGATTTAGCTATGCAAGAACCATCTTCAAGAGAAATGACATGCATAATGAGTCTATAATCTGCACAAAAATCTTTATGCAATCCTTTACTTTCTAAACACACTATTTTTTTGTGGCCTAAGCAATAAACAGGCGAAGAAAAATGTCCCGCTTCAGGATGGATGTCGGGCATAGGCTGGTCATATACTTTCTTAGCTGTTCCAACACCTTTATATTCCCATTTACGCTCAAGAGTATCCGCATCAAAACAAACCAGGGGAGCTCCGTCAGTTTCGCTTGTAACAAGCAAATTATTATCGAATACGCGCATATATCTAACACGAGCATGATCAATACCAAAAATAGAAGAAGAGATAGAAGCCATAAAAACACCTTTACAAAGAATAAATTTATAAAGGAAGCATAAAGACCAAGAAAAAAAAACACAAGAGAATTGGCATCAATCATTATTAGGAAAAAAATAAAGAGAGAAAAAACTCTAAAATAAAGCGTCCCTCTTTCTTTGCGCGTTTGAAGAAGCTCTTTGATCCAACCCTCGCGTTTAGATGCTTTTCTTATGTCTTTGCTTCAAGAAGATCGTAAGCCTTAAGATATTCCCCATGTGATCCAATAAGTTTTTTCCCTGTATAAAGAACTTGTTGTAGGTGATTTTCTTTTATCGTTTGGAGCAAGCGATGATCTTTTAAACCCCAAATCCTAATCTCACGCCAAAAATTAACAGAATTTTCTGCTTCCGTTGCTCCAATAAGAAATTGATCTGTAGTAAAAAGGGTGTACAGCCCAGACATTCGAATTTTACGATCTAAAATCTGGATTGATTGTGCAGCTAAACCATATGCAAAAAGATTATTGAATTTTGTGAAATACACAAAATCAGCATTTCGCGCCATAGCATTGATAGGAACAGTTGTTGCCCCCAAATCTAAGTGCTTGGTAATGACATATTTTTTAAGAGACTTCCCAGAATTTAAATCAGCTGTGTATATTTGAACAGGTTCTTGACTTATTTTAGAATATGCACAAAAAATAAGGTAATGACGGTCGATAAACACATCAGAAATCCTAAAAGCTACTTGCTCTAGAGCTGAAAGCTCTGCATAAGTATCAAAGCGATCCAATTCAAACTTGGAGATACAGACCACTCCTCGCTCGCGAGGATTAGCATGACCTACAAACGAGCCTTTAAAAAAGTTAATTTCAAATTGGCATAGATTAGATAAGGGATCATTAAAGGAGATCTCTCGTATGACTTTGCCTTCAAAAGAAACTTCTTGAATCATGTTTATAGAGCCAGGAGAATATCTAAAAATCCGCTCTCCTATAACATTTATGGCACTGAATGTAGGGGGTTCATCTAATCCCGATTTCTCTATACAAAAACCATTTTCAAGAGAAATAATGTGCGTAATAAGTCTATAACGAAAAACATCATCTCCATATAGCCCTTTTTTTTCTAAACACACTATTTTTTTGGAGGCTGTGCAATAAATAGGCGGGGAAAAACACCCCACTTGAGAAATATCTTCCCTAGGAGCGTAGCTCCTACCTGTTCCAACGCCTTTATATTCCCATTTACGCTCAAGAGTATCCGCATCAAAACAGACAAGGGGAGTCCCTGCAACGGCACTTGTAACAACCAGGTTATTACCAAATACGTACATATCGCTAACACAAGCATGATCAACACCAAAAATAGAAGACATAAAACACCTTTACAAAGAATAATTCATAAAGACACTATAAAGACCAAAGAAAAAAACCACAAGAGAATTGGCATACACACCAACTTAAAAAAAGAAAAAACAAAGAGGGCTAATTTTTTTTCTCTCTCTCCCTCTTCTCTTCCTCTGTGGTTTCTTGTCTCTGTGGTTTAAAAAAATGCAAGTC
>JABDCQ010000048.1 GCA_013288075.1 Chlamydiota bacterium | reverse complement strand
GGGGTCTAAAGGAAAAGTTATCCGTGATAAGAAAGTTATAACCAAATTCTAGATCTACTACGTTAGTCATTAATTTCCACTGACCTTTTGCCGTTTGTACCAATCCTAAATCAGGATCGGAAAGACCCCCCACTACCCATGTAGGGAAAAATGCAGGGCTACCAGGTTCTAGCTCATCTGATGGAACAGAAGTAAAGCTTTTGTTTGCATGCGCATCGTAAGAAAGCCAAGATGCATAGATATCCCAAGATCTCCAAGGAACAACATATCCGGCACCCAAGCGAAATCCTACATTCCAATCAGCTTTTAATTGCTGCTGTTTTTTTGTACTAGCTTCTACACCATCTTCTTCTCTAGTAGTCTCAATGCTTCCATAATTTAAGCTGTCTTCTTGGGCTTTCCAAAATAAAACATCGCCATTAAGCTCTATAACACTACACTTTGCTGCTTCCAAATAAGCATACGAGCAAGGTGGAGGTGAAACACAGGTATCCATGCAGCAATCATCAGAATAAACGCTTCTTGCTATCGCTAAACATGCCACTAATCCCAAAACAGGAAATTTACAATCTTTTGCAAAAAAACTCATACGACTCCTTATACAGTTCGTTACTAAAAAAATTAATGGATCCAAAAAACCAACCTAAACCAAAACCAGATTTAAAATATATATATTTTGTTAAATAGTCCCCAAAAAAAGCGGAAAGTGGTATGAGTTAAAATATGGCTAAAAAATACGATGAAAACACAATTCTGTCTTTAGATGCACTAGCTCACATTAGGCTGCGCTCGGGGATGTATATTGGACGCTTAGGCGACGGCTCCCATTCGGATGATGGCATTTATGTTATGCTGAAAGAAGTGATTGATAATGCCATTGATGAATTCATCATGGGGCATGGCAAACAAGTGCTCATCGAACTAAATCCCAAAACATCTACCGTTTCTGTACGCGATTTTGGGCGCGGCATCCCTTTAGGAAAAGTGATTGAATGCGTAAGCCAAATTAATACAGGCGCTAAATACAACGATGATGTGTTTCAGTTTTCTGTAGGGTTAAACGGCGTTGGAACAAAAGCTGTAAATGCCCTTTCTATCCATTTTCTTGTAAGAAGTGTACGCGATGGAGAATTTGTAGAAGCGCATTTTGTTAAAGGCGTTCTTCAAAATAAGAAAAAAGGTAAAACCAAAGAAAAAGACGGCACCTTTGTAGAATTTACCCCAGATACAGAGATTTTTAAAAAATATGCTTTTCATAAAGAGCTCATTCTTAAACGTCTTTGGCATTATGCCTATTTAAATACCGGTCTTACTCTCATTTTTAACGGCGAAGAAATTTACTCCGAGCATGGACTTCTAGATTTATTAAACGAAGAGGTGAAAGAAGATCGCCTCTATGAGCCGCTTCATTATAAAGGCAAAACTCTTGAATTTGCCTTCCTTCACTCTTCAAGTTACGGCGAAACATACTTCTCTTTTGTCAATGGACAGTATACGCAAGATGGAGGCACGCACCTCTCAGCTTTTAGAGAAGGGATCCTTAAAGGGATTAACGAGTACACCAAGAAAAACTTTCAAGGGATTGATGCTAGAGAAGGGATTGTAGGGACAATTCTTGTTAAAGTGAAAGATCCGGTCTTCGAGTCTCAAACAAAAAATAAGTTATCGAATAACGAGATTAGAGCTCCTATTGTTCAAGAAGTCAAAGACGCTGTTCAAAACTTACTCTATAAAAATGAAGAAATCGGAAAGCAAATTGTCGAGCGCATTCTTTTTAACGAAAAACTTAGAAAAGAGCTTTCTGCAGTTAAAAAAGAGGCCAAAGAAAAACAGAAAAAAATCTCTTTTAAAATCCCTAAATTGCGCGATTCCAAACACCACTTTGGCGATGGGACGAAAGAGGGAGAAAATTCTGTGATTTTTCTTACAGAAGGAGACTCAGCTTCCGCCTCTATTGTCATGACAAGAAACCCTCTTACTCAGGCTGTATTTTCTCTTAGAGGTAAGCCTCTTAACGTTCATGGTATGAAGCTTGAGCAGCTTTATAAAAATGAAGAGATGTATAACCTGATGTCTGCGCTTAATATCGAAGAGGATATTGCTAACTTGCGCTATAACAAAGTGATTCTAGCAACAGATGCCGATGTCGATGGGATGCATATACGCAACTTGCTCATTACCTTCTTTTTAACCTATTTTGAAGGACTTGTCATTAATGGGCATTTACACATTCTAGAAACGCCTCTTTTTAAAGTAAGAAATAAAGAAAAAACACTTTATTGTTATTCAGAAGAAGAAAAAGATAAAGCCGCTGAAGAGCTTAAAAGAGGTGTTGAGATCACCCGTTTTAAAGGTCTTGGAGAAATCTCGCCTGACGAATTCCAACAGTTCATCGCTAAAGACATCAAACTCCTTCCTGTTATGGTGCAAAATCTCTCGGATATCAAACCCACTCTTGAATTTTACATGGGCAAAAATACGCCCGCTAGAAAAGCCTTTATTATCAAAAACCTAGTGAGCGAAAATGGATGATCTAAAACACCAAATGAAGGATCATTTCCTCCAGTACGCCTCCTATGTCATTTTGGATAGAGCCATCCCCCATGCCATTGACGGACTAAAACCTGTGCAAAGGCGCATCCTCGAAATTTTATGGAGACAGCACGATGATAAACTCCATAAAGTAGCCAATATCGTTGGGCAAACTATGCAGCTTCATCCTCATGGAGATGCCCCCATCTATGAAGCCCTTATCACCCTTGCCAATAAAGGCTATGTGCTAGATAAGCAAGGGAACTTTGGCAATATCTACACAGGCGATCCGGCAGCTGCTGCCCGCTATATAGAAACTAGGCTCTCTCCCCTTGCAAGAGAAACTCTTTTTAACCCTGATATCACTGAAAAAATCCCTTCCTACGATGGAAGAAATGCCGAGCCTGTTGTACTTCCTGCAAAAATCCCGCTTCTTTTAATGCAAGGCGCAGATGGGATTGCAGTAGGTATGGCAACCCATATTCTCCCTCACAACTTTAGCGAACTTATCGAGGCTGAAATTGCTTATCTTGAAGGAAAAAACTTTAAAATTTTCCCCGATTTCCCGACCGGCGGAATCATGGATAAAAGCCTTTACGATAAAGGTAAAGGTAAAGTCAAGCTTAGAGTAAAAATCGAGATTAAAGACCCTAAAACGCTTGTCATTCGAGAAATTTGCTACGGCACCACAACAGAGAGCCTGATTCGCTCTATTGATGAAGCTGCCAAAAGAGGCAAAATCAAGATTGAAGCGATTAACGACTATACCTCTAGAGACGTTGAAATCGAGATTAAACTCCCAAGAGGGCAGTATGCAGAAGAGATGCTCGATGCTCTTTATGGATTTACAGAATGTGAAGTCACGTTAAGCTCTCAAGTGATTCTCATTAAAGATGGGATGCCTTGGGAAACAGATGTAAATGAGATTCTTGCCTATAACGCTACCAAGCTCATGGAATTCCTTAAAATGGAGCTCACTATTGAGCGGGATAGGCTGCTCGAAAAGATCTTCTATAAAACCCTTGAAAGAATTTTTATCGAAAAGCGCATTTATAAAAAAATCGAAACGCTAAAAACCCTTGAGGGTATTCATAAAACCCTAGAAGAATCGTTTAAGCCTTATAGAAAAAAACTCCTCCGCGAACCTACTTTAGAAGACAGAGAAAAACTTCTTCAGATTCCTATTAGACGGATCTCTCAATTTGATATCGATAAAAACAAGGAAGAGATCACCCTTTTTGAAGAAACCCTTGCCCAAGTAGAAAAAAGCCTTAAAAACGTCAAGAAATACGCAATCGATTACCTTAAAAAGCTCCTTGCTAAATTTGGCGCCGACTACCCTAGAAAAACCCGTATTAAAGCCATTGAAGAGATCGATCGAAGAGCTATTGAGACAAAAGATATTAAAGTGGGATTTGATCCAGAAACAGGCTTTATTGGAACCAAAATCTCAGGCCCCATCCAACTTAGCTGCACCAACTTTGATAAGATTCTTGTCTTCTATAAAGACGGCACATACAAAGCCACGAACATTCCGGAAAAACAGTATTTCGAAGGGGTAGCTTTATTAGAAATTGCCGACAAAAAAACCATCATCAATATTGCTTATAAAAATAAGGCAACCAAACAAGTTTTTGCTAAGCGCTTTATTGTCGATAAGTTTATCCTAGATAAAACATACCGGTATTTCGAAGAAAATAGCGAGCTTGAATACATCTCTACAAGTCCTCAACCAACAATTGAGCTCCTCTTTGCTAAGAATGCCAAAGGAAAACAGGAAAAAATGCTTTTTGCCCTCAAAGACATCCCCCAGAAAGCCGTCCACACTAAGGGCCTCCGCCTTAGCCCCCAAAAAGTCAAGAAAGTCACCCCAATAGAAGGCAAACGCACAAAATAGACCTCTTGCATAAAAATGAACAAAGAGGATAAATTTTTTCTCTCTCTTCTTTCCCTTCTCTGTGGTTTCTTGTCTCTGTGGTTTATCTTTTGGCTAAACTGAGTAAGCAAACGACTTAGCAAAAGATAAACCACAGAGACAAGAAACCACAGAGAAGGGAAAGAGAGAGAGAGAGAGAGAGAGAGAGAGGGGAAAATTTATCTCTCTTTGTTCATCCCTCTATTTTTTTAAACGGAAAGGAATTACATCAGAAAGGTCATCTGTGTGGTGGCGCAGCATCATCAGGCGATCAAAGCCAACTGCCACACCGCAACTATCGGGCAGACCTTTTTCTAAGGCTTGTAAGAAGTTTTCATCGATCGGCAGCGCTTTTTTGCCAAGCTTTATGCGTGCTTCATTGCCTTCTGTTATGCGTTTGCGCTGCTCAAGAGCATCTGTCAGTTCATGATACCCATTACAAAGCTCAATCCCCTTATAGTAAATCTCAAAACGCTCTGCAACAAGCTCGTCTTGGATCGAGAGCGTCTTTGCAAGAGCTGCTTGCGTTGAGGGGTAATAAGCTAAGGCCAAAAGTCCTTCTTTCCCTAGCTTCGGCTCTATTTCCACCCCCAAGATCAAGTTCAGTAAAGCGTCTTTCCCTTCATTTTCAATATTTGCGTAAGAGGGAATATTTTTTGCCTGAATATAGGCAAGAAGATCAGCTGTAGTGGCCTTCACATAATCAAATCCTGCATAACGCTTAAAAACGTCTCTATAGGAAATAATTGCTGCGGGCAAATCCCCAAGAAATAAGCGAATAAAATCAAAGGTTTCCTCAATCAAATCGGTAAAAGCAAACCCTTGCCTATACCATTCCGCCATCATAAATTCAGGATTATGCTTATTGCTATATTCCCCATCGCGAAACACGTGCGAAAGCTGATAAATGTCTCCTATTCCTTCCGAAAGCAAACGCTTCATCCCATACTCAGGAGAAGGATGAAGGTAGCAAGTATCCCTCTGATTATAAAGGGCTGTAATAGGGTCAATATGCGCATCAATATCGGCTACAAAGCTTAAAATGGGACAATCTACTTCAATAACTCCCCGCTTAGCAAAAAAAGCCCTTGCAAGCAAGAGCATATGCGCTCTATCGCGCAAAATCTCTATCCGTTTATTTTTTTCCATACTAATACTGCATACGCATTTTTGGATTGATATAAAATTTATTAAACCCCTTTAGAGCCATAGAGGCATGAAAAGGAAGATGTTCGCAGCAAGTAATACTTAAATTCTTTTTTGGCTGTTGCCATGTTGTATTTATTTGAAATACAATAGGAATCTTAGTCTCTCTTTTTTTAGAAAATTGAATTGCACGAAAATACTCTTTAATGTGCTCATTGGAAGCAGGAATCTCCTCTAAAATTTCTTCGTAATATCTTTTCAAATCATCTGTGACAATTCCTGAATAGGAGCAATTAATGATACTATCTAATTTATATAAGGACAGTCCTCCAAAGCCCGAATAAACAGGCTGCCAAGAAGCATTAACATCCAATGCAAAAGTATATTGAGGAGCTTGAGCCCAAAAAATAAACGCTATAAATATCGATTTCATTTGTTTCATCCGTATCCCCTGTAAATTATATCATCCGTTCGTTTGATTTTGCTCAAGAGCCCGCCTTCCCCTTTCAAGTAAAATAGAAACACCTGCGACAAGCACGGAATTGCTTGCAACCTTAGCAAAGAAACCCCTTGCCATCCCTGCGATACCCTGAGTGTTAATGATATGTTCTACCACAACAACATAGCGAAAGCGATTTGCTATCTTGGCCTCCTCAGCTAAGAGAGGACGGTATTGTAGCTCAGTTTTACAACGTTGAAATGGGTAAGGAAAAAAAGTAAGAAAAAATGATTGAGGCCAAGATTTTAACCCAATTCCTAAAATGGAATGAGGATCAATGGAAGTATATTTTTTCATTGCATCGTTGCAGCCTGCCTCAGAAATTGAATAACCCATCCACTGGGTAAATTGCCTAGCCCCATTTGCTACGGTTCCATTATACAAATATTTGGCTATCTGCAACTTTGATGTAGATTGAAAAAGGCTTGTAATCGAGCGCCTCGCCTGCCACATTGTGCACAAGGTATCTATGGGCTGGATCGCCATTTCAAAACCAGTGAGAGTCAAAGAAAAAATAAGATTAGTTTTCGTCGTCCCATAAGGATCTTTATTACCCTTATAATGATTTTCAAGTGTTGGCTTAAGAAATATCAGTCCTATTGTTTTGGCAAATAAGCGAGAGGTTTCTTTAATTAAATAAGGGGTCATTCCCACCCCAAAGTGCATTAAGGAAGCCCGCGTGCTATCAATTGTCCCATTATAAACACGCCTATAAGCTTCCATTGAGCTCACATTCTCTGAGCAAGCCACAACAGAAATGCGATTCAAGCCATTTACAAAGGGGGCCCCGCATAGCATGACAAAAAAACCGCTAGTCATCCCCCTGCCTATCTGTGTCCATGATGGGGTATTATTTGTTTGAGTTATCATATAACCTGGCGTCCACCCTCCATTTGAACTGTTTCGAATTTGGAAATAGTTCTCTCATGCTCGTATCAAAAAGTTTTTTCAGTAAACTGTAACAAATGGTACTAAACTAAGCAAGAAAACACTCCATGAAGGATTCCAGAATCAAGGCCGCTTATACTTAAGTTAGAACTATTAAGAGCCAGGGGAAGCGATGGTAAGAGCAAGGAACTCCTTTGGAGAGGGGGTCTTGAATCTGGAAGGATTTTCCCAAATCTCCAACCACTCTGCTGTAAAACCCTTTCTTTTTTCTTCTGTCATTCCCTCTATATTTACTTTTACCTTCCTAAGGTGGGGATTAGATCTAAAGATATCAAGAAGAGCTTCAGCGTCCTGATCGCTAAACCCATTGGATGGTTTAGAAGACGGGGCATCCCAGGGATTAGAAACTCCAAGATCAGACAATTCGAGAGATACCATCCCCGGAATATTCTTAAGATGAGGCAAAATAGGGGCAATCATGGAAGAGGGAAATCGTGTGTTTCCTTTTCCAGCATTCTTTTAACATCCATTAAAATGGGTGTATAATGATGTTCTGTATGAGCATGAAATAAGTGTCCTTCGCTTACAATTTCTTGATTAATATGCTCAAAGCAAAAATTCTTCATATCTTCGTCTAGAGCCAGAAATATTTCGTTCGGATGGGGCCACTTCACAATATGACTCAAATCGTTAGCTGGCGCACCAACAGGCGTCGTCATTGCTATAAAAAACGAAGAGCTGTCCAATTGTAATATCCAACAATAATCTGCTCTATCGCCCTTTGCTACAGAGGAATATTCAGGAGGTCCAGGAAAAAGCTTCTGGATAAGCTTACCTCTAAGGGCAACTAATCTTTCTTCGGTGCCCTCTGATAAAGCCAGAGGATTCGTTTTTTGCCTGGAAAAATCCAAAGGGAAACAATAATAGACGACGCATAAAACAACAGCCAATCCAAAGAAGCAACAAATCAGTACAGGAATACAGCATTTTATACTTGGCTTCATAAGTTTAAGAGGTCAATTCAAAAGGTTTAGAACCAGATTCAGGACGCAGATAAATATTTCCTGTTTTTAAATGAACAACTACTGCATGCAATTTTCTTTCTATTACCAATTTAATCGCATTTTCCTTAGATATCCATGAAAAACCATCACTTTTTTTAATAAGATATTCTGTAATAACGCCTCGCTTTTTATGAACGCCAGAAATATACCACTTTTCAATAAAGTCTTCCCGTCCTACTTCCCAGTGTTCCATCTGTTCAATTGCCTTCCAAAAAACTTCAAACTCTTTATTATTCAGTGATTTTATAGTGCGTTCTGGATCAAAACCCGTAATTTTTACAATCTCATCAATGTATTTTGGATTGGTCCCATCATATCTTTTTATAGAAGCGCGAAGCGTTAAGGGAGAATAGACACCCCCCTTTAACATAACAACTAAAGCTTCATGGCCAGTTTCATAATCTGGATAAACTGCATATTCATTCACACCATCCCCAGCCTTACCTATTGAACGACGACTCACCCCCATGCTATATCGGCTAGCAAGAAGGTTTCCTGGATTATTACATCTCCATGCTCTTGACCCACCGCTGCGAATCATCATATTCCCCTTGTCGTCGAAATAACGAACAGTAAATTTACTTTTTGGATCTCCATAATTAGGAGAACCTACCTCAGCTTTTACAAAAACCATGGGCAGTACACTTTTTTTAAGTTTATTTAAAGCAGTATGCTAACAAGAGAAATATCTTAACGCAATCCATAAAATCAGCCAACCCAAAGTCTCGATATTCTCAGCATATTTAGGCAGGGGATTGCGATTGGGGATGTCGGTATAATTGTGCTAGTAAGCTTGATTGCTCCCAACATTACCCACGCACTAAAAAATTTACCCTGTACACAAAAGACCTTAGCCAAAAAAGCCTTTGACAATATACCATTGATTGGTATATAACTTAAATTAAAGCAGGATGACATGAGCGCGTCGGAAAAGAGAGGGCCTTGGCAAGTTGGCTATTCCACCCTAGCAAAAAAACAGAGAAAAAGGCTACAAATAGCAATAACATCGCAGCTTGCTAATTTGGCGTGGGACCTAGAACATTATGGCCCAATTCAACCGGAATGGACTCATTATGCTCCACTAAAAAAGAGCAAAAACGTTCCGCATAACGCACATCATTGCCATATTAAAAGTGGCCGGCCCACTTATGTGGTTTGCTGGCAAGTAATTGATAAAACAATTAAAATTATAGAGATATTTTATGTCGGTACACACGAGAACGCGCCATACTAAAAGAGTATCATCGTCTAAATCAAAAATAAAAGCAAAAGCCAAGCCTGAAGAAAAATCAACTCATTGGCGCGAAGTTTTTAAAGAAGAACTTGAAAAGTATGGAGAAGCAGGACTCATGCTCCGTGGCAGTCGCCACAAAGCAGAACTAACACAAAAGGAGCTAGCAGAAGCTCTGGGTGTTTCTCAGAACCACATTAGTGAAATGGAAGGAGGGAAGCGTCCTATCGGTAAAGTTATGGCCTTGAGATTAGCTAAATTTTTCAAAACAGACTATCGAAAATTTCTATAGTGGAGCCGTCTCTAATGTAGAGAGGGCTTCTTTAAATTCTGAGGATTCCCTGATCATCTTATGACTAGTATACCTTTCATCAACCCTTCGTAAATACTCTTCTAAGTCATAGGCATCATTTTTATTAATAATCTGAATATGCAACCAAAGAAATCTCCAAAGCTGTACAAGCGCTTTATAAATAACTAACCTAGCAGGCAATAAATAACAGGCTTGGATCTCTATAGGAGAATGCTCAGTATAAACTCTTAGCATTTGCTCCTCTTGGCTGTTAGAAAAACCAGCCTGACAAGACAAAAAAGCTAAATCCCATGCAGGATCATTGTTACACGCACACTCCCAATCAATTAATTTTAGGCCACTATCTGTTTTTAGGAAATTCCCTAAATTAGGATCATTATGACAGGGTAGTTTTTCTATATTTAATGCTTTAAGAATAGGCCTATAGGTTCTCACGCAATTCATAGAATCCTCAAGATCTAAAGGCAAAGGCATAGCGCTATTTTTAATAACGAATTGATAAAAACTCTCGATCTGATCAAAAACATCCACATCACTTGCAAAACGCCCTTCAGAAAAATGAAGATCTCTCAATAAAAGAACGGTCTTTTCCAAGACCTCTTTCTTCTGTAGATCTTCCTTAGATAAAGTTCCTTGGTTTTCAATAAAATCAAAAACAAACATCCCACTTTTATTATCAAAAAACCTAACTCTTGCGCCAAGACCTAAAAGAAAAGCCCATTGCGAATTATGGTATTCTTCTTCTGGGGGTGTATTAGTTTGAATAGATGCACGATTTTTAGGGATTTTTAAAACAAATTTTTGTTCTGATGACGAAACTTGATAAACGTAATTCGCTCCCCCGCCTAATCGCTCAAAAAAAAGCTCTTGATTGGAAGGAAAATCACAAAAAGCCACCCTAGAAAGACAAAGGCATATCAATACAACACTAATACAGAAGTTCATACTTGGGCACCCATTCAAAAGTTTTGCTAAAGAGCTCACACAGCCTCGATAGAATCAACAACTTAAAGCCCCTCAATTATGCCAGTCTATCCCCTTTTGCGCTAGCCTTGAGTGCGTAAAATTTGCGTAATTTGTGCTTTTTTTTGACATATGTCAATTTATCCAGTACAATGAGACTTAGATAAAGGAATGGAATGACCCACTAGACCGCAGACTTTTCCAGGGAAGCTGGAAAACAATACAACAAACCACATTGAGGTATACTATGTCGGCACACACGAAGGAGCACCTTACTAAAAATGCGACCTATAAAGTCGTTATTGAGGCACCCGGCAAAGTAAAAAAGCTTACCTTTGTCGCTGCTAAGCATATGCAAAAGCTTGAGGCCTTTTTGGAAAAGTATGGTGAATCTGATTCTGTATCTTGGGAAGAACTTGCCAAAGACGATATTGCCAAGTACGGAAAAGCCGGGATTGTCCTCCGTGGCGCACGCTATCGCGAAGGCATCTCTCAAAAGGAGCTAGCAAAGCGCACCGGGATAAGCCAAGAAAACATTTCCAAAATGGAAAATGGCAAGAGAACCATTGGTGAAAAGGTAGCCAAGAAACTTGCAAAAGCTCTTCACATCGATTTTGAATTACTCATGGAATACACTTAGCTTTGGCAAATAGTGCTTGCGCTTGCTCTTTATAAGATTCGTTTCCATAGGCAACTTCTAAATAAG
>JABDCQ010000047.1 GCA_013288075.1 Chlamydiota bacterium | reverse complement strand
TTTGTTATCCTTACTCTTCCTTTGAGAGTCTTGCTTCTAGGGCTTCTAGTTCTTCTGCTATGCCTTTAGGGAGTTTGCTCTCAAATAGGGTGAAGTATTTTTTTAGTTCTGCAACTTCTTCTAGGTAGCCGGCTTTATCTATTGCAAAAAGTTCTTTTAAGCGCTCTGTGGTAAGAGCTAACCCGGAAATGTCTAAGCTTCCTTCCTTAGGGATGTAGCCAAGAGGGGTTTTGATTGCATTGTCCTTTCCATCAATTCTTTCAAACATCCATTTTAGGACGCGCACATTGTCTCCAAAGCCCGGCCAAATAAATTTGCCGTCTTCAGACTTCCTAAACCAATTGACATGGAAAATAGAGGGGAGTTTAGCGGCGTCCCTTCCTTTTCCCATCTCTAGCCAATGAGCAAAGTAATCTGCCATGTTGTAGCCACAAAAAGGGAGCATCGCAAAAGGATCGTGTCTTAAATTGCCTACAGCTCCTTTTGCTGCAGCCGTTGTCTCAGAAGATACGCTTGCCCCTATAAAAGTGCCATGCTGCCAGCTAAAGGTCTCAAAAACAAGAGGCACTCTATTGCCTCGTCTTCCTCCAAAAATAATGCCTGAAATGGGCACCCCTTCTGGATTCTCCGCTTCAGAATCAAGGATAGGGCATTGATTTGCAGCAACAGTGAATCGTGCATTAGGGTGAGCAGCCTTCTCTCCTTCCTTATAAGGTTCTCCAAGCCAGCTAGTCAAACCCTGTGGCGCTTTCTCACTCATTCCCTCCCACCAAACATCAAAGTCTTTTGTAAGAGCTACGTTTGTAAAAATGGTATTTTTAGCAATCGTTTCCATCATGTACTTATTAGAGGCGTAAGAAGTTCCAGGGGCTACACCAAAAAAACCAGCTTCTGGATTAATCGCATAAAGCCTGCCGTCTTTTCCAAAACGCATCCAGGCAATATCATCGCCAACTGTCTCTACTTTCCAACCAGGGAGGCTAGAGCTTAACATGGCTAAATTGGTTTTTCCGCAAAGGCTTGGGAAAGCTGCTGCAAAGTATTTTTTCTCTCCTTCGGGATTGGTCAGGGAAAGAATCAGCATATGTTCTGCAAGCCATCCCTCTTCTTTTGCCAAAACAGACGCTATGCGCAGCGCAAACGATTTTTTTCCTAAAAGAGCATTGCCTCCATAGCCGCTTCCAAAAGAGGCAATAGATTTTTCTTCGGGGAAATGCACAATATATTTATTAAGAGGGTTGCATGGCCACATCACATCTTTTTCTCCTTCTTCTAAAGGAGCTCCTAGAGAATGCAAACATGTGACAAAATCATTTTCGCCTAAAAGATCAAGCGCTTTTTTGCCCATGCGCGTCATGATAGACATGTTACAGACAACGTAGGGAGAATCTGTGATTTGAACCCCCATTCTGGAGGCTTCTGCTCCTAAAGGGCCCATACAGAAGGGAATGACATAAAGCGTTCTTCCTTTCATGCATCCTTTAAAAAGGGAGGCAAGAAGAGCTTTCATTTCTAAGGGATCTTTCCAATTATTAGTTGGGCCGGCGTCTTCTTTACGTTTTGAGCAAATAAAGGTAGCTTCTTCCACTCTTGCTACATCATCAACACTAGAGTGGCACCAAAAGCTACCAGGGCGTTTTTGAGGATTTAAAGGAACAAAGGTCCCTTTCTCTACCATCTCAAGAGAAATCCTATCAAACTCCTCTCCGCTCCCGTCACAAAGATAAACCCGAGAGGGCGTGCAAAGCGCGGCAATCTCTTCCACCCAAGCATTCAACTTCCCATTCCGCATCAACATGCATCCCCCTCAACCTAGCCTAAAAACAAAGAGAAGAATAACAGGATGGACAAAGATAAAGCAGGATATACAGGATGAAGAAAAATAAGAGGAAAAGAGAAAATCTTTCTTTTCTCTGTGTGCTCTGTGATCTCTGTGGTAAAAAATATGCTAACCTGTTGGATGCAATATTCTGCGATAATTTTTTTACCACAGAGATCACAGAGCACACAGAGAAAAGAAAGATAAAGAAATTCTTCTCTTTCTTCATCCTGTATATCTTGCTTTATCCTTGTCCATCCTGTTAATTCTTCTCTTCTTTCTTCTCTCTTTGTTACAAAAGGCCTTTGCGTTTTTTGAATTTGTCGAGGTATTCAAGAGCTTTTCCTGTTCCTAAGCACACAGCAAGCAAAGGATTGGGCGCAATGATCACAGGAAGGCCGGATTCTTTGATTAAAGCCTTATCAAGGCCTTTAATGAGGGCTCCGCCCCCTGCTAGCACCATGCCTCTTTCCACTAAATCGGCGGCGAGTTCTGGCGGGCATTTTTCTAGAGTAAGCTTGACACTCTCAATGATTTGCTGAATAGGCTCTGCTAAGCACTCGCGGATTTCTACAGAATTAATCCGTTTTGTTACAGGCAGTCCAGCCACTTGGTCGCGTCCTCTCACTTCCATTTCAAGTTCATTATCGCCAAGAGGGTAAGCCGATCCAATAGAAATTTTAATCTCTTCAGCAGTTCTTGGACCAATCATTAAATTGTAGTTTCTTCTCATGTAATTGACGATGCACTCATCAAATTCATCCCCCGCAATTCTAAGCGAGCGAGATTCCACTATGCCTCCAAGAGAAATAATAGCAATTTCTGTTGTTCCCCCGCCTATATCCACAATCATGTTAGCGGAAGGCTCATGCACAGGTAAATCAACTCCAATAGCAGCAGCCATTGGCTCTTCAATAAGAATCACTTCCTGAGCCCCTGCACGAAGCGCTGAGTCTTCTACAGCTCTTTTCTCAACCCCTGTGATGCCAGAGGGCACAGCGATAAGAATTTTAGGGCGGAAAAGGCTTCTTGTGGGAGTCACTCTTTTAATGAGGGCTTTTAACATCCCTTCTGCAATTTCAAAATCTGCAATAACCCCATCTTTCATAGGGCGTACAGCATGGATTTTGCGCGGGGTTTTCCCTAGCATGGCTTTGGCTTTATGACCGACTGCTAATACTTCACCTGTTGTAGAATCAACTGCCACAACAGAGGGCTCAGCTAGGACAATGCCTTTGCCGCGCACATACACAAGAGTATTAGCTGTTCCTAAGTCTATGCCGATATCACTTGAAAAAATGCCTGAAAATTGGCTCCATTTTTCAATTGCGGCTTTGCCGAATTTTTTTACTGTCTGATTTATAGAAGGTTGTTCGCTCATATCATCTTATGTTTTTAATAGTTCTAGGACTTCTTCCCATGTCAACTTCGTAATCGCCTCATCATCGCAACTTACCACTTTCTTGACGAGTCCTTTTTTCCTCTTCTGCATTTCAGCGATCTTTTCTTCGATAGTTCCAAGGGTAATTAACTTGTAAGCAGAGACCGATTTTTTCTGTCCCATACGGTGCACCCTGTCAGTTGCTTGGTTCTCAACAGCTGGGTTCCACCACATGTCATAGTGAATCACTGTATCTGCACCCACAAGATTTAGGCCCGTGCCACCCGCTTTTAAAGAGACTAAGAAAACAGCAATAGATTCGTCTTCATTAAATTGTTTTACAACTTCTAAGCGGTTTTTACTAGAGCCATCAAGATAGAGGTAACGAACACCTCTTTGCTCAAGATCGTTTCTCATAATCTGAAGCATACGCGTATATTGGCTAAAGATGACTGTTTTATGTTTGCCTTCCACTAAATTCTGCAGCAGGTCAAGGAGCATTTCGTATTTAGAAGAGTCTCCGCTCTCAGCTTTTTCCTTGGCAAAGATCGCTGGGTGACAGCAAATTTGTTTAAGTCTTGTAAGCGTTGCAAGAACATGGATCTGGACTTTATCAAAGCCCTCTTTCTTCACAAGTTTAACAAGCTCATCGCGCGCTGATTCTGCATACGATTTATAAAGCTCTAATTGAACTTCGCTTAATTGGCAGTGGTACACAATTTCTGAAATAGGAGGAAGATCATCAAGCACATCTGCTTTCATTCTACGCATAATAAAGGGAGCAATTTTTTTGCGTAAGTATTCCAGATTTTTTGTCAGCTGAGTGCCAGTTGTTCGCACATATTTTTCTACAAAGCGATCGTATGTACTTAAGAAACCTGGCATCAGGAAGTCAAACAAACTCCAAAGTTCATCTAGAGAATTTTCTATAGGAGTGCCCGATAAAATTAAGCGGTATTCAGCCTGCACAACTTTTACCGATTTGGCATTGCGTGTGCCGCGATTTTTAATATGCTGAGCTTCATCTAAAACTAAATAAGAAAAGACGGTTTCTTTATAACTATCTAAATCTTTTTGAAGCAACGTATAAGAAGTGATAATCACATCATAGGCAGCTGCATTATCAATCATTTTCTTTCTATTGCTCGGAACGCCATCCACAACAAGAACTTTTAATTTAGGATTAAATTTCGCGCACTCCTCTTTCCAGTTATAGAGCAGGGAAGTGGGGCAAACAATCAAAGAGGGCGCTTTATTTTTTTCTTGATTTTGCGTGATTGCAACAATTGCTTGGAGCGTTTTACCAAGACCCATATCATCTGCTAAAATACCATTTAAAAACATCAGGCGCAGTCTTTCTAGCCACTCAACACCCTCTTTTTGATACGTGCGCAAGGTTGCCTGAATCGCTTTAGGAACGGGCGAGAATACAAAAGGTTTTTCGCCAAGCATCTGCTTTCTAATTTCAGAGAGTCTAGGTGTCATAGAAAATGCAATAGGAAGCCCCTCGAAATTGCTCGCATCGATATTGGCAAGGCTCCATAAAGGACGCTCTAATTTATGTTCATCAAGAGCAATCACTCCAAGCTCATCAAACACCTGGACGATAGCGGAAATTCTATCTAAATCAAGAACAAGAATTTTCCCAAGCTTGTTATCACCTGGCTTTTTAACTTTAGAGCGGGCTGATTCAAGCTCTATAAAGGCTCTTTTGGAAGCGACACACTCCCATAAATGATCAATTTTTACCCCTTTTAAGGCCCCATCCACAACAAGCTCAATTTCGTACATATCAATGCGCGCTGTGTCACTTAAATGGAGTTTAAAGGTTGTCTGATCATAGATAAATTGGTCTAAAAGATTTTGAGGACAATTAAACTCCACCTTCCCGTGATTGCGCGGGATGATGTCTGTCATAAATTCCACAATTTTCTTCTCTGATTTTACGCTATACATCCCTTGCTCAGAGCTGTAGATAAAATCTTGGAAAAGGTCTTCTAAAATCCGTCTCTCTTCTACAAGATTGCGCGCCAAAACCCCTTCTTCTTGCACAAAGGAGGAAACGTCTTTGTAATTAAGCTTTGAAGAAGCGGCTGGAATCGAGTGCCCATCGTAATCAAAATGCAAAACAGCATCAAGCTCGCCATCTAAATAAGTAAGCTCACACTGAGCGGTAAGCTTACCCACATAAGGAAGCGTAACAAATTGCTCGATAACATGCTGGTTTGTCACTTCAGCAAAACGCGAGATCTCCGGAAGCGCATTTTCTACAAAGCTTCCCAAAAGAGGCTCTGGGATAGTCATCTCTCGAATCACTCTTAAATTGCGCAAATGAATTCTCGTAATGTCTGGCTGGAATCTGTAGTAAACGCCTTTAAAAAGCATGCCTGGGCGTGCGCACTCAAAAAATCTACCCGCATCGACTTCGAGAGGAAGCTGCTCTACAACAATCATAGGTTTAATAAGCATTTTAGAGACAGGAGGCTTCATGTACTCAAGAGCAAAACGCAAAATAGCTGGGTGAGGAGAAAACTTTAAAGGCGCCTCTAAACTCCCTTCATAAAATCCCAAAAGATGAGGCAATTCTTCATCTTGAGAAGAGTAACTAGAAGATTGAATCCCTTTTTCGTAAGCTGCATTTAAAATCACACCGAACGCTTCTACATCAAGCTGCGCTACGCGAAGAGCCCTTTCAGAATTAGGCGATTCTTGAAAACGCAAATGATCCATAAACATTTTAATGATTTCTTTTTGATCTGTGCTAAAAGACTCTAGAGCAAAACAGTACTTGCGCCCGCCCATGAAAATCTGTTCGTTATAGCGAAGAGCGCTAAAAAATTCTTTAATATGAGGAATGTATAGAGGTTTTGAGCGAAAAGGAAGACGTAGCGCAAACTGCACTTCTACAAGACCTTTATTCTCTCCATCGACAAGCGCCGGAAGCGCAAATACAAGCGCAAATTCTGCCTTATCAATCTCATGCTTTTCCTCAGGGCGAAAAAAGGATGAGGTAGAAAGAAGATGAGAGGAAGTGATATATTCTTGAAGCAGCTGCTTTTGATAAAGCTCTTCTTGTTTTTGAAACACCTTACTTTCTGCGACTTTAATTTTTTCTAGAAGCTCGTCTTTATGTTCTTTATCAATTTCAGTGACGACTGCAAGATCTTGTAAATCGGTTTCTTTTGAATAAGCAACAAGAATTTTATCGATATTGCTCTCGAGATAAAAAATTAGGGCTGCAAGATGCTGACAATCAGAATTGTAGGGACAGTCGCAATCAGAATCGATTGCTTCACATTCTAGGCGATCAATTTCAATCTCACTTTCGTAAGTATTTTCATATTGTCCTCTTACCTTACCGCTAATGCGAATGATCTTATTATCTAAATGAATAAGCTTTGCACTTATCACTTTTTTATCGTCAAAAAGATCCCGCCCTTCTTTAATGATGGCGGAAGGGAAATCTTGCTTAAGCTTACGAAAATTTAACATAATGAAACCGCTACCTTTTCTAGATATGCAAAATCCTTGTACCCTTTTTTTGAAACACATGCAACAAAAAAAGAAGCAAAAGAGAAGAAAAACAAAGAGAAAGAAGAAGAGAAGAATTAACAAGATGGACAGGATAAGGCAGGATATACAGGCATACGCATCAACCTAAGTCCATTTTGGCTTTTATTCAACGCAAAGGAAGAAAAAGGGGGGAAAAGACGCAAAGGTAAATACATCTCTATCGAGCTGTATTTACCTGTTGTTTAAAAGGAATTCAAAGAAGAGGCAATGTCTAATAAGTAAAATAGTGTATGATATTTCTTTAATCCCCCTTCAAATACAATATAAATACAAAGAAGGTTTTTAAGAATGCAAGAAAAATAAAAATAGCTCATTTAGATCTCTTGCATTCTTAAAAACCTTCTTTGTATTTATCTTTGCGACTTCTCTTCCTCCGCGTCTTTGCGTTGAATAAAAGCCAAAATGGACTTAGGTTGATGCGTATGGGATATACAGGATGAAGAAAGAGCAAAAATCTTTCTTCTCTCTGTGTGCTCTGTGATCTCTGTGGTAAAATTTTTCGCAGAACATTGCATCTAATCAGGTTAGCATATTTTTTACCACAGAGATCACAGAGCACACAGAGAGAAGAAAGAAAGATTTTTTCTCTCCTTATCTTTCTTCATCCTGTATATCCTGCCCTATCCTGTACATCTTGTTAATTCTTCTCTTTATTAAGTTAAGACACACAAACCCGAGGCATTATATAAAAAAGTTGAAACAGGACAAGGTTAGGGATTTTTAAAAAAGTTCACAAAAGTGTTGCTGAAAAAAAGGGTGAAACTGTAGATTATGTGCTCATTAATGCGGGCGTAGCTCAGTGGTAGAGCATCACGTTGCCAACGTGAGGGTCGTGAGTTCGAGCCTCATCGCCCGCTATCTTTAATTTACAATCAAGACTTCTTAAGGAGATCCCCACGTGGAGCAAAATCAAACAGAAACAGCAGCAGCACTTACAGAATCTACTGAAGCAACAAAAACAGAATTCACAAATGAAAATGTGACGGTTAAGGTAAAAAGAAAACCCGCTTGCACAGTTGAACTTGATGTAACTGCTACTCCAAAACTTGTTCAATTTGCGCGCAAAAACGCTGTAAAAGCTGTTGCTAAAGAAGTGACCATCCCCGGCTTTAGAAAAGGGAAAGCTCCTGACGAATTCATCCTAAAAAATTACGCCTCTCACGTAGATAAAAAATGGCAAGATCTCATTGCCAATTACAGCTTTGGCGAAGCCGAAAAAATTACACGCATCCCTCTTCTTTCAAAAGAAACACGCGTTATCTTCAACATGATTTCCCACTCTTATAAAGAAGGGGCAGCGCTTACTCTTACTTTTGAAACAGAGCCTGAAGTTCCTTATATCACAACACAGACTATCGAACTTAAAGCTGTTAAAAGACCAGAAGTCACGCAAGAAAAAGTAAAAGAAACCATTAGACAAACACAACTTTTCTTTGCCCATTGGAAAGAAATCACAGACCGCCCTGTCCAAGAAGGCGATTTTATTCTTCTTAATGTAGATATCATCGAAGACACCCCTCCTACATCCCTATTTTCTCATACACGCTTTGAAGTCACAGACAAATCCATGGCAAAATGGATGAAAGATCTTGTTTTAGGCCTAAATACAGGCGCTAGTGTTGAAGGCGTAAGCACACCTGATAAAGATGTTGCCGAAGAAGACAAAAAAGACTACCAAGACAAAAAAGTTAGACTCACTCTTTTAGCTATTGAATCTGCAGAAGTCCCTCCTCTTACCGACGAATTTGCTAAACAATTAGGCGTTGAGAGCGTCGAAGTGCTAAACACACGTGTAGAAGAGCTTCTTAACAAACAAGCAGATGCGCATGTCCAAGAAAAACTGCGCGAACAAGCAGGTGACTATCTTCTTGAAAATTACACCATAGAGCTCCCAGCTTCCCTCACAGAAAAAGAAGCGCGCTTCCGCCTCCAACAGCTCATGCAAGATCCAGAATTCAAAGCACATTTCGAATCGCTTTCTAAAGAAGAAAAAGAAAAAACAGTGACATCCCTAACAGAGCAATCTAAAAAAGCTGTGCGCATGTTCTATCTTTGCAGAGGCCTTGTGACTCAAGCGCGTCTAAAGATTACAACAGCTGACTTACATAAAGCAGCTTCTACACCTTTAGAAGCCCTCCTCCTTCCTCAGTCCTACAACCAACCGGAAGAAGGCGAGCTGCAACAAGCTGAAGCCATCTCTAAAATCCTTCTTGAAAAAGCCGAAGACTACATCGTCTCCCACGCCATCATCAAGTAAGCTAAAATACAACAGAGAGGGAATATTTTTTTTCTCTCTCTTTCTTTCCCCCTCTGTGGTTTCTTCCCTCTGTGGTTAAAAAAATGCGAGCCTTTTGGTACCTTCAGTCTTGCATTTTTTTTAACCACAGAGACAAGAAACCACAGAGGAAGAAAGAGAGAGAGAGAGAAAAATTTCCTCTTTGTCCCATTAGGGACAGTGGTACGTAGCCAGGGTGTGACGAAGGAACCCCTGGAAAAAGTGAACAACAAAATCGCACTCCATCGGAGTGCAGGACAGCAAAGAAAACCCTAAAAATCTTGTTTTCTAAGTCCAAGATTCCTGCACTCCGATGGAGTGCATTTTTAGATCCATTTTTATCCAGGGGTTCCTTCGTCACACCCTGGCTACGTACCACTGTCCCTAATGGGACAAAGAAGTTGCTCATAAAGAAAAGAAACCCTTCCCTCTTTCTTTTCCCCTCTCTCTGCTCCCCTTTTTACGTGCCCGTGTGCGTGCCCGTGCCGGTGCCCGAATTGATGTTGTTTGTATCTTTCCTCTTACCTCAGTTAAGATAAATCGGGCACGGGCACGGGCACGCACACGGGCACGTAAAGAGGAGCGCAGAGGAAGAAAGAAAAAAAAGAAGCGCTTCTCTGTGGTTTTTCTTCATCTTCTGTTGAATTGTATCGGCGAAACATCTAATATGACACTTTCTAACTAGAACTATAAACACAGGTTACCTATGTATCAAATACCTTATGTTATCGAAGATACAGGTCGCGGCGAACGCGCCATGGACATCTACTCGCGCCTCCTTAAAGACAGAATTGTCTTCTTAGGAACAGAAATCAATGATGCAGTAGCCAATACTGTCATCGCTCAGCTTCTTTTCTTGCGCGCAGAAGATCCTAAAAAAGATGTCAACATCTACATAAATTCTCCAGGCGGTTATATCACAGCCGGGCTTGCGATCTACGACACCATGCGCTTTATGGGCTACGATATTAATACTTATTGTCTTGGGCAAGCAGCCTCTATGGCAGCGCTTCTTTTATCTGCGGGGACAAAAGGCAAGCGTTTTGCTCTGCCTAATAGCCGTATCATGATTCACCAACCGTCTGGGGGCGTTGGAGGAACCTCTGCTGATATCGAGCTTCAAGCGCAAGAAATTTTGGAGCTTAAAAAAATATGCGCCAAAATCATGGCCGAAACAACAGGAAATTCCCTTGAAAAAATCCTCGAAGATTCTGAGAGAGACTTTTTCATGAATCCTTCCCAGGCCCTAGCATACGGCCCGCTTGGACTCATCGACAAAATAGCTTCTCACACTAAAGGGCATGTTTAATCTATGAAAAAAGAAGAAAAAGAACAACCCTTATGCTCCTTCTGCGGAAGAACAGAAGAAGCTGTTGAAAAACTTATCTCCGGACCGCACACCTTTATTTGCGATAAATGCGTGCGCCTCTGCATGGAAATCATTGAGAAAAAGCCGGTTCACCACGAACTTAAACTATTAAAACCCAAAGAGATACGCGAAAGATTAGACGAGTATGTGATTGGGCAAGAAAATGCTAAAAAAACCATTGCTGTAGCGGTTTATAACCACTACAAAAGAATTCGGTCTTTAACAAGAGAAAACGAGGTAGAATACTCTAAATCTAACGTTCTTTTACTTGGGCCTACAGGCTCTGGCAAAACTCTTATCGCAAGAACTCTTGCTCAAATTCTCGATGTCCCTTTTGCTATTGCCGATGCCACAACGCTTACTGAAGCTGGCTACGTAGGAGAAGACGTTGAAAACATTGTGCTGCGCCTTGTGCAAGCTGCCGACTACGACATCGCAAGAGCTGAAATGGGAATCATCTATGTAGATGAGATCGATAAAATCCGCAAAACCACTTCCAACGTGTCTATCACAAGAGACGTTTCTGGAGAAGGTGTACAACAAGCCCTTCTTAAAATTGTAGAAGGAACAGTTGCGAATGTCCCTCCTAAAGGGGGAAGAAAGCATCCTAACCAAGAATACATTAGGGTTAACACACAAAACATCCTCTTTATCGTAGGCGGAGCCTTTGTTCACCTCGATAAAATTGTTGCAAAACGCCTTGGAAAAAGCACCATTGGATTTGATGCGGCAAAGTCAAGAACCTTTGATGCCCAAGAAACAAATTACCTCCTTTCCAAAGTGGAACCAGAAGATTTAATTTCTTTTGGTATGATTCCTGAGTTTGTAGGACGCTTTAATAGCATTGCCAACTGCAATGAGCTAACCATTGAAGACTTAGTCCAAATTCTAACCCAACCCAAAAATGCCATTGTAAAGCAGTACCAACAACTCTTTAAAGAAGAGAACGTTGACCTTACCTTTACAGAGGAATCCCTAAGAGCTATGGGCGAAAAGGCCAAGGAAACAGGTACAGGAGCTAGAGCCTTGCGTATGATTGTAGAAAGCCTGCTTCTTGAGCTTATGTACGAGGTCCCCTCTAATCCTTCAATTAAAGAAATTGTCGTTGAAAAAGAGAGCGTAACAGATAAAAAACCTCCCACCCTTAAGCATCACTAATTAAATTTTGTTACTTTCCGATAAGGAGCCAAAA
>JABDCQ010000046.1 GCA_013288075.1 Chlamydiota bacterium | reverse complement strand
AAAAAAACCCACTTCCTTTCTTTGGAACTTATGGGAACCTCTTTTCTTCCAAGAACAGACAAATGCTCTTATTAAAAGCGCTTTTTTACAATCTGCTTACTTCCCCTTAGAAACCAAGGAGGGAAAGCCTTTTTGTGGAACCTTTATTATTCATCTGACAAATGAAGGATTTTACTAGATATTCATCGAGAAAATTCATAAAATAAACAGATTATTCGTAAAGGGATTATCATGCATATTTTTCATAGGATGGGACATTTATTAGGCGGCACACTTCTTGTTGCAGGAACAAGCATTGGTGTAGGCATGCTAGCACTACCTGTTGCAACAGCTGAAGGCGGCTTTTTTCCTTCTATTGTGGTGTATCTTGCATGCTGGTTGTTTATGCTCGCTACAGGGCTTCTTATCCTTGAAGCCTGCCTATGGATGCCCGATGGGGCCAACCTCATCACCCTTGCAACGCGCCTTTTAGGAAAAGGAGGGCAAGCCTTTTGCTGGGTCGTGTACCTCTTTCTCTTTACCTGCCTCATGATTGCCCATACAGCCGCAGGAGGTAGCATTGTCTCTCAAATAAGTGGGCAAACAATCCCTCTTTGGCTGGGTTCCTTAATCTATATCGCCATTTTTTCTCCTGCCGTCTATTTAGGAACGCTTTGGGTAGATAGACTTAACTTAGGCCTTATGACAGGGGTTATTCTCACCTATTTCCTCTTTATCTTTTTTGCTGCAGGCCACGTAAACACATCCCTGCTAACCAACATGAACTGGTCTAAAGCATGGATTGCTCTTCCTATTGTCTTTACAGCCTTTGGATACCAAAGTTTAATTCCGACGCTTTTAAGCTACTTAAAACGAGATGTTAAAAAAGTGCGTTTCACAATCATTTGCGGAACAGCTATTCCTTTTGTCATCTATGTCATTTGGGAATTCCTCATTTTGGGAATCTTACCTTTAGAAGGAACTAATGGCCTTTTAGACGCCCTACAAAAAGGGAAAAATGCCGTTGAGCCTTTAGGACAATTTTTAAATATTCCAGCCGTTAATAAAGTGGGTCAGGCCTTTGCCTTTTTCACCATGACAACTTCAATGTACGGGCTTTCTATTGCATTTATGGACTTTTTATCAGACGGCTTTAAGCTAAAGAAACGGGCAACTAAAATCCTTCCCTACTCAATTGTCTTCATCTTGCCGCTTATCATCACCTGGATTGACCCCGAAATCTTTCTCCATGCGCTTAACTACGCAGGAGGAATTGGGGTGGCACTCCTTCTTGGAGCTATGCCCATCTTAATGGTATGGGCTGGCAGATACTACAAAAAGCACTCCCTTGCCCATGAACAAATCCCCGGAGGCAAAATCACCCTCTGCATCCTCATGGCCTTTGTCCTCTTCGAACTCTACATCCAACTCACCTAAGAGGAAAAACAAAGAGCGATTTTTTCTCTCTCTTTCTTCCTCTGTGGTTTCTTGTCTCTGTGGTTAATCTTTGGCTAACACTTAAGCAAGCAACACTTAGCTAAGAAATTAACCACAGAGACAAGAAACCACAGAGGAAGAAAAAGAGAGAGAAAGAAAATTTTAAACCCTCTGTGGGTTTTTTTAGGTTTTCATGATGAGTTTGCCTTTCACGTGGCCTTCTTCGAGGAGCTGGTGGGCTTTTTTTACGGTTTCGATGGAGAGGTCTCCTACCACTTGGATGGTGGGCATACGCAAAGAGCCTTCTTCTAAAAGAGTTTTCAGGTAAAGGAGCTCTTTTTTATAGGCCTTCCAGGTAAGGCGATCTCCATAAAAAGATTGAGATCCGACAAAGATAAAATGGATACTTAAACTTTTTTGAAAGGCAATACTTTCCCCCCTTGTTAAAAGATCAACGGGGAATCCTTTTTCTTCGGGTAAAATGCTTGTCACATGACCTTGGAATCCAGCAACTTCTAGGCAAAGCTTTTTCATCTCTCCCCCTATAAGATCTATAGCAAAAGCAAACAGCTCTCCTTTATTCATCTCTAAGAGCTTGTTTTTCATCTCTTCTACAGCAAGACCTTTATAAAGAAGAATATTTTCTTTCTTTACATTGAGATATTCAGAAATATAAGTGGCACTTTCCTCACTTCCTGCGGTTGTAAAGACATCGGCTCCAAAATGTTTAGCCATTTGAACTGCGAGGCTTCCTACTCCCCCGCTTCCTCCCGCAATAAAGACAGGCAAGCCTTTAGGGATGCCTCCTGAAGAAGAGACCGCTCTATAAGCTGTAATGCCTACTAAGGGAATCGCGGCTGCCTCTTCAAAGGAAATATTTTTAGGTTTGTGAGAGATAAAAGAAGTATCGATGCAAACATATTCAGCATAAGCTCCATTAGAGCCTTGCCCAAAAATAAGGGCATACACCTCATCTCCTGCCTGGTATTCTTTAACACCGCTTCCTACCTTATCAATAACTCCAGCAGCATCAGATCCTAAAACTAAAGGAAAAGACCCTCCGCCGTAATGCCCTTCCCGTATTTTATAATCCACGGGATTAAAGCCGCTTGCCTTAATACGAAGGCGCACCTCATTTTCTTTAGGCTCAGGCATAGGTAAATCAAGAAGTTTAAATTGAGAGGAATCTCCAAAAGCGTTAATTGCAATAGCCTTCATTTTTTCTCCTGTTGTAAATGGCGCCCTTGCATAATAACGGAGAGGGATAAATTTTTCTCTCTCCTCTTTTTCTTCTCTCTGTGGTTTCTTCCCTCTGTGGTTTGTCTTTGACTAACGCTTGAAGACGCAAAGACTTGTATTTTTTTTACCACAGAGGGAAGAAACCACAGAGGAAGAAAGAGAGAAATTTTATTCCTCTCTGTTATTTTTCTCTGCCAAGATTATGCAAGAGCACCGTTGTGAATTATAAACTCACATTACTGATAGAAGGTATTTTAGGCAAGACCCGCAGCTCTTAGAAGGCGATTCATTAAAGCCGCATTACTAAGGGTTTCTGGATCTAAAAGAATAAGAATCTCTTCAAAGCCGCCTTTATCTGCATAACGGAGTCTTGCATAAAAACTTGGGGAAGTAAGCTCAGCCCATTCACATAAAGAATGTTGTTTTTGGGATGAGAGCAAAAGAGATTTTTTTAAAGGGCTTTTTATAAAATGCTCTTTAAGCTCACTTTCACTATGGATAATCACAATAGGAGCTTTAGGCGCATAATGCCTATATTTCATGCCAGGAGATATAACCTTTTCGTGCGCCTTGACATGCTTTGAAAACACCTCAACAGGATAGCCTAAAACAGCTTCGATTTGCTCTTTGGTAATACTTCCTGGCCTTAAAAGAAGAGGCCTTTCTTTATCGCAAAGACTTAGCACAGTAGATTCAATACCCAAAGAAGTTTCTCCCCCATCAAGGAGAGCCTCTAAACTGCCACCAAAATCTTCTAAAACATGGGCAACACTTGTGGCGCTCGGTTTTCCAGACAGATTCGCCGAAGGCGCAACAAGGGGCTGTCCCACAAGAGAGATAAGAGCAATAGCTAACGGATGCGAAGGCATTCTAAGGGCAATCGTATCTTGTCCTGCAGAAACAATAGAAGGGACTTGAGGGTGCTTTTTAAGAATAATAGTTAAGGGCCCTGGAAAAAAAGCCTCAGCTAAAAGGTAAAAAGCAAAAGGGATTTCTCTTGCAATAGAAGAGAGCTGATCAAAGGAGCTAATATGGGCAATAAGAGGATTATCTGAAGGTCTTTTCTTTAAAGAAAAAATTTTCGCTACGGCCTTTTCATTAAAAATAGCGGCGCCAAGCCCATAAACGGTCTCTGTAGGAAAAGCGACCACCTCTCCTTGCCTAAGAAGAGTTGCTGCTTCAAGAAGATCTTTTTCTAGCAGAACTTTTGTCATATTTTTCTTGCAGGTTTCTCAAAAACCGCCTTATCATACAATATCCCAAACTATTAAGGAATTTTAAAAAAATGCCCATGAAAAATACAGGTAAACAAAAAAAATCTTTTACCATTAACGCCTGGATCGTTCTTATCTATGCTCTTGTTGTTTTATCAGGTGGCCTTGCCGGGTACATGATCACTCTTAGTAAGCCCTCTCTTTATGCTAGTAGTATTTCCTTTATTCTTTTAGCTATTTTCTCAGGAGCTATTTTTAAAGGAAAAGCTTGGGGGTACAAAGGAACACTTATTCTTATTTTACTCCTAGATGCCTTTTTCACCTTCCGCTTTGTCAAAACACTCAGCTTCTTCCCAGCCGGGTTTATGGCTATCCTCTCCCTTCTAGTCCTAGGACTCCTTATCTCTAGAATCCGAAAGGCTGCCTAAAAGGACGTTGCTGCACAATTACAGAGAGGGAATAAAATCTCTCTCTTTCTTCCTCTGTGGTTTCTTCCCTCTGTGGTTTATCTTAAATGCAAGACTGAAGGATCCAAAAGGCTTGCATTTAAGATAAACCACAGAGAAGAAAAAGAGGGAAAAGAAAAATTTTATCTCTCTACGTTATTCTTGCGGTAAAAAGACCTCTTGCATAATTTCATTTATCTGCTAAAATCGCCCTTTTCATTATTTTTTCAGATAAAGCAAATTTCTTATGACCAAACTCGAAAAAGCCTACGTCATTTTAGTCACCCTCTTTTGCTCGGTACTCATTATCACGAACCTTGTAGGCCTTAAAATATTTAAGGCCCCTTTTAGTTCTCTTGCGCTTACAACAGGGATCATTACCTATCCCATCACCTTTATTTTAAGCGATGTTGTCACAGAAATTTTTGGAAAGAAAAGAGCGAACTTCATGGTGTATTTAGGCTTTTTTCTAAGCCTGATGATGTTTCTTATTGTGCAGCTAATGATCGCTTTACCCCCTCATGAATACTGGGTAGAGGCTAATAACGCTTTTGGCTACGAAAAAGTCTCTGATTATCAAAATGCCTACACATCCACTTTTAATGTCACAAGCATTCTTATTTTTGCTTCCATGCTAGCTTTTATGAGCGGACAGCTGATTGATGTGTATTTATTTCAAAAAATTAAAGAGCTTACGAAGGGAAAACATCTATGGATGCGCAACAATGGATCCACAATGGTCTCTCAACTTGTCGATACCCTTATTGTAAATTCCATTGTGCTTTTTTTAGGATTTAAAATGCCTCTTATTCAAGGACTTGAACTTATGGGGGCCATGTACATCTATAAGCTAGCTTTAAGCGCGCTTAGCACCCCCGTCACTTACGGACTTGTTTACATGTTAAGAGAAAAGTCCTTAAACTTAAATTTTTATAAGAGCAATATCTGAGCGCTCTTTAGTGAAAAGAAGCTTTAAAAAACTTACCCAAGTAGTGGTGTTAAATTTCTTAAAAATCTCTTCAAAGGTTCTTTTTATTTGCTCGGGATTAGACGTATTTAAATCCTTATTTTCCTTAGAGAGCTCTTGAAGTGCGCCTAAAAATAAAGAAGAATCTGCTCCCTCTTCTTTCTTAAGATTTTGCTTAAAAAAGTTCCACAAACAAAGGGCTTGTTTTTTGTCGCCAAGAACAATACTTTTTAACTGATCTCCAAGCGATTGATTAGACAACACATAAATAATAAAGCTAGTAGGTGTGATCTCTTTTAAAAGATCTTCCTGATTCTTTGTAATTTCAAGAACGCCTTTCCAGTTAAACTTCTCTTCTTTTACGCAATCTAATGCAGCTTTTACAGCCTCTTCTTTTTCAACAATTTCAGAAGTCAAATCTTCAATATCTTTTAAATGAAGGCCAATCTGTTCAATCCCTTGCTTAGGGAAAATCTTTTTGTCTTTAATTTGCTTAATAAGTGCTTCAGGAACATATTCCTCATCTAGTACACCTGCAAGAACCTGAATGAGTAACTCCTCATTTTTCCCTACAATCAGCTTTTCATTAAGAGCTTCTATTTCAGCCTTTCTACGCGCTAAATCTGTTTCAATTTTTGTTAACACCCCACCTATTTCAAACTTTACAAGCTTTATATCAGTACGTTTCAACACCTTAGAATTTGCTAAGTGGGTTTCGATTTTCTGAATATCTGGATACTGTTTTTTAAAATCAGAAGGATTAAGAGCGGATGTATCTTGTAAAACAAGCACTTTGCCTTCTATTTCATCCTTATAATTTTGATATTCTCTAAGATCTTGGACTTCTTTAGCTCTAAGCTCTTCCTCAGAAGGTCCAGCAGGAGCAGCAGGAGCGGTAGGTGTTGCTATAATAGGTAAAGAAGTTTCCTCTTGAAGCTCAATCTTAAATTTTGAGAGATAAAGAGAGGCCTTATCTTTATAAAATACAGTAAGAGCTTTATCCATAGCTTCTTTAAATGTCTTGCCTAAAGCAGATTTTCCCGCAGAATTTAGGCTTTCATAGCTATTTTTAATCCCGGCCAAGATTTTATTCTTATCGAAAGAGCAAAAGATCCCACAAAAAAAGGCACAAATACGCCCTGCAATGCCCTTAGAGAAAGAGGTTTTTAAGTCGTCGGTATAAATTTGGTTAGCCGGATCGAATTTGCCAAGGACAATCGCATTCTTAAACTCTTGATTCTCAATCACAGACATAAACCCTCATTAAGTTATTATTAATAAATTTTAAAGTTATATTAATTATAATTTAATAAGTAATTAATAATCAATAATTATTATTTAAAACAAAACAAAGAGAAATAACCTCTCTTTGTTCATCTAGAGGCATGGGCATAAACCTAAGGCTATTTTGGCTTTTATTGACGCAAAGACGCAAAGACGCAGAGAAAGCGCAAAGGTAAAAAGGCTAGGGCTTTGGCCCTAGCCTTTTTACTATTGTTTTAAGGAAATTCAGAGGAATGCAACCTCTATTGAAGTAATATGTCATGGCAATTTCTTTGATTCCCTTAAATACAACAGTTAATACAAAGAAGATTTTTAAGAATGCTTTTGCAAAGCATTCTTAAAAATCTTCTTTGTATTAACCTTTGCGGCTCTTCCTTTGCGCCTTTGCGTCTTTGCGTCAATAAAAGCCAAAATAGACTTAAGGTTACGCGAATGCATCTAGAGGTGGGGGTTTTTTACGAGGGCGTAGAATTTTTCTATAAGGTCATCGCCACTTAGTGCAAGATCAAGAAGAGGCGTTGCTTTAGTCTCATCACGAGGCATTATTTTTAATTGGGCTCTTAAGCAACTTAAAGATTCTTCATCTTTTAAGATCTTTTCAAGCTTATCCCTATGCTGCAAAGCAATGATGGCAAATTCATAAGCATCCATGTCTTTTAAAGCATCTTTTGCCTGAGAAGATAGGGAGCGAAGAGATCTTTCTTTTAAAATAGTATCTAAAGCGTCTTTAGTTATTAAAGCTGCAGCGTCAGGATTTGGGAAGAAAAGCTTGTAAACATCTGTCCAGGTATCTCTCATGTTATTTAGAGCTTCTATAGCCTTTTCCTCACTAGGAATTGTAATATAGGGACCTTTTAATCCTAACGCCAATTCACGAAGCTCTTTAACTTGTTTGGAAGCGTCTACAGGAGCGCTAAGATCCATCTTTAAAAAGGCAAGTAAGCGCGCTTTTTGAAAAAAGCCACCATTATACGCAAGGCCTCTAACCTTTTCGCTAAAAGCGCTTCCTTTATTTTCAAGCACATATTTCATAAAATCTAAAGGATTTAGCCCTTTATCTTTTAATTCTTTAAAACGAGAAGAACAAAAGTCAACATCATCAAGACGTGGACCTTTTTCTATGTATTGAAGAATCTCCTCTTCGTATTTGAAAAATTCAAGGTTATTAGAAGGAGCTGCAGGCTGAGAAGTTATCACCGTGTAAGTACGCTCTTCAGATACAGGAGTTACTGGCGCCTCTTCCGCAATCTTACCCTCTAGATTTTTAACAACATTATCTAAATAAGTACACAAAGGGCCTTCTACACCTTCTGGATTATAGGTATTACGCACAGCTTCGACACTTTTAATGAACAGTTTTATTGTATCTGAAGGCAATGAAATGGGAGAATTAGCCACATGGTTCATATTTTCAAGAAGAGTGCGTGCTGCAAACGTATCTGACCAAGAACCAAATAAATAGTGAGTAAGCGCCATAAACGCCTTCATAAAGCAATTGTGGGGTCTTAAATCTCCATAAATGACTTTCCCTGGAATACCGAATTTCGTATTATTAGCCCGATTAACGAATTTCTCTATAGCCTTACCTTTAGCGCCTTGATCTGTAATAGAAGAAATAAGCGGATTAAACATGATTAAGCCTTTTTATGTTATTAATATTCTTTATATAATATTAATTATAGTAAAAATTACTTTATTAATCAATGTTAATAAGACAAAGGAGGGAATCCCCAAGCAGGAGCATTCGTAACATACTCTTCTTTAGGGAGTTGAATAAGAAGAGGCCTCTTTTCAGGGTCTAACCAATTTATAAGTTCTTTAAGGTTAACCTCTTGCATAGCTGTACACCCGGCTGTCCCCTCTCCCTCTGATCTCCATAGGTGGAAGAAAATGCAAGACCCCTTGTGCGCGGCAGCAGGGCAAGCGTTATGCTCTACAACAATGCCCCATTTATAAAGCTCATGGACCATAGATTCTGAAGAAGTCCAATCTTTAATCACATTAAGCGCGTCGACAATCTGATTGTAATATCTCGAATGGGGGTCATCAATTGCCTCTAGAGCAGAGTGAGTCTCAATATAAGGCTTGAGGATAGAAGGAGAGGCCTCTTTACCAAATACAGAGCCAAAAGTGAAAATCCCCGCAGGCGTCTTCATATCCCCTTCCCTTTTTTCAGGCGTAGCAGGAGCATGGAGTCCTATCCCCCAAGCCATCCCCTTTTTCCCTATAACAACAGGAGAAGAAAAAACAAAATTCCAAGAGGAATCTTTTTTCTCGAAACAATACATCTTCGCTTTATGCGTATCCCACCCCTCCGCAACAACCACACAAAGCTGCTCACACCCATACCCCTCAATATTCATCAATCCTCCTCACCACCGCATAGCTCAAGCTGTTGATTTTTTTTACCACAGAGAATTTTCCCTCTCTTTCTTCCTCTGTGGTTTCTTGTCTCTGTGGTTAAAAAAATACAAGCCTTTTGGACCCCTCAGTCTCGCCTAAGAGATTAACCACAGAGACAAGAAACCACAGAGGAAGAAAGAGAGAGAAATTTCTACCTCTCTTTTTTCTCTTTAAAGCGGGCGCTGGCTTCTTCCCAGCGGATGTTTTGGAAGAAGGCATCGATGTACTGCTGCTTAGCAAGCCCATACTGCGTGATGTAGGCGTGTTCAAACACATCCATCACAAGAAGAGGCGCTCCGCCCGCTAAATGCCCTACATCATGCTCATTAATCCACATATTAATCAAACGCCCACTTTGGGGATCTTTATATAAAACAACCCAGCCAATACCTCTTGTAAGGCCTGTCGCCACAAAATCTTTTTTCCACGCATCAAAGCTTCCAAAATCAGCTTCCAATTTTTTATAAAGAGCAGATTTTGCATCTATAGGAGTTTTACCCCCTAAATTATCGAAGTAAAGCTCATGCAGTCTCATTCCATCCATTTCCCAACCAAGCCGTCTTTTAAGAGCTGTAAAAGCGTAGGTAGAAGGGTCTAGTGTTTTTAGTGTATCTAAAAGCAGATTCGTATTTTTTACATACCCTTGGTAAAGCTGAAAATGCATCTTTAAAAGCTCATCGCCAAACCCTTTCATTCCTAAAAGAGACGCATAATCTTTAGCGGTATAAGCAGAAGACTTTTCTTGCAAAGAAGACTCTTTAACTTTTTCCTCAGCAGATAAAGAACCTAGAGCGCATAACATAGACAAAAACCACACACTTTTTTTCATAAAAACCCCTTGGTAAATACAATTATATTTATAACAAAATCCCGATTTGAGTATATACCTAAGTGCAAGAAGGAGCTTTATGCCCATTTTTCAAAGAGATGCAAAATATATCATCCCCCTTTTTATTGCTCTCATCCTGATTAGCTATTTTTATATAGATATACCGCTCCTTTATGCAGTACACGAAAAAAACCAGGTTTTAAGAGCGGTTGCCTCATTTCTTTCTTTTTTCACAAATCCCTTTCGCGCTCTTTTTATTTTGCCTGTCCTTTTTATTATTCTTAAAATCTACAAAAAAAAAGAATCTTTCACCTTTCTTCTACTGACACTCTCTCTTGGACTTGGCACCTTTATTTCCTTTATTCTTAAGTGGTTTTTTGGAAGAGCCAGACCCGAACTTTTATTAAAAGAGCATATTTTTGGGTTTTTATTTTTTGAAACGATTAATCTCGAATCTTCTTTTCCTTCCGGACATGCAATTACAGCTGGGGCAATCATGGGAATTCTTGGCTGCAAGTACCCTAGATACGCCTATCTTTTTCTCCTTCTTGCCCTGCTATTTAGTTTTTCAAGAATCATTTTAGAGCAGCATTATTTTAGTGATATATTAGCTGGAATTTTTGTAGGAATTTACAGCGCAACGTTTATTTATTCTCAAAAAGGAAAATTATGCAAGATACATTAAGCAAAGAAATTATAGAGAACCGTAAGGTTAACTACCCAATACATCCTCTTATTCATAACCGCTGGTCGCCCCGTTCTATGACAGGAGAAGAATTAAGCGATGAAGAGCTTTTTCCGTTATTTGAAGCAGCGCGTTTTGCTCCCTCTTCTTATAACGCCCAGCCCTGGAGATTTCTCTATGCAAAAAGAAATACTCCTGCTTGGCAAAAATTCTTCGACTTAATGATAGATTTTAATAAGTCATGGACAAAGAATGCAGCAGCTCTTGTCGTGATTGTTTCGAGGAACAACTTTGAGCACAATGATAAGCCCGCTCCCACTCATAGTTTCGATGCAGGGGCCGCTTGGATGTCCCTTGCTCTTGAAGGAACAAATAGAGGCCTAGCAGTCCATGGGATGCAAGGATTTGACTATGAACTTGCTAAAAAGACACTCGAAGTCCCTGATGGTTACACAGTTGAAGCCATGGCGGCCATTGGAAAGCGCGCTCCCAAAGAAAATCTTCCCAAAGAGATGCAAGAAAAGGAATTCCCCTTTGATCGCAAGCCTCTAAAAGACATTTTGATGGAAGGCCACTTCAGATAAAAAAGAATAACAGGGAGGAACAAATTTTTTTTCTCTCTCTTTTCTTCCTCTGTGGTTTCTTGTCTCTGTGGTTAATTCTTGGCTAAGACTTAAGCAAGCAAGACTTAGCTAAGAATTAACCACAGAGACAAGAAACCACAGAGGAAGAAAGAGAGAGAGAGAAATTTTATTCCTCTTGTGCAAGAACGGGTTCGGACAAAAAAAAATCGAGCAAGAGAATCTTGCTCGACAAACCATTAAACGGCTTAACCTCAACGGATTAAGCTGCTCTAAGCTATCGACTAACGACGAACAGCTTTTTTAGCTCTACGAGCTGTTGTTTTCTTAGCAGCTTTTCTAACTGTTTTTCTAACAGCTTTTTTAGCAACTGATTTTCTAGCAGTTTTTTTAGATGTTTTCTTTGCCATAATATTTCTCCTTGTTAAATGGGCAGTCATTCTATATTTCCGCCCTACAATTTCAATATACAACATTCCGAATTAAATTAAAAAAATTATTTTACAAAAATAGATAAATCATGATTTTATTAAAAAAATTATAAAACAAAAAAGCCTTCGACAATATATTGTGAAGGCTCTTTTATGAAAACAAATAAAGTAATAA
>JABDCQ010000045.1 GCA_013288075.1 Chlamydiota bacterium | reverse complement strand
TGTGGGAAGCCTCAAAGAAGCTTCGGATTCTTTACGTAAATCTATTGCTAATTTATCATTTCCTCGTTGGGAAGCATAGTCCGCTGCCTTTGAAAGAAAATACTTTTTTTCCACAGGGTCTTTTAATAAAGAGCAGAGCGCTATGTAAGCCTCAACACAATGCGGATCATAAGCAATAACCTGTTTATAAATAGAGATGGCCTCTTCCGGATCGGTTTGAACAGAAGCAATTACCATTGCTTCTTCTATTTGCTGCGGCGTTGGATTTAATGATAAATAATGAGCTAAAAGAAGCGCCCCAATTTTTAGCGGGATAGGGCTGATTTTTTTGCAATATTCTAAAGTTTTAATAGCTTCTTGTACTTTATTTTCTTCAAACTGGCGTAAAGCCAGATGAAGATACGCTAGAGCAGCTTTTTTGGTTTTGCCTGCCCTTTCATAAAATAGGGGCAGGGCAGCATAATCTTCCGATCTTTTTGTGTGCAAAAATGCATTTTTATAAGCTTCTAAAACGTCTTCATTATCTGTAGCGCTTTTAGCTCCTTCCAGGTAAATTTCGGCAAGTTTCCTGTTTTCCTTTTTAAAATGGGACAATGTGGGAATGCGCTCCTCTTGTTTCCACTCATCAATAAGACCTTTAACAAAAAGGTTGGGCTTGGGGTTGCTAACGGGAGCTCTACATGTTGGACAAATATTAACTTGATCAACTACGGACTTCTCAAATGTATGAGAGCAATTGAGGATAGTAGGGCTTTCCATGGTACAATGAGTCACTGGGCAGTCAAATTTTGCATCTTCTTTTTGAGAGATTTGACCATCTAATTTTCTAGCAACTTCCTTGATGCGCTTTATGCAGTCCTCAGGACCCATCCGCACAGGATCGTACTTGCTAGGGAGAGATGTATCTACCGGGCTACTTTGGGAATCTACTTCCATAAAGGATGATTCTGGAAAATAAACAGAAGACATAAAAACCCATTTTATTAATTATAATTACTATAAATAATACACTAATCTACATTAAATATATATGTTAAAAAGATAAACTTTCTAAAAAACAAGTCATTAATCTTAAAAATTCAAAACAAAATTAAATATTTATTTATAGCCATCTTGAGGAAGTGATGTAAGATGTAGCATGCTGTCAAAATAATATTTTATTGTTCATTTGCTTTAAAAAACAAAAGTACGAGCAACTTCCTTGTCCCACTAGGGACAGCGGTACGTAGCCAGGGTGTGACGAAGGAACCCCTGGATAAAAATGAATCTAAAATTGCACTCCATAGGAGTGCAGGAATCTTGGACTTAGAAAACAAGATTTTTAGGTTTCTCTTGGCCATCCTGCACTCCGATGGAGTGCAACTTTGTTATTCACATTTTCCAGGGGTTCCTTCGTCACACCCTGGCTACGTACCGCTGTCCCTAATGGGACAAAGAAGTTGCTCGTACTTTTGTTTCTTAAAGCAAATGGGCAATACAATGTTCTTGAAGAAACTACTGCTGCGTAAGGTGCTTCATAAGTTATTTTTTTAAGGAGTAGCTTGTGCTACGCCCTCCTTCCTCATTTTTTGTAAGGATTCCTTTATCGATAAGATCTAGGATATCTCGATAAGCAGTATCTTGGGAACACTTGGTCATCTTTGCCCATTTTGATGAGGTTAATTTTCCTTCAAAGCCATCTAGCAGGCGGTTAATAATTTTTCGCTGTCTTTCATTCAAAGGAGTTTCTGCAAGGGCTTTCCAAAAATGAGACTTATGCAAAATCGCATTAAAAGTAGATGAAGCCTGCTGTATTGCCCCTCTAAGGCAATTTAAAAACCAGTCTATCCAAGAAGTGATGTCTAATGTTCCTTTTTGCGTTTTTTCTAAGATAGCGTAATAGCCTTTTCTTTCTATTTGAATCTGAGCAGATAAACTGTAAAAACGACGCGAGCTATTTTCAGAGCGCGCAAGCATTAAATCTGCAATAGCCCGTCCAATACGCCCATTTCCATCTTCAAAAGGGTGAATCGTAACAAACCACAAGTGAGCAATAGCGGCACTTAAAACAAGATCAAGAGCCGCTCCCTTATTTATCCAATTGAGAAAACGCTCCATTTCTTTTTCTACTCTATCAGCAGAAGGCGCCTCAAAGTAAACTTTTTCCTTGCCCATATAGCCTGAAATAACCTCAACAGGACCTGTGCGCCACATTCCCACCTTAATTTTTGAAAAGCCACTCCGTCCCGAAGGAAATAAAGAGGCGTGCCAACCAAGTAATCTTTCTTTGGTAAGCGGTTCATCGAACTTCTGTGTAGCATCTAGAACCATTTCAACAACGCCATCAATATCTCTATCAGCAACATCAAGAGCTCCAATGTCCATCCCTAGGTGGCGCGCAACAGATGAGCGCACAAGTGACTGATCTAAAATCTCTCCCTCAATCTCACTTGACTTCACAACATCTTGAGTGAGAACCTGTAAAACAGTGTCATCTTGCACCTGAAAGCCAATAGACTCCATTCCTCCAATCAAGCGACCTTGGGAATGGCGCAATTGAATAAGCAATGGAGAGAGCTTCTCTTGGTCCCATAGAAAATTTGGCCAATTCTCATATTCGTAAATATACATATTTTGAACCTTTTTTCTTGATTATAGCACCTAATCTCCGCATTGGCAACCCTAATCTCCGCAAAAAATGCGGAGATTAGGGGGCTTATTCTCCGCATTCAACCAAAAAGATAGGATTATCTACTTAAGCCTCAACCGCTTATTATTTTCGTGCCCGTGTGCGTGCCCGTGCCCGCGCCCGAACCATCTTTGCAAGTCTAAAAGAATTTTTATACTCAATCTGAATTCGGGCACGGGCACGGGCATGGGCACGGGCAGGAAGGGATAGGCAAGGGCAAGATTTTAAGGCTTGCTCATATTAGTAAAGTTTTGTTACGATTTCCTCCATAACTTTAAGGCAAGTTAAACATATGCGCTTGCCCCAAATTTTTTATAAACCTTAGGAGAAACCCTTAACATGTCCAAAACCTCATCCCAAACTTTACAAGATGCGTGGAACGAAAGCAATGTCATCGACGATGTCGAATTCCAAGAAGAAGAAGCTAACCAATTTAAAAAATTACTCAACAAAAGAGAGTCCGCTGCAGGAGAAGGCACTGTTTCTTCTATGCACGCTGGGCACATCCTAAAAGGAAGAATTGTTGAAATCACAAAAGACTTTGTCGTGATTGACGTAGGCTTAAAATCTGAAGGCCTTGTCCCTATCGAAGAATTTTCTGATGCGGAAGAGCTGCACCTAGGCAACGAAGTTGAAGTGTTCCTAGATCAAGCCGAAGGGGAAGATGGACAAATCGTTCTTTCAAGAGATAAAGCGCGCAGATTAAGACAGTGGGAATACATTGTTAACCATTGTAAAGAAGGCTCTCTTGTTAGAGGAAAAGTTATCCGTAAAGTTAAAGGCGGCTTAATGGTAGATATCGGGATGGAAGCATTCCTCCCCGGCTCTCAAATCGACAATAAGCGCATTAAAAATCTCGATGAGTATGTTGGCCATACCTACGACTTTAAAATCTTAAAAATCAATACAGAAAGAAAGAATATTGTCGTCTCTAGAAGAGAGCTTCTTGAAGAAGAAAGAATCTCTAAAAAAGCTGAGATGCTCGAAAATATTCACGAAGGGGAAATCTGCACAGGCGTTGTGAAAAATATCACAGACTTCGGCGTGTTCCTCGATCTAGACGGAATTGATGGCCTTCTCCACATCACAGACATGACATGGAAAAGAATTAAACATCCTTCTGAAATTGTAAGCATCGGCGAAGAATTAGAAGTTGTCATTCTTCATGTTGACAAAGAAAAAGGAAGAGTTGCTTTAGGAATGAAACAAAAAGAATCTAATCCTTGGGAAGAGATTGAACAAAGATATCCTATTGGTACAAAAGTAAGAGGCAAGATTGTCAATTTAGTTCCTTATGGAGCTTTCATTGAAATTGAGCCTGGTATCGAAGGCCTTATCCACGTCTCTGAAATGTCATGGGTAAAAACTGTTACAGATCCTAGCGAAGTTGTTAAAAAAGGCGACGAAGTAGAAGCAATTGTTCTTTCTATTCAAAAAGAAGAAGGCAAAATCTCTTTAGGCATGAAGCAAACAGAGAGCAATCCATGGGAAGAAGTAGAGAAAAAATATCCTATTGGAAGCAGCGTTTCTGCTGAAATCCGCAACCTCACTAACTACGGCGCATTTGTAGAACTTGAGCCTGGAATTGATGGCCTTATCCACATTTCTGATCTTAGCTGGATTAAAAAAGTCTCCCATCCTTCAGAAGTTCTGAAAAAAGGAGATAAAGTAGAAGCGGTTGTTCTTTCTGTTGATAAAGAAAGCAAAAAAATCACTTTAGGCGTAAAACAGCTCAGCTCAAATCCTTGGGAAAGCATTGAAAAAACAATGCCTGTTGGTTCGCTTGTAAAAGGGATTGTCACTAAAATTACAGCATTTGGAGCTTTCATCGAGCTTCATAATGGGATTGAAGCCCTTGTACACGTGACAGAGCTTTCAGATCAGCCTTTTGGAAAAGTAGAAGACGTTGTGAATAAAGGGGAAGAAATCACAGCAAAAGTGATTAAACTTGATCCTGAACACAAAAAAATTGCTCTTTCCATTAAGGAATACTTGATCGATAAAAATAAGCATAACAGCGATGATATTGTCGTTGGAGATGCAAAAACGCGTCAAGTGAAGAAAGGCAAGAGAAAAGCAAAAGACGCTTCAGAAGAAGAAACAAACGCTTCGGAAGAATAATATTACTCAAGGGAAGCGCTTGAATAAAGCGCTTCCTTCTTTTTAAAATCACTCAAATAAAGTGGTTTTTCTTATTTTTACTTTTAAACTCTTTTTGAAGGTAAAAATAAGAAAAGCTAAAATTAGGGGCATGTAACAAATGAATAAAGATTTAGTCGCCATCTTTGAATACTTAGAGCGTGAAAAAGGAATTAAGCGCGATACCATTATTTCTGCTATTGAAGAATCACTGCGCGTTGCTGCCCGTAAAAGCATGAATGGGTTAATCAATATCTCTATCGAAATCAACGCTAGAACAGGAGATATCGACGTTATTGCCCAAAAAGAAGTTGTTGATCTCGTAACCATTCCTGAAGAAGAGATTTCTCTAGAAGAAGCGCGCAAAATCAGCCCTTATTGCGAAATAGGAGAGTGGGTTAATATTGCGACAACACCAAGAGATTTTGGCCGTATTGCAGCTCAAGTGGCAAGACAAGTGATTTCTCAAAAACTGCGCGAAGCGGAAAGAGATGTGATTTACGAAGAATACCGCCATAGAATAGGCGAAATCATTTCGGGTTCTGTAAAACGCGTTGTTAGAGGCGCAACTCTTATTGTAGATCTTGGTAAAGTCGAAGGTATTCTTCCCGACAGATTCTATCCTAAAACCGAGCGTTATAATGTAGGAGAAAGAGTCCAGGCTCTTCTATGGGAAGTAAAAGATACAGAAAGTGGAGGCGCTGAGGTTGTTTTAACACGGAGCCATCCCGAATTTGTTGCCCAACTCTTTTCTCAAGAAGTTCCTGAAATTGGCGATGGAACCATTAAAATTGAAAAAATGGCACGAGATGCCGGCTACCGTACAAAATTTGCTGTAAGATCAAACGATCCTAAAGTCGATCCTGTAGGAGCTTGCGTAGGAATTCGTGGGAACCGCATTAAAAATGTTATCAATGAGCTGAATAACGAAAAAATTGACGTTGTTGCTTTTTCTGAAAATAAAGTCCAATTCCTCCAACAAATCTTGCAGCCTGTTCAGATCAAAAAAATCCATCTAAACGATGATGAAACATCCATCTCTATTGTTGTAGACGATGAAAACTACCCTATTGTTCTAGGGAAAAGAGGAATGAATGCACGTCTTACAGGACAGCTTCTAGATGCAGAGCTCACCGTACAAAAAATGAGCGAATACCAAGCTGTCATGAATATTGAGCGCGCGCAAATGGCCTCTCTTGATGACCCTACACTTGATGAAAACCTCAATATTGAGGGAGTTAACCAAATGATCATCGGAAGCTTAATAAGCGCCGGCTTTGACACTCCTAGAAAAGTCTTGAGCGCAACGCGCGAAGAGCTTGCAGCAATTCCGGAAATCAGCTTAGAAATGGCTGATAAAATCTTAGAGCAAATTAGAAAAGCGAGGACATAAGCTTTGGCGAAAAACCTAAAACTTAATATAAAAAATACGCAATTGGCTGAAGCGCTAAAACTCGGCAAAGTCAAAAAACCTGCTGCTCCTAAAAAAGCTAAGGAAGAAAAAAAAATAGAGGCCCCTTCTGAGGAGGCTGCTAAAGTCTCTACCCCTAAAGAAAAAGCACCTGAAAAAGTAGAGAAAAAAGAAGCTCCAGCGCCTATTGAGAAAGCGCCGGAAGCTCCTATTGAAAAAGCTCCTGAAAAAGCAGCAGAAGCACCCAAACCAGCTGATCCTGAAAAGAAAAAAGAATTTACAACTCCTTCTTACCAAAGAGAGGAAAGACCTCCTTATCAGCCAAGAGAAGGCGATAGAGAGCGTCCTGCTTATCAACCACGCGAAGGAGGCTACAACAGACCTTCTTATCCTCAAAGAGAGGGAGACAGACCTCCTTATCAACCTCGTGATGGCGCAGCAAGACCTCCTTACCAGCCAAGAGATGGCGCAAGCAGGCCCCCTTATCAACCGCGCGACGGAGCAGCAAGACCGCCCTATCAACCAAGAGATGGCGCAGCAAGACCTCCTTACCAACCTCGCGATGGCGCAGCAAGACCCCCTTACCAACCAAGAGATGGGGCAGCCCGCCCTCCTTATTCAAGACCTCCTTATAACCAGGGAGCTCCAGGAACCCAGGGTCCAAGAAGGGAATACCCTCCATCCCCTCGTTATGAAGGTCCAAGAAAAGACTTTAATCAACCGTTTAAGCAAGCCATCCCTCCTAAAATTCCCGATGAACCTTCTAAAAAATTTAGACCGGCTGGCGCTGATGTAGATAAGAAAAAAGTTACAGGCTTTAAAGATTTTAAAGATATTAAGCCTCAACGTAAAGAAGCGGGAAAAACCGGATTTGATTCTAGAGATAGACAAGGCCTTCGCGATTCAAACGATGAAGAATGGCGCAGAAAAAGACATGCCAAAGGCAAAATGCAAATGGCAGAAGAAGCTGTTGTGCGTCCAAAAACTTTAAAAGTCCGCGTCCCTATTACAGTGAAAGATTTAGCTGTTGAAATGAAACTAAAAGCTTCTCAGCTTATCTCTAAACTCTTTATGCAAGGCGTTGTCATCACTTTAAATGATTATTTAGATGATGAGACAACCATACAACTTCTTGGAACAGAGTTCGATTGCGAAATCACAATCGATAGAACAGAAGAAGAAAGAATTCGTATTACTGAAAAATCGATTAAAGAAGAAGTTCAAGAAGCTCCTCCAGAAGATTTGATTATTCGTCCTCCTGTTGTAGCCTTTATGGGACATGTCGACCACGGAAAGACAAGCCTTATCGATTATATCCGTAAAGCGAATGTAGCAGCTGGAGAAGCCGGCGCTATTACGCAGCACATTGGAGCCTTTAAATGTCATACAGCTGTAGGAGATATCACGATTTTAGATACTCCTGGTCACGAAGCTTTCTCTGCAATGAGAAGTAGAGGGGCCGATGTCACAGATATTGTAGTTCTTGTAGTTGCTGGAGATGAAGGGATTAAAGCCCAAACAGAAGAAGCCATTAAACAAGCAAAAGAAGCTAACGTTCCTATTGTTGTTGCCCTAAACAAGTGTGATAAACCAGGATTCAATGCCGAGAATGTTTATAGAGAACTTGCTGAGAAAGAACTTCTTCCTGAAAGCTGGGGTGGGACTACCATTACTGTTAATTGCTCAGCTGTTACAGGAGTTGGCATTAAAGAACTTCTTGAAATGCTCGCTCTTCAAGCAGAAGTATTAGAGCTCAGAGCTAATCCTAAAGCAAGAGCTAGAGGAACTGTTATTGAGTCGCAAATGCATAAAGGACTTGGGCCTGTTGCAACAGTGCTAGTACAAAACGGATCACTCCGCTTAGGCGATGCGCTTGTATTTGCTATGCACTGGGCAAGAGTTAAAACCATGCACGATGCAGCTGGCAACGAGATAGAAGTAGCTGGCCCCTCAACTCCTGTAAAAATTACAGGACTCTCAGGGCTTCCTGATGCAGGAAACGAGTTTATTGCAGTGAAATCAGAAAACGTTGCAAAAGAGCTTGCTTACCAAAGAACTGAAGGAGAAAAAAGAGTTAAACTTCAACAAGCAAAACCAGCTGGTCTTGAAGGATTACTCCAACAAAAACGAGATAGCAGCGAACAGAAAATTCTTACCCTCATTCTGCGCGCCGATGTGCAAGGCTCTGTAGAAGCGCTTAAAACATCGCTGCTTAAAATTGCCTCTAAAAAAGTGATTTTAAACATCATCTCTGCCTCTGTGGGAGAAATCTCCGAATCAGATGCCGAGCTTGCAGCTGCTTCAAAAGCAACCATTATTGGTTTCCATACCAAAGTTGCTAAACACGCAGAAGGGCTCATTAAAGCGCATAAAGTCCAGGTAAAAATCCACAATATTATTTACCATGCAGTAGATGATGTTAGAGAGCAAATGCGTCTTCTTCTCGATAAGATTCCGCAAGAAAACGATGCGGGATCAGCGCTTGTTAAGGCTGTGTTTAAATCTTCTCAGATTGGCCTGATTGCAGGATGCCAAGTCATCGATGGAATTATTAAGCGTAATAACCATGTACGCCTTATAAGAGATGGCAAAGTGATTTGGAAAGGCGCTATTTCCTCGCTAAAACGTGGAAAAGAAGATGTAAGAGAAGTAAGTAAAGGAATTGAGTGCGGTATCCTTATTCAAAACAATGATGAGGTCAAAGAAGGAGATATTATCCAAGCCTTTGATGTCACTTACCTGGAACAAGACCTATGAAAGATCGCACAGTAAGACTTAATTCTCTTCTTAAAGAAGTCCTCTCTGAGGTGATCATGCGTCAGGTTAAAGATCCGCGTATGGCTACCCTTATCACTGTAACAAGTGTGGATATCTCTAAAGACCTTCATCACGCTAAAGTGTATATCAGCGTTATAGGATCGCAAGAAGAAAAAGATAAAACCTTAGAAGCCCTGCAGTCCGCTGCAGGCTTCATTGCTGTAAACGCTTCAAAAAAAGTTGTCATGCGTTATTTCCCAACGCTTGTCTTTAAACTGGATAACTCAGTAGATAAGCATATGCGCATCGATGCGCTTCTTGGGAAAATCCATGAAGAAGAAAAGACTAGAGAACATGGAACCTCAGACAACACCTAAAGGACTACTCCTCTTAGATAAGCCAAAAGGAAAAACATCGTTTTTCCTTGTAGGCCTCCTTAGAAGACTAACTGGCGTAAAAAAAATTGGTCATGCAGGAACTCTTGACCCCTTTGCAACAGGGGTCATGGTCATGCTTATTGGCAAAGAATTCACAAAAATGTCTGATCAATTCCTTAATCACGATAAAGAATATTTGGCCACACTCCATTTAGGAATAGAAACAGATTCTTACGATATCGATGGAAAAGTCACTTTTGAGTCGCCGATCGTTCCCCCTCTTAAAGACATTGAAAAAGCCCTTAGCGCTTTTCAAGGACAAATAAGCCAAATCCCTCCCATGTTTTCTGCTAAGAAAATAGGAGGCAAAAAACTCTATGAACTTGCAAGACAAGGCAAAGAAATTGAAAGAAAGCCTAGTTTAGTTACCCTTAAATGCGACATTATCTCTTATAACTATCCTCATCTTGTCATCAATGTAGCATGCTCTAAAGGAACTTACATCAGAAGCTTTGCAAGCGATTTAGGCAAAGCCCTTGGCTGTGGCGCTCACCTTTCCCATCTTATACGCACCAAAAGTGGCCCCCACGAGCTCAAAAACTGCCTAAGCACAGAAAACCTCACCCTAAACGCCATCGCAGCCGCCCTGTTAGGCTAATTTTTAGCGCTCTGGAATAAATCTTTGCTTAGCTGCGCCTTGGAGTGCATATACGTAAACCTAAGTCTATTTAAGCTTTTATTGACGCAAAGACGCAAAGGCGCAAAGGAAGAAGTCGCAAAGGTGAATACAAAAAGATTTTTAAGAATGCAAAAGCATTCTTAAAAATCTTTTTGTATTCACTGTTGTATTTAAAGGAGAATCAGAGAAATTGCTCAAACATGTTACTTCATTAGAGATTGTTTTTCTCTGGATTTCCTTAAAACAATAGTCAAACATCTAGGGCCAAAGCCCTAGATGTTTGACCTTTGCGCTTTCTTCGCGCCTTTGCGTCTTTGCGTCAATAAAAGCCTAAATAGACTTAGGTTCAAGCATATGCACTCTAAGGCGCAGCTAAGCGAAGAATTACACCCGGCGCTTTGTTTCTTAGCTTAAGCGCCTAGAAAAAAGGACTTATGATTATTGTTCGAAATGTTGATGCTATTCCGCATATGCCAGAGCCTTGCGGGCTTACCCTGGGCTGCTTTGATGGGCTTCATCCAGGCCACCTCGCGCTACTTAAGCATTTGCGCAGTAAAGTAGGAAAAACAGGCACACTTGCTGTCCTTACCTTCTCTAATCATCCTTCATGGGTTTTAGGAAATAAACCTGTTAAGCTGATCTGTTCTTTAGAGGAAAAGCTAAAGCTTCTAGAATCAGCTGGTGTCGATCTTGTGATCTTACTCGAATTCACTCCAGAACTTGCAAGCCTCACCTACCAAGAATTTTTAAGTAACATTCATGGGAAATATCCTTTTTCTTATTTTGCCTTAGGAAAAGGAAGCAGCTTTGGAAAAAACCGAGAAGGAACAGAAGAAAAAGTTGTCTTACTAGGAAAAGAACTTGGCTTTCAGGCTGATTATTTAAATAAAGTAGAAAGGAACGGAGAGGTTGTCTCATCAGGAAAAATTCGCCATTACATCGAACAAAAAAACTTTGCAAAAGCAAAAGAGCTTCTAGGAAGAAGCTCTTTTACAACCCTATTTTTTTATATTATTTTTACGACTATTTAATAAAACGCTCAAGGCTTCGCTCCATTTACCCTTGTCAGTATCTATATTTTTTATTCTTAATTTAATGCGAGTTATCGTTTCATATGTTTTTACTCTTTCATCTCCATTCTGCTCACACACAAGTCTTTCACAGGATTTAATTTCTGTGTTGAGTTGTCTTTTTTCATCATCTAAAGAAAGCTGCAATGTTTCAAAGCTTTTTATCACTTCTTGATCTGTTGAAGGCCTTTTTTTAAGAGGCGGAGCTTCTTCCCTTTTTAAAGGTTTCAGCTGTCCCTCATCTTCCTTTGTGGACTTATTAAAAATTTCGACAAACTTTTGATTCACTTCTTCATGATTTTCAGGTTGTTCCTTATTTGGAAAAACGAATAAATCATCAGAAAGTTCTCCTGCTTGATAAAATTCTATGGGCATCTTATTTTCCTCTAGTATAGTTAGTGGTAAGCTGATTTAACACATCATTTGTTAATTTTATATCCCTTTGCACTTTCAAAAGCTTCAGAACTTTATCCCCGTATCTATCTGTAAAAATGCGGAAGTCTTTATGAAGCACATCAACTTTATCTATAAGGCCTTTTAAATCGCTTATTTCGTTATTTAATATTTTTTCTGCAAAATGAAGCTCTGCCATCTTATC
>JABDCQ010000044.1:7342-12873 GCA_013288075.1 Chlamydiota bacterium | reverse complement strand
TCAAGCATTTTGCGGGCCTAATCAGACGGATGAATTAAGCGTCATTCAGCCGCCTAATACACTACCTTTTCGCATCAACATTGTAAAAGCTGATTTTCAACTTCCTTCTGACAATTTAGAATCTTTTGGATTACAAGCCTTTCTTTATGCCGTTCATAAAGGAAAAGCCCTTCTTCTTGCGGGAAGAACCAACGGACTCCACGGATTTGGCCCAACCGATGATACCTTTACTGTTCGCGGACAAAATACGGTAGTGTATGTGATAGATCCTGATAACAAAAAAGTTGCATTTAAATCTCTTCACGACCCATCGTCCCATTTAACACAGGCGCAAATCGATACCTTATCTGTCACAGCCGGGCAAAGCCATCAGGTAAATAATACCATGTACATGGTTGGAGGTTATGGGGTAGATACAGCCACAGGACAATTCAGCACAAAATCCACTTTAACAGCCATTGATGTGCCGGGCCTTATGCACTGGGTTGAAAAAGCCTCGCCAGGAGAAACAGCTGCGCAATATATTCGGGAAACCTCTCACCCTCTTCTTCAGGTAACAGGAGGCTTTCTTTCTCAAGCAAATCCTCATGAACCTTTTTTGCTTTTCTTTGGCCAGAACTTTACTGGATTTTATAGCACGAGCTCTAACGGAGCCTATACAAAGCAGGTACGCCCTTTTAGAATAATCGATAATGGTAAAGCACTCTACGTTCAACCTGAAAAACAATTCGCTCCCAATCCAAATTATCGACGAAGAGATTTAGTTGTTACCCCCATTATTCAAAAAACAGCCACATCTTACGCCCAGGCTTTTGTTGCTCTATCGGGTGTGTTTACAGAAGAGTCAGGAATATGGACAGTTCCTATATTAATTAATGCAAAGGGAGGCTCGTTTATGCCAGACCCTTTAAATCCTAATACCTTTAAGCAAGGAATGAATAGCTACGATGCAGCAAGAGCCGGATTATTTTCTAAGAAAACGAATGAAATGTTTGTCTTGGTATTTGGAGGAATCAGCTACCTTTCTTTCGTTGATGGTTCTTTTGTGCCCGACCCAGAAATCCCTTTTATCAATAGCGTTACAACCATAAAAATAGATGGCCAAGGCAATTTTACTCAGTATTTAATGGAAAACGAATTTCCGGTAATTCCTGCCGATTTTGCCAATTTCGGCAACCCTCTTTTATTTGGAGCAGAGGCCAGGTTTATTCCCGCAAAAAATTTACCAGCCTTTTCCAACAACGTTTTTTCCTTAGATGAGCTTGGATCATCCCCCATTCTCTTAGGCTACATTGTAGGAGGAATCCAAAGCACAGTGCCCAATACAAGTTCAAATGCCGACTCTGCTGCCTCCCCCTATATTTTCAACGTAATGCTCGAAAAAAGATAACCCCAAGTTGACTTGGGGTGAAAAACAATTATGCAACTTTTCCTCAGTATGTCTAATTTTTCGGGGGCATAATCAGGAAAAGTTACTTGGTCTGCTTTATAAGGCTAGCTAAGTTCATTGGCGCTGTGAAAACATATAATTTCCCTTTTTTAACCATTTTTAATATGCCCTTCTCATGCAAATCTTGTAAGTCGTGCCTAGCCGTATCATAAGCGATTTGATGACTATTTCTATGAGCTTCTATAGTATAGTCTGTTCCCGGATGACGCAAGGCGTGAGCCAATAAAGATTCCTGTCTATAATTAAAATTCCCCTCTTTTTTAAGCAATAACTCTACCTTGCTTAACTCAAGCGCTTTGTGATTAATATAATCGTGCAACGATTGAATGGATTTTCGAATCACTTTAGCTTGATGAATAATAAAATAAGTAAGATCATTCTGGTCCGTTTCTGTATGAAGAAAAGCTTCCCCATACTGCACAGGAGCTTTCAGAATAATTTCGGATATCGAGATAAACTCAAACAACCAGTACCCATGCCGCAGCATTAGCCAATAAAATAGAGCTCTTGCTGTCCTTCCATTTCCATCGATAAAAGGATGATCATATGCCAACCAAAAATGAAGAATGATTGCACGAATAACGGGATGAACAAATTGAACAGGTGTTTTTCCGTTTGCAAAATCACACATAGATTCCAATCGGAGCGATAATTCGTTTGCATTTGGAGGATCATGCAAAATATCTCCCGAAATAACATCCTCTACAGTTACCGACTCATCTTCTCGTCGCAACCTTCCCGCAGCATCCGGCTTATCTAAAGTTTGATCCGTAACCGTTCTATGAATTTCAAAAATTAAATCCGGAGAAAGAGGCTGATCTTTCCATACCGCAATTTGTTGCATTGTATGAAAATTATTCAATATCATTTGCTCGCTCTTATCTCTTGGAGCTCGTCCAGATCTCAACATTTCTTTAGCCACTCTTCGCGTAGTAGCAGCCCCCTCTATTTGACTCGAAGTAATTGCCTCCTGAATAAGTGAGCGCACTATATATTGATCCCGAGTCTGAGAGTTTATAATAACATCAGGAACCCCTATCATTCCCCCTGAACCAAGATCAATTTGGTGAAGTTGTTCAAACACCTGATCAGGTAAATTGTAGGAAAAAAAATCTTTTCCTTCTCTGTCTCTTAAAGGAACGGCCTTCATCCCCAAAAGACGTCTCATCTTAATCCCACACCACCACTCTTCTAAGGTCAATCCCTCAGGAGGAGACAAATGACGTAAAATATCCCAATGTCGGTATTTTCCTTCATTCTCTATTTTATCGCCTTCTTCACGGATCAAATCAAACTTTTCCTTGGAAGGAAAGTACATATCCCGTACATCGGGAGGTCTTCGCGGCATCTTCATGTTTCTACCAATTTTAAATTTAATGGTAGCAAAAGACTAACTTTTCATCAACTACCAACTTAAACAAATTTGGTAAAATGCTACATATCCTTGAAAATTAAGACTTTAAAATGACAGCAACAAGAATGCTACGCTCTCCAAATACCAATTTGGTAGATTTTGGTAGAAAACTGGTAGATAAGGCAACTTTTCCTCAGTAGGTCGATTTTTTCGGGGGCATACTGAGGAAAAGTTGCAAAATTATGTTTATGAACTTTGAACTATTTAGAAGGGGAATTAGGAAAGAAGTATTTGATTTTTAAACACTTGCCACAATTATCTAGTCATTCTAGAAATAATAGAAGCATGCTCCGGATGCTGATTGCTTAAAGTCACTCTATTTCCAAGCTCAAAATCCTCATATTCAAATCCTGGCGAAACAGTGCAGCCGACTAAAGCAAAAGAAGACTTATCTTGAAGCTCTGCAGCAAACCAACAGCCAGCCTTTATAACAACTTGAAAAGAAGCATTTTTTATCATACCGGGATTACCTAGGACATTCCTTGTTAAGACGCCATTTTCATCAATAACATGCATATCAATGCAGCTATCTCCATCGTAATAATGCCATATCTCATCGGATTTTAATCGGTGCCATGCAGAAAAATCTTGCTTGTCTAAAAGAAAATAAATTGATGATCCAGCGCATCTCTCTTGGCTTTGATAGCGCGAATCAAGAGGCATAACAGAGTCATTCGCTCGGTAATAAAGAGAAAAACATCCCCCTTCTACGTGTCTTTCTAAGGAAAGTAATTCTATATAATCCTCTGCGGACAACTTGGTTTTCACCGATGAATGGACTTTAAAAGTAGATAGCAGCGTGAGTAAAGCGAAAAAAAATTTTCTTATCATAACTTAAATCCAATGGTAAAATCTATCGAGGTCAACATTTCCTCCGCTAATGACACACACAACATGGCCACTTAGCATGAGGTGAGGGTTAAATAGAAATGCTGCTACAGAAACTGCACCTGAGGGTTCTACAATCATCCCGTGCTTATGATATAAAAATTGCATCGCCTGGATAATTTCTTCTTCGGAGACAATAGGGATGTTTAGTAATTGACCTGCATAACTAAGAGCCTTGGCAAAATTCCCGGCAGATCTTGTAATCACGCCCCGCTTTTTTTCTTCTTCGCTTAAAACAAGAAGAGTATTAAAAGCACCTCTAGCCTTAAAACTACTTGTTACTTGAAGATGTTCACATTTAAGAAAAGTAGAGGTTTCCTCTATATGAACAAGAGGAGTTTTTTGAATATAGGGAGAAATACTTTCTGCAGCTTTTTGCACATCAACTAATTTCATGGTTCTCCTTGAAATAAAAATAGTTTAGTGCCTAAAAGGCCTTTTTGGCAACGCTTGCGTTTGCATGCTGAAGTCTAAGGATACACGTGGCTCTTGGAGGATTCTTCGAGTGTGAGGCAATGAAGACCAGCGATTTTTTTAGTTTCTCCTAAACGGTTATTCATCCAATACATACTTTGAGAAAAATCGCTTGGATTTTTTGGATCATAATTTAGAAAATGGACTTCTAAATCTTTTTGATATTCCTTTAGATAATGTTTAAATAAATCCATTAGAACAACTCCTAGACGGTCGCCCACTTGAGCGCCGAGAGTCGCCACATAGGGGCGCTTATTTTTAGAAGACCAGCCGGAGATAGCATTTAGAAAATCGATATGATGCGTTTCTTCTCCTTTACTTTTATCTTCATCATTAATGATACCTGGAGCTGAAAGAACTGTAAAACCGGCTTCTTCTATCTCTTTCCTTGCTTTAATTAAAATAGGGGAGGCTTCTTTATTCAATGTTTCAGCTGTATGAATATAACGATCTAAAAAAACCATGTCTTTTGAAGTTAAAGAAAAGGCTTCTGCATTTTCTTTAATGGATAACAGCAATTTATGACATAAGTCGTAGTCCTGAAAAAAGACTGTTTTATTAGGACCTGGCATCATAAACATATCAAGATGGCAAGCTAATTGAGAGATGACATGTAGATTTCCTTTTGGGATTTGAAAAGTTCGCTCTAATAAACCCTGAAGAAAGATTTTTTGCTTCAAGTACTTTATTGCTATGGCTCTGCCTGATTCTGCGTACTTAAAAGAACTTTTAATTTGTTGTACTAAGGCTGTTTGTTTATATTTTCCCTCCTCAATTAAACCAAGCTTTCCATCAACTTTTAATAGTCCCATCGCATACATTTCTTCTTCTGCTCTTTGAATTTCTTCATCAGAAAATGTAGCTTGAATAGAAGTTTCATCAAACATATTTTTAATACTTTCATCATGTCTCATATAAGCATGAATTAAAGTAAATAGCTGAGCTCCTATTAAAACCGTTTTTTCTCCCCTATTATTTGTAAGAGTAAATATATCGCCTCCTTCCAAAAAGAAACAACTTTGAACAAAGCGATCTAGTGAGCTTTTGAAGCGGTTAATTATATCTTGCCCTCCAGCTCTTTGCCACCGAACGGATGAACCTACTAATCCAGAAAAAAATCCATTAGAAGATCTCGAATATGCATCTTCAAGAAAATAGGTAGCCTTTGAATGCGCCTGATTAATAGCCCTTGAAAATAAGGGATCTATATTTGGATCCGCAAAACCTTTTATAGGTTTTACAGATGATGTTAAAAATTTGCCATCTTTAGAAGGAATGCGGGAGTCGCGAGGATAATAGTAAGTC
>JABDCQ010000044.1:0-7332 GCA_013288075.1 Chlamydiota bacterium | reverse complement strand
GTTACGGATCAAACTTTAGATAAGCCGGATGCTGCGGGAAGGTTGCGAGGATAATAGTAAGTCAAAGCAATGTTCAAGGAAAAGCCTTCTTTCTCAGCCAATTCTTTCATATTTGCCGTTAATTGTTTCATTCTTAGAGCGGGAGGTTCAGCTGGAAAAGCAAAAGATGTAACTTCTGTTCCAAAATCATTAGTAGAAGCCAAGGCTGTATAAGCTAATTTCTCTACTTGCTGAATATGGGGCTTTAATATTTCGTGAAACAAACTCGAATAGTTTTTTTCTGAAGAATTAGAAGTACAAACAGTTCCATCCACTATATTATTAGCATGTTCTATGCTTAAACTAACACTCATAAAAACCGTAAATTTAAAATTAATATATAACTATTATAAACCAAGTAAAACAAAAAAACCACAAAAACAATAGGCCCCTTGCGCAAGTGCGCAAGGGGCCTATTAAATCACTAATAATCAACCACTAACTTCTTACTGTGCGCCCTTAGGTTGTTTTACGTCTTTGTGATCTACGCAATTATCTTGGAAATGATCGTAATCCCACTGTTTGCAGTAGCAAAATTTCTCATTAGCGTCATTTTCCATATACATAGGATGATCTTCGCTCGTTTTTTTTCTAAAGTCACAAGCTACTGAACACCAGCAAAAACACTTAGGATCATTAACGCAGGAATCCTGATTAGTACATGGAGGTCCTTTGTCTGCAGCTTCACAGCTAACTAACGCTCCAATCATAGAAAATAAAAAAAACATGCTTTTTTTTAACATAAAGTCTCCTTAAAAAGTTGAGATTAAACTCTACCCTCTGAGATAACAAATCGCCCAAGAAAACACAATCTTTTTTTTACCCTGCCCGCCATAACCCTATTTGAACAAAGAGGAATTTTTCTCCCTCTTCCTCTGTGGTTTCTTCCCTCTGTGGTTTATATCTTGGCTAACACTTGAGCACACAAAGACTTGCATTTTTTTTAACCACAGAGGTAAGAAACCACAGAGGAAGAGGGAGAGGGAAGCTCTCTTTGTTTATCCCCCGAATTTGTTTTCCATGATGGCGCGTGTTAAAAGGACCATCACAGCATTGAAATAGGGACTGCTATCGCCCTCGGGATCTGTAGCACTAGGCTGGTTTTTCGTGATGTCATACTGAAAAACACCTCCGCTTAATGCGTTATAAAGCGCCTTACTTTTTGTAATATCTGCTGCTGCTAGAATAGGAGCATTCAAAGGCGGCGATAAGCTATTCCAAGACCCTACAGCAGTTTGCTTAATCGCATCAATTCCCCCTGATGGCAAGGTTCCTTGTTTTACAAAAGGAGCAACGCCCTTACTACTAAGTAAATTACTTAAAGTCGTATTTAAAAGAGAAGTGAGAGGATTCGTAGGATAGTTTTGAATAAAATCACTTACCCAAAGAGGAAACCGGCAGGCGTCATAAGCAAAGCTCTCCGACCACTGATCGTAATTCATCCCATCATAATGCAAAACATTAGGCATAAGACCTGTGTTATAATGGGTTTGAAAGGCCTCTATAGCCTTTAAACTATTTTGCGCTACATCAGAAAAGGCATAATCAACTTTACCAATATCTGAAATAGTCATACAAACAAACACACTATTTCCAGGAGACGACTGGCAATAAGTACTTCCTTCGCTCGAGCCCTTATCCGTCACCGTCCACTTACCATTATTGTACTCGATATAATAGTTACTTTTTATGGCAGGATTTCCTTTTTCATCATAATAGGCAGCCTGAATGGTTGCATTTGCATAATACTTATTATCAGATGAAAAAGTAGCTGTAGCCGTTGCTAACGCAGGCACTGTATACCCATTTGGAACTCCAGATTTAGGAACAAAATTAGAATCTACTTTTATTCCCCCATTTCCTCCTAAATAATCGATAGAAACTGTTTTATAGACATTGTTTTTAAAAATAAGATAAAGGGAATTAAGGGGATCGTGAGGTTTAAAAGAAGGACAGTTAGAAGAAACATCAGGGGGAGCTAAAGTATCAAGAGCGACAAAAGCTTGGGGAGTAAAATATCCGGGATATAATACCTCAAGCCCAGCTGCCCCCCATTGATTGCCCGGAACATAACGCAAGTTTTTCATATCAACGTCATTTAAGCGAATAGCAAGCGCCATCTCTTGAAAAATTTCTCCGTAACCTAAAACACCTTTACTCGTTTTAAAAGAAGAGAGTTTCCAAGAGCCATTTTTCGTTTTCAAGCTCGCTAAATAAAGCCCCCAAGCCATTTGAATATCTGCATCTGTTGCAGAGCCACTTGAGTAGTAAGCTTGAGCGCCCGGTGAAGATTGAAATAAAAAAGGAGAGCCGCTTGCATTAACAATCCAAGGCATCATAAAAGGAGCTGTTGCATAACAGGTGTTATTCCCATAAGCGGAGCACCCGTAATGATTAGAAGTAGCTAAAATGTAGCGCAAAAATTTATCAAAAGTGACTTGATCATCATTTGCATAAGCTAATAGCAATCCATACCCCATCCCTTCAGAAACTGTGGGGCGCATACCCTGATTATCCTGCGAATAAGCTGAAGAACCAATGAAAATCACTCTTGCTTGGGTCTCATTGTCTATCGTAAAAAAATCGACAAAATGGTTACTCGGATCAACCCACTGCTCATACGAGCTCATAAAGGGAGAAGAGAAAGTATCTTCTTTATTGGGTTCAGAAAATACATTTGCTAAAGCAACTGTTAATAAAATCAAACAATCTCCCATGGGGGAACTCCTATTTTAAATATATATTATTCGAAAGGGCGCTCACGCAACCAGCGCGTTGCAAGCCACTTTTCTCCTGCAAGAACAGGGGCTCCCCCGTGAAGTGTGGAAGGATCTACTTGGCCTGAACTATCTGTGTTATAAAAAAGAAGGGCATCGCCTTTAATAGGAGTAATGGCAATTCTTGATCCGGGAAACACCGTTTCCCCTCCCTTCTCAGGCGTATTTAAATACATAAGGAAAGAAGCCTTTCTCTGCCCGCCTCTTTGGCAGTGGATAGCGCCTCCTTTTGTATCAGGATTAAAGTAGTCGTAATGCGGCTTATACTCTCCCCCTACCGTGTAATGAACAACCTGTATATTTTCTCCATGTGAATAGGGAATGCCTGTAAGAGTTGCAATACGCTCTTCAATCTGAGTTATCACAGGGTCTCCATGACCATAAGAGCACCACATATTTTGACTTTTTCTTCCTTCATGCATTTCATTTTGGGCCGTTTTTTCATCAGCTACTCGGGACGGTTTTAAGGCCGCCCTTGCATAAGAAATTAAATAATCACACTCCCTTTCACTTAAAAAGTTCTTAATGACATATATCAAAGGTCTCTCTGAAATTTGCTTCATTTCTGCCGCCATCCCTTTAGCTGCAATAAGTAAAAATAAAATCCGCCACATATTATAAACTGTCCCTTTCTTTAATTTTGTCTTTTAGCCAAAGAGCAACAGGTCTTGGAGTGATCTCCGCTGTTTCCTGATTAAATTGATAAAAACCAAAGCGCACATCCCAAGACTTATACCACTCTAAATTATCAATAAGAGTCCAAAAATAAAGAGAGCGAATAGGCACTCCGTTATCTTTGGCTTTTTGAATAACTTGGAAAATTTTTTCAAAATAACAAATCCGCTCTTTATCTTCCAAATCCTTGTTAATCCCCGTATCAATACCAATTTCTGTTAAATCGATGGGTACGCCTAAAGAGCGCATTTCTTCAAGAATCGAGGCTAGCCCTTGAGGGTACATCCGGTATTGATAAGAGGTGAGCTTTTCATCTAACTCCCGCGTCACAGATTCCCCTTTTCCAAAAGAAAGCTTAAGCAAAGGATCGGTATAATACTGTAATCCAATAAAATCAAGAGGAGGTTTAGTCGGTAATGCAAAAGTGTGATTTGCCGAGAAAGGAATGTTTAACGAAAACTTGCCCGTCTCTAAAAACCGCATAAGAGCGCTATGATTCATCTCCGTTAGATAATGGCAGATGATTTTTTCCATAGGCGCCCAAAGAGGATGCATTTTGTGGAAATGACGAAAGCGGATAGGATCGTGGCTAAGCCCAATCTCAAAATCAGGATGGCGCGCCTTTAACGCTTCATAAGTTTGCGTATGCGCGCGCATCATGTGTTCAAGAACAATTCCCACCTTCTTAAAATCCATCGTACGATGAGGAGGAAAAGCTCCCATGACCCACCCTTGAAAAGCAAGAACCGTAGGCTCATTAATGGTAATGATTTTACGCACTCCCTCTTCATAGAGAAACTCTGAAGCTTGCTCTGCATAACGCACAAACCCTTCTATATCCTCTTTTCTCTCCCAACTAAAATATAAAGGATCGCTAAAATGATGCAGCGTTGCCATGGGCTCAATGCCCTGAGACTTTAAAGCTCTGCAAAACTCACGGTAATGCGCTACCACATGGGGGTCAAAGGGAGCTCCTAACTGAGGCTCGAGCTTATCTCGGCTAATAGAAAAACGAAATTTTTTGCAGCCTAGGTCATTTAGCCTTTCAATCACTTTCTCGGGGTGGTTCCAAATATCTGGAACTTGCCCCAAATTACCCAATTTTTCTGCATTTTTTTGGTAAAAGGCGCCCCAATTGCTAAGAGGGTGCCATTTAGGACCATTATCCTGGAAATCAGCTGTTGCAAACCCAATATCAATAGGAGCCGCCTTTATAGGCTGAGCGCTCCAATAAGGATGTTTTGCAAAAGCAACAAGCAAGGAATCGGAAGGCTTTTGAAAAGTCCCCCCAGTAAGAACAAAAGAAAGAATAGCCAAAAAAACCACAAAAGACAAAGAACAATATAAAAATATTTTTAAAACTCTTGAAAACATACACTTCCCTTAGCTTTTAAGAAGAAGGTTACACCTCGTAAAGATTTAAAAAAAGCGCTTCTTGGGCTTATTTTTTATTAAGAATAAATTAAGAAAATGTAGACTTTAATTTTTAATTATTGTATTATTATTATAGTTAATTTATTATTATAACAAAATAATTAGGATTTAATATGGAAAGCATACAATCTTCTCTTACAGAGCCCCTAATTCAATCTTCTCTTGAGATTGAAATAGGAGACTCAGAGACGCAAACAACTAAATGCCAAAGAGTTGCAAATTTCATTAGGCAATCCCCCTATTTAATTGATAAAGCCATAGATAAGGTCAATTGGTTCCTAGGGGACCAAATAATCTTAGACAGATTCTACGATAAGTATATTAAACCCCTTATAGAATCTGAGACCCATGTGATTGCCAGAATCAATAAATGCTTAGATAATAATACTTATGCTACTAATAAAGAAGCAGTTATGTGCTTTTGTGCCAAACTTATACCAAGAGTTGTACGCCCCATCTTCCTCCTGCTATATAACGTCATTTACTTCACTATCAATGCGCTTGTCCACCCCCTCCAATTTTTAGCTAAAACTGTTATATTCTTAGGTAAGCTCACCAAGGCGCTAAAAAACCCTAGCCTATACAGTGGGGCCGGAGCAGGGATTTTAGGGGCCGCTATCATCGCCGCTGTCTTCTCGGGAGGCTTTGGAGGGCATGAATTCCTTCTACAGGGCGTACTCGGGAGCTCTCTAGTGGTCTTTGGCCTGGGATTTGGTTTTATTAAAGCTGCCATTGCAAAAGAAAAGGGCAAGCGTGCAGAAGCCATTAAACACCAGTTTCTAGAGCAGTTTAAAGAGATGATTGAGGGATTTGCTCTAGGGCTTCTTGTAGGGGCCATTCTTGGCGGGATTGCAGAAGTTGTCAATATGGACAACCCTGCAGGCCAAGTATTTCTCTATGCTGACGATGTGCAAACCTGTATGACCTATATAGCCCCGTCGTAATAACAAGAACTTGGGCTAGCCCATGCTAGCCAAGTCATAGACAGAAAGAACCTCTGCGCTCTTTTCTATAAAGGATACAGACTCTGAAGAGTCCTTAATTCTTAGCTCTAAAACTTCTTTAATAGCTTCTTTAAATACTAAATCTATCTGCTTGTTCCTAAAAATAGATTCAAAATAGGAAAGAACCTCACTCCTTTCCTTTAAAGAGGTCATAGGTAAAGAATCAAACCCCTTAAAAAGCAATTTTAAAGCACTATTTTGAGGGGACATTTTTGCATAAGGCAGCATAATGTAATCATAAAGAGCTCTTGTTTTAGAAAAATTCATCATCCCAATAAGAATTAACTGATTATTGAGAGTGATTTGAGGATGATGAACAATAAAAGAGGCCATTTGCCCTATATAGTTTTTTACTACAGGGTCTAAGTTCTTTCTTTCTAAAGTTTCTTTAAGAAGGACAATTGTCTCATTGTGAAAATGAATAGATAGAGAAGAAGCGCATTTAAAAGATTCGAGGACAAAATCTCCTAATTTAAAGAAAAAACGCTCTTCTATTTCGGCGTATCCCTCTGCACAATAAAGAGCTAACATAATACGCAAAAGCTGTGCTTGCTGAGGAGAGGATAAAACACCTCCTTTCATTGAATGAGCAAACCTTTCAAAAATAGATGCAATGGCAGCCCCATCCAATGCAGAATTCCCTATTTTTCTTTCAGAAACAATCCTGAATAGTTGATTTTTTTGACCTTCAGAAATTAATCCTAGGCTACTCGCCTCTTTTAAAGCACAATTTGCTGTAGCCTCTTTAAATTCTGCCGACCTAGGCGATGGCACTTCATTTATTCTTGTCATAACAGGCTCCTTTCATTGAAAAAATCAGAGCATTATGCAATGAAAAAAAGATAAAAGTCAAAAGGAAGAGCCAGAAACACAGAGAAAACTTCCTCTCTTCTCTTCCTCTGTGGTTTCTTCCCTCTGTGGTTAATTCTTGGCTAAGACTTAAGCAAGCAAGACTTAGCTAAGAAATTAACCACAGAGACAAGAAACCACAGAGGAAGAGAAGAGAGAGAGGAAGTTTTCTCTGTGTTTTTGGGTTGCGGGTGGGCTTCAGGAGATGCGTAGATGTATTACGCGGGATTTGATGAGTAGAAGATTTTGCTCTTCTTTTTTTAAAGACGGGTCTATACCCAAAGCTGTTATCTTTGCGTGCACATCAGCAATTTTATCACGAAGCTGCTGCACTTTTTGTTTTATAAAAGCTCTTTGTTCGTAAGAGCTCGCAACCGTATCGAATGTTCCATAGCTATTAATAGACATAAAAACCAACCTATTTTTTTATTCTTAGGCAAAATCACAAATGACATAAGCCGCGTTTAATTTAGAAAGTAATTTTGCTATCTCTTGGCAATTGCGTGTCATTTCAACTATTTTCTCTCGAGAAACAGGACGAGCCTTACCTAAAT
>JABDCQ010000043.1 GCA_013288075.1 Chlamydiota bacterium | reverse complement strand
GCTGCAGTTGCAATTTTTTTATTGGGATTTTTTTCAAATGCGCTAAGAGAAGATAGGCTTTCTAAATCCCCAATTTTGGCAAAAGCTAGAATGGCTCTAATTAAAACTTCAGGGTCTTTTTCTTCTAAACAAAGCTGTTTTACTTTTTCTTTAGCAGATTTAATGTCATATTCCTCAATTTTTTTTAAGGCGTATTTGCGCACTTCAGAGAGAGGATGGTTTAGGGTTTCTTCAATGGTTTTTATAAATTCTTCTCGATCAATCTTTTCTATTGTTTGGAGAATGTAGACGATTTCTTCAGGGAATTTACTTTTAAGGTGCTGTTTTAAAATATTTAAACTGTCTTTATCGAGTTTTTTAAATTCCGGATTTAAAAGATTTCTTTTTGATAAGGCTTGAACAAGCGCCTTGATATATCCTTTTTTTATAAGAAATATAACGCAAACAGAGACTGACGATATTCCAAATATAATGAGAGCTAAAGTGGGAATAGAAATTTTAAAATAATGATCTATTAGAACAAGGATGACTCCAATAAGAGCTGTTGCTAAAGGCATAATCTTTAGTTCGTTTTGCATTTGTGCAAAGGCGCGCTGATTTGCTTTTAAAGGCTGAAAAAGGAGTAGAACCGATTCCGCATAAATAGATTCACGCGATGTGTTTTCAATAATGGCAGCAGTAACTAAAAGGCCAAAAACAAGACCTGCAGCAGCAGGAATAATGCTTGCAAAAAAAGTGATCCCAATAAAAATGCACATGGATAGGGGTAAGAGCGCTAAAGCAAAGATTAGTCCCCCTTTACGCAGTACCCATCCGTACAGAAAAAACCCTGTTATTAAGGCAAATATGTCGTAAATTGCGTAAATAACCCCATAAAAACCAGCCATTTCTTGTTCATTGGGGAAATGTTTTTGAATTTCTGTATTAAATAGCAGATCAAAAACATAGTACTGAAAAATGATAACGGAAGAGATGATAAATATGGAAAAGACAAATCGTTTGTTTTGTAAGTTTTTGAAGCTTGTTTTCTCTTGAATTTCTTCTACGTTTTCCGATTTTGTGAGCCGTGTTCCAGAGTGCTTTTTGATGGAAAATTGAATAAAAAAGCAGGAGAGTAAGATAAGAGAATTTAATAAGATTACATTGCTAGTCCCTATTAATCCGACTAAATAATCTGTTGCGAATCCTGAAAATATCCCTCCCAAAGCTATTCCTCCGCCCATCAGACCAAAGAGCCTCTTCCCTTGTTGCAAAGTGAATATTTGATTAATGAGAATTCCATAAATAGCTGCTAAAATTAAATTGACCATCCAAGCCCAAATAACTAAAGCAAAAGAGATCCATTTAATATCTGTTGCAATTAGGACACCCCAAAAAACAAATAATGAACCTGCTAAAATCGTAAGAGTTATTGTTAAAAGACGAAAAACACTAAGTCTTTTTTCAAGGTAGGCAAAAAATACCCCAAATCCTGCGGTTGAAATTCCTGCACAAATATAAATATAGGGTAGTAAGGAACTATTATATCGAGCTAAGAACATAGCCATGGGAATGCTGTACATAAAATTTAAAACAGCTCCAACAAGAAGCGTGAAAAGAAATGTTAATCCAACAATTCTTACTTCTTCTAATTTAACGTCGAATATTTTTAGGATTTTATTATACATAGCGAGGAAGCCAAATGTTAAATTTTTGATGTAAATTCTCAAACCAAGCAGAGGAATCATACAAATCATAACGCTGGGTTAACTCTTCTCCTTTTTTGATATCCCTTAAAGCTTGAGCCATTTTCCAATCGTTACTTGTAAGATTAGGGCTTTTTGCATGATTAACATAGCGGCCATTATCAAAGCAGACAATAATGCTATCTAAATCTTTTGCATAATAACCATATTCTAGAAAAGGATGAATCATGTTTTCATTGGTTTTTTGAAAACTTTTTAGAAATGAATCGATCTGATGCTCTGTTAATGTAATGCAGGTTTTACTGTCATATTGCCAAACGATTTGCCCTTCTTTTATGTCTTCATCTGCAAAAAGGCCAATATTTGCAATAGGACTTGGGAGTACAATGGTTTTAACTAACAGCATGAGGTTTCACATTATCCGGTTTCCATATTTTATAACTTTCTTTTAAATTCTCGAACCAATCGCAAGAATCATAGGAGGAGTAAGAATCTGTTAGTTCTTCTCCCTTTCTAATATCATGATTAGCGATAGCATGATCCCATCCACCGCTTCTATTGGGCGCATCTGAATGGTTAATAAATCTTTCATTGTCTAAATGTAATACAACGCCGTTTATTTTTTCTCCGTAGTACCCATATATCAAAAAATGTTCTAAAATCGAAGACTCTTTTTGGGTAATATTTGTTTTTTCGACATGGGTAAATTGTGGTTTTGTTAAAATAAGGCAGGTTTCTTCAGAGTACTTCCAAATAAGCTGTCCTTTTTTAATGTCTTCGCCTGCAAATAACCCCATTCCTCCTAACAGACTAGGTTTTAATATAGTCTTCACCAGCAACATGCGAACGCTCCTTATGTTCCTTTTATTTGGACATTAGCCATTGGGAAAATTAAAAACACCAAATATTTCTGTCTCTTTCGTAGTGAATAATTGCCTAAACATGAGAGAATGTTCGAAACCAAGAAAATCCATGCAAAAACATTCTGAAAAATCCCATTTTATTGATTACATTTTTTCAAAAGACGGTCTTCTTAGTAAATACCATAAAGATTATGAAGAGCGCAGTGGCCAGCTGCAGATGTCTAAGCAAATTCTTTCTGCTTATGAGGAAAATAAAGTTGCTTTAATAGAGGCTGGTACAGGAATTGGCAAGACAATGGCTTATCTTGTCCCCGCTCTTTTTTGGGCTTTAAAGCATAAAGAAAAAACAGTGATTTCTACTTATACGATTTCGCTTCAAGAGCAGCTTGTTTATAAGGATATTCCTTTTTTGCTAAAGCTTTTAGATCTGGATCTCAAAGCTGTTTTGGTTAAAGGATTTAGCAATTACGTATGCTTGCAAAGGCTAGAGGAAAGGCCTCTTGCTTCTTTAAAAGAGCAAGAAGAGTTTGACAAGATTGAAAGATGGGCGAGTAAAACAAAAGAAGGCTCGAAATCTGAAATCTCTTTTCCTCTAACCGCCTCTACATGGAATAAGGTGTGCGCAGATGCTTCTAAATGCAATAATGTACGCTGCTCTTTTTATAAGTCATGTTTTTTCTTTAAGGCAAGACGCCAGGTAGATGACGCTCAAATTCTTGTTGTAAATCACCATCTTCTTTTTGCTGATATCTCTGCAAAAATGGCGAAAGATTATCATGAAGAAAAATCTATTCTTCCTAAACACGAAAGAGTGATTTTTGATGAAGCGCATCACATTGAGCAAATTGCTTTAGAGAGTTTATCTAAAAGATTTAATGATGTAAGTCTTCTTCATTTAATCGAGCAGTTTAATGCAGAAGGGGTGTCCGATGAAATGTCTTCTTCCTTACGCTCGCGAATAGAAGTTGAAATTCCTGCAGAAAAAAATGGGGTCTTAGCGGAAGTGCAAAAAACCTTTGCTCTTTTTTATACATTTATTAAGCCGTTTTTAAAAAGTGATACAGAAGAGCAGAAAATTCTTTTAGAAGAGAAAATTTTAAGTAAGGATTTTTGGCAAGTAGAGCTTATACTCCAAATACAAAAACTTGTAGCTTCTCTAACAAGTTTTTCTTCTCGATTATTTTGTTTAAAAAATGATCTTGAAAAATTAGAAAATAAAAATGAAGAGCTGATTTTTTCTCTTCAAGCCATAACCTCTCGCTTAGAGGAACAAATCGATGTGCTTGCAAACTTTTTTAAAGAAGCTAAAGAAAAAAAATCTCGAGTGAGATGGATAGAGGTTCATAAAAAGGGAACAACTCTTGTAGATGCTGATCTTGATACGGCAACCTATTTAAACAAATATCTTTTTAACCGCTTAAATAGCACATCGCTTTGTAGTGCAACACTTACCACCGGAAAAGATTTTAACTATCTTAAAAGCCGTCTAGGGCTTCTTAATCACAAAGAAATTTCAGAAAGTGTTTTTGAATCCCCTTTTGATTATCCTAATAGAGCGCTTCTTCTTGTCCCTACAGATTTGCCTCTGCCTTCTGAGCCTGATTTTAATAATAGTGCAAAGGATGCCATAGTAAATGCTGTGCGCGCCTCTAAGGGAAATGCCTTTATTCTTTTCACTTCCTACGAAATGCTAAGAGATTGTTATGAAAAGGTGCACGATCTTCTTACAAATGAGGGATATTCTCTTCTTAAGCAAGGAGATAGTTCAAGGCAGTATTTGTTAGAGCTTTTTAAAGCAAAAGAGGGAAGCGTTCTTTTTGGAACAGATTCTTTTTGGGAAGGAGTCGATGTTGCAGGAGAAAAGCTTCGCCTTGTAGTCATTGCAAAGCTCCCCTTTAAGGCCCCAGATGACCCCTTAACGCAAGCCCAATCAAGCTATCTGTTATCACAAGGAAAAGATCCTTTTTTTGATTATTCTGTTCCTTTAGCCATCGTAAAATTTAAGCAAGGCTTTGGCAGGCTTATGCGCACAAAAAATGATAGAGGATGCGTGCTTTGCCTCGATAAACGCCTTGTAACAAAAGGCTACGGAAAACTATTTCTTAAAAGCTTGCCCTCTTGTGCAACGCTATTTGATAAACAAGAAAAAATCTTCGATAAAATGACTAAGTTTTACTCCAGCCCTTTATAGTTATCTCTCTCTCTCTTTGTTTTTTCTTTAGAGGGGCTTATCATCAAACGTTTGGTAATATGGAGCGTAGCGGGGTCGAACCGCTGACCTCAACAATGCCATCGTTGCGCTCTACCAACTGAGCTAACGCCCCAACAATTGAGAGTTCAATTGTATAAATTCTAGGGGATTTGTAACAATGATAAAATATTGTTAATAGAGGTTTTTTATGAGTTTTTTTAGCCATATCGAAGCTGTATCTCCGGATCTCATTTTTGGGTTGCAGGCGGCTTTTAATGCTGATCCAAGACCTTTTAAAGTTAACTTGAGTGTGGGTGTTTATAAGGATGAGCATTTAAAAACTCCTATTTTAGACTGTGTAAAAAAAGCTGAGCTAGAGCTTTTTGAGCTTGAAAAAACCAAGGCCTATTTACCTATTGATGGAGACTCTGTTTTTATTGATCATGCAGCGCTTCTTGTTTTGGGAGAGCATCTTTTTAAAAGTTTAGAAGACGTTATTTGTGGAGCTCAAGTAGCTGGAGGGACTGCTGCTTTAAGAATTGGGGCTGAATTTTTAAAAGAAGAAGCCTATTCCCCCATATTTATTCCTCGCCCTACTTGGCCCAATCATGAAGCTGTTTTTAAAAGAGCCGGCATGAAAGTGGAGCACTATCCTTATTATGATGAAGAACTCCATAAAGTGAATTTTGCTTCTCTTTATGCTTTTTTAGAAAAAATTCCCGCAAAGAGTGTTGTTCTATTGCACGCTTCTTGCCATAACCCTACAGGATCTGATTTAACGTTAGAAGAATGGGATAAACTTTCGGATCTTTTTTTAGAAAAGAGTCTTCTTCCTTTTTTTGATAATGCTTATCAGGGCTTTGGAAAAGGGCTTGAAGAAGATGCTAAACCTATGCGCCTTTTTGCTGCCAAAGGACATGAAATGCTCATAGCATCTTCTTTTTCTAAGAATTTTTCTTTGTATGCTGAAAGAATTGCTGCTTTATTTATTCTCACAAAATCTCCTACTGCCAAACACGCGGTAGCAACTAAAGTGAAGAGGGTGATTAGAACGCTTTATTCTAATCCTCCCTTGCACGGAGCGCATATTATCTCTCATATCTTAGGATCAAAAGAGCTTAAAATGTTATGGGAAAATGAACTTGGCATGATGCGTAGCCGCGTTAACTCCATGAGACGGGAGTTTGGAGAATCCCTCAATGCAAAAAGTAAAAAAACAGATTTTGGTTTTTTATTAGATAAGGTGGGCCTTTTTTCTTTTCTAGGAATAACTTCTTCACAAGTTAAACGCCTTACTTCTGAATATGGAATTTATATGACAGCTGATGCGCGGATTAGTGTTGCAGGACTTAATACTTTCAATCTAAACTACGTTGTAGATGCCATTATCTCTGTTACAGAAAAACCATGAGAAGACAATCCTATACTCCTTATATTTTTTTAGTGTGTTTGCTTTTTTGTGTATTTAGCATTCCTCCTAAGAAGGCAAACAAAATACGCGCAAGCGTGATTGGATGTATTGCGCCTAGTTTTGAAGGTGTGTCTTTTTTAAAATCTTCTATTTTTAAACTTCTTGTGATTGCTCCTAGGGGCGCATCTTTTCAAGATCCTCACCAAATACAGGAAATAGAAGAGCTTAAAAGTGAAAATTTAAGCCTAAAAAGACAGATTGATAGTATGCGGGAATATCTTCTTTTTGAAGATCGGATTGATGAGCAAGTAGAAAAACTTAAGCTTGTCCAAAAAAATATTCCCGATGATCTTTTTTACAAAGAGTTTTTTAGAAGAAGAAGCGAGGAAATCTCTTCGTTGATTGATCTTCAAATACGCTCAATGCCTGCTAAAGTGATTTTTAGAGAGCCTGGGGCTAGAAGCAGCATTCTTTGGCTGGGTGTTGGAGAAAAAGATAATGAACTACTCGGCGCAAGAATTGTTGCTGTTGGCAGCCCTGTTGTCATTGGAACATCGGTTGTAGGAGCTGTAGAAGAGGTAGGATATAAACAGTGCAAAGTGAGACTTATTACAGATTCGGGCCTTGTGCCATCGGTTAGAACAACAAGAGGCTCTTTGCAAAATCACTATCTTCTTGAGCGCTTAGAAGATGTACTAACTGCGCTTGAACTAAGAGAGGATTTATTTTCTTCAAGAGAGCTCCAAATTAAATCTCTTTTAGAGTTTAATCGCCTTAAAAACTTACTTTCCCAAAATGTCAACGATCGGTTCCTTGCAAAAGGAGAGCTTAGAGGCTCTAAAAATCCCTTTTTCAGGATGCGCGGCCAAACTCTTAAAGGGATTGGTTTTAATTATGATTTCCCCGATGAAGAAGGATTGCCAAGAGATCTTCGTACAGGGGATATTCTAAGAGTGGGAGATCTTCTTATCACAACAGGCTACGACGGAATTTTCCCTCCAGGCTTAGATGTAGCAATCGTTTCAAAAATCGGCAGATTAAAAGAGGGCGCCTCAAGCTACGAAATAGAAGCGCGCCTCACCTGTGGCAACCTCGATGAACTCAGCCACTTCCTCGTTCTTCCTCCCATCGGCTTTGAAAATAATAACCCGTAACTGCCTTATTTTAAGGCGTTTATCTGTTGCATTGTTGCAAATTGTCAATGTTTCATTGAAACATTGTTGCATTTGTGATATAATAAGGTTTTTAAAGAGGAACGTTATGACATTAAGAAAGAGTGCCCCTAAACATAAGAATGAAATTAGGCTGACCTTAGATACGAGAAAGCGGATTAGTTTAGCTAAATTATTACCTGATTGCGAAGTCTCTTCTTTTAGAGCCTATACAGATGGGGATAAAATTGTACTTGAACCTATGGCGGAGATCCCGGCTCAAGAACTCTGGTTATATAAAAATCCAAAAGCTTTAAAGGCTGTTGAAGAGGGATTACAAGAATCAAAAGAAGGAAAAGTTCGTAGTAGAGGTTCTTTTGCCAAGTATGCCAAAGATGATGTTTGAATTAGTTTTTACAGAAAAAGCAGATTTCCAATTAACAGCGCTTGAAAAGGCAAAAGACAAAAAGGCTATTCTTAAAGCGGTAAGAAAGACCTTAGGTTTGATGGAAACTAGTTTAAGACATCCCTCATTACAAACTCATGAATACTCCAATTTAGAAGGGATTCATGGAGAGAAAGTTTTTGAATCGTATGCGCAAAATCGAACGCCGGGAGCTTATCGCGTATTTTGGCATTATGGCCCACAAAAAGGTCAAATAACGATTGTAGCAATCGTTCCTCATCCTTAGTTAAAATATATGAGCTGCGTATGTCAAATAGAATTATTTATCTTAATGGGCCTTCAAGTTCTGGTAAAACAACTTTAGCTAAGGCGTTGCAGAATGCCTTAGAAGAACCTTATCTTCATATTGGGATTGATAAGATCATTGATTTTATGCCTGAAAAAATCAATAACTGGAGAGGCGGGCCATCTGAAATAGGATTTTGCTGGGAGCCTGAAATAGATTCTACAGGGCAGCCCACTTACCATATCCATGCAGGGCCCTTTGCGCAAAAGATATCGCGCACTCTTAAAGACATAGCTTTTTTACTTGCCATGCAAAACTACAATTTTATTATCGATGATGTGGCCTTTGGAGCTGTTGAAGTAGAAGAGTGGAAAGAAGTTCTTAAAGATTACTCTGTTCTTTATGTAGGTGTTCTAACTCCTCTTTCTATTCTTGAAAAGCGAGAACAAATGCGTGGAGACCGCTTTTTAGGAAGCGCTAGAGGGCAATATTTTAAAGTGCATGAAAATGTATCCTACGATCTTGAAATTGATACCTACGCACATTCCCTCGAAGAAAACATAGAAAAAATCAAAAGACATCTTGCGTAATTTGGAAGCCTATCGACAAAAAGAACGACAAAAATGATATAATGATATGAATGATGAAGAAAAAAATATCGTTCTTATCATTGTATCATTTTTATCATTTCCTTGCCACCAATTCCTTAGCCAAAATCATGACTAAAATCGCTCTTTTCGAAGGCGTAGTTGTATAGGGACTTTCGCTTGGGGGAAAATTCTTCTGTGTTTTGGGTTAGGGTGTTTTGGATGAAGGTGAGAGGGTTTTCTTTTTCGGGGATGACCATTCCCGATGAGGAAAGGGGGACTTTTTTAGGGTGGAGGAAGTAAAGAGGTTTATCGAAAGCTAAAAAGTCGTAGCCGATTGAGGAGTAGTCGCCGAGATAAATAGAGGTTTTATTGAGAAGTGGGTAGATCGCGGGAAAGTTATTTAAGATGAAGACTCCGGGCTTATTTTCGTATTTCGACAAAAGATGGTAGGTATGGGCTGGATGGTTTTCTTCTAGAAAAGGATGCAGTTTAATAAGCAAATTAAACGTGGGAGTAAGAGCTTCTACAAGCTTATCGCAAGAGGAAAAAAAGGAACTTGTATTTTCCTTGTCGCTCCAGGTGGGGGCGTAAAAGATGGTTTGCTTGGAGGAGTCCAGGCGAGAAAAAACAAGGGAATCTGTAAGCGTATCGTAAAATTCCTGATGTTTTAAATAGTAAGATAATCTGTAATTTCCTGTGGCAATCACTTTGCGCGTTTTTTCTAGCGCTCCTGTTTTTTTAAGATGGTCGTGCATTTGTTTGCCATATACAAGGCAAATATCTTGAGAGGCCTGAGAGTCTTTAGTAAGAGAATATCCTTTATCAGAGTTGCCATGAGGGCAAAATACAAGACGGATGTTTTTATTGTACAAAAGCTTTACAAAGGGAACAATGTCTTCTGCCCAAAATTTTCCTGTTTGAAAAAGGATATCGATATGCTCTGCTAAAAAGCCAAGGCTTAGCTCATGCATCTCTTTTAGATGAATCTTTATATCGGGATAGAATTGTTTTCCAAGATCATAGGTATTTTGATCGGTTACGATAAGAGGGATTTCTAAAAGAGAGGATAAAACCCCTAAATGATCTAAATAGGTATAGGGACCTGTAATGATAGCTGCTTTTTTCATAAAAAATTCAGATCATCCTCAAAAAGCTCGTAGGTTTTTATAATTTCTTCTTTTAGAAGGTCCCAAGGTTTTTCTTTTCCAAAAGTTTCTTCGTATAGTTCTTTTCGAATGGGGGCAAAACGCATTGTATCATTAGCTAGGTTTTGATCGATGATTTGATAAATGCGGGGGTAGTCTTCTTTTTCAATAACAACTCCTGCTTGATGAAGATATAAGGGAGTGCTTGTTTGCTTTAAGAAGAATAGGGGTTTATTAAAGCTTAAGAAATCATAGCCAATAGAAGAGGCATCTCCCAAGTAGATGTCGACATCATCGAGTAAAGGATAAATAGGGGGGAACTCTTTTAAGAAGAGAATGTTTTCTTCTCCCTCATATTTTTCTATTAAGGCTTCAACATTAAATTCTTGTTGAAGCAGTAAATTGGGATGCAACTTTATAATAAGATTAAATTCCTTCGGAAGTGTTTCTAAAAGAAGCGGGGCGGCATCAAAAAAAGAAGAAGATTTTTCATAGTCCTGCCATGTAGGGGCATAAAGAATTGTTCTAACAGCTTTCTTTAGTTTTCTATGGATATGTTGTTTTATAAGGTTTTGGAAAAAGGGTTTTTCTTTTTGGTAGTAGGTATAACGTAAATTTCCTGTAATGACATATCCTTTAAACTTCTCTAGCACGTGTTTTTTCATTAAAAAATCGATGATTCTTTTTCCGTAGAGCAGAGCTACTTCTTCTTCGGCAAGAGCTTCCATAAAAACGGAATCGCTACCTTTATCGGAATTGCCATGAGGAATCCAGATGGTAGGGATTTTTTTTCTAAAAAGCCTTTCTGCAAAAAAGAAGATCTCTTCGAATAAAGGCCGTGGCATGGAATAAAAAAGCAGATCGTAGTTTTTAACAATCCAATCAGGGCCGCTTAAAGGATCAAGAAGAATGCTTTCAGGATTTGGATAATATTTTTTATAGGAAGCCGCTACCTCTTCATCTGTAAAAATAAGAGGCATTTGCATAAGGCTGCAAAGGGGGGCTAAGTGATCGAGATGATGGCTTTGGTTCCCATAAAGGAGGGCCGCAACATTTTTCTTATCCATGCCCTTAGTCTATTCATAACCATCGTAAGTCGCAATAGACGATTTTTTTTTGGCTTCAGGGATTTTTTGAAGTTGAGGCGCGCGCTCTGATCCTTTATATAGGCTTTCATTAGTAGCATTTTGCTGGTTCATTTTTTCGATTAATGCCATAAGCTGGTCTCTCATGGTTAAGATTTCAAAATGGTCCATTTCCACCTCTTTTTTAAATCCTTTGGAGGCCTCTATCCGTTTTTCCCTTAATGGGCTTAAAAGTCTTAAGATTTCCGCTCTTTGGCATAAAACTTTTGTCCACACATGTTTATCGTTCATCCGAAGAGATATTTCCTCTTCATGCATATTGGCAAGCACTTCGCGCATAAGAGCTATCTCCTTCTGCATAAGCGCGATAAGGTTTTCTTCTTCTTGTTCAAAGTTCTTTTGTTCCATGTAACACCTCTTTATTATACTACCTGCAAGAAGCGTGCCAATTAATTTATTGAATATTAATAAATATTTTTTTATAATTAAGATATAATAAGATGGAGGCTTTATGGTTGGACCTATTTCCGGAGCAAGTGGCTCTCAGCCTATCTCTTTTAATGATCCTGTTTCCCTTGCTTCAACCTATGTAGGAGAGATGCAAGTAGCTCTTGAGAGTGGGGATGGCCTAGCTTACTTAGATGCTAAAGCAAATTTGCAAGGTTTAACCTTGCCAGCGCCTTTAGACAGTTTAAGGACTTCTATAATTTCTAGTTGCGATGCTGCTTTTGCTTTTGGAGGCAACGATAATTTTCAAAATGGGACCGCAATTGGAGAAACACAGGCTTTTGTTCTTATTTCTAACAGCTTGCCTTTGCCTACATCTCTAACAGGAGATCAGCAAGTTAACTTGTCCTTATATCTTAATGACTTAAATACGGCCCTTGGCGCTGATGATGCAGATGCTACTGTCCAAGCCATGACTAATTTATCTTCTCTACCTTTGAGTGGTTCATTCTCTCAGATTTTTCAAAATATTGAAGCCCTCTATAAAAAAGCATTTGGGTCCGGCTACGATCAGAATTTATTAAAGGGCACGATTATGGGGCTCGGGTCTATATTACAAAGTGCGGCTACAAACAAATCGAGCTGGTCTCCTTGGGATAATTTTCAAGCCGATCTTAATTCGGGAGATACTCAGGATGCACAAAATTATGCGAATCAAATAGTTAACTCATCACATATAACAAGCCTTTATGGCGCCTCTAGCTCGGCTCCAAGCGCTCAACAGGTGCAAATTGCACAGGATTATCTTAAACTAGCTTCTCTTGGGAACCCTCCTCCCTACAATTCTTCTTCTCCTAGTGATCAAGGGACTGCCGCTGCTTTTGAGTGGATGAATCAAGCACAAGGTATGGCTACAGATTTTTCATCTGAGTACTTACAATTTTTTCCAGGGGATGAGCAAGCAAAGATTTCTGCTGATATTACTAGTTTTACAAAAGAATTGCAGGATGTAAAAGATACTTGGAGTGAGGGGGGAAGTACTGATTACACTTATGATTCTAATGTACCTGGAAATTTCCAGATGGGCCTTGCTGCGTGCATGGCTTTGTTAGCTGGCGCAGCTAATGCTACTAATCCTAATTCCTAGACATGTTTTTAGCCGATAGGTTACTCTTGTCGGCAATTAATTCCCCCACCCTATGCAAAAATTTCCCGTAAATGAACTTCAAGAGTGGTTTTTAGAGGTAAAAAGGGATTTTCCTTGGAGGGAAGATCTAGGGCCTTATGCTGTTTGGGTGTCTGAAGTGATGCTTCAGCAGACTCAGGCCTCCGTTGTGGTGCCTTATTTTTTAAACTGGATCCGTTTATTCCCTGATGTAAAGGCTTTAGCAGAAGCTCCCTTAGAAGCTGTTATAAAAGCTTGGGAAGGTCTTGGCTATTATTCAAGAGCAAGGAATTTACATGAAGGAGCGGCATTCATTGTAGCTCATTTTGATGGGGTTTTCCCCTCTCAAGAAGAAGATCTTAAAAAAATCAAGGGGCTTGGGCCTTATACCATAGGGGCTATTCTTAGTTTTGCTTTCCATAAGAAAAAAGCCGCTGTTGATGCGAATGTTGCAAGAGTGATCTCTCGCTATTTCCTGATTCAAGAAGATGTTACCTCTTTAAAAACGCTTGCCCATATCCGCTTTCTTGTAGAGTCTTTACTTCCTAATGAAGATCCTCACATTGCCATGGAAGCTCTTATTGAACTAGGCGCTCTAGTATGCAAAAAAAAGGCAAACTGCTTTTCTTGTCCTTTAAAAGGGGATTGTTTGGCTTTTCAGGCAAACAAGACAGAGGAAATTCCTATTTTAAAGCCCAAAGGGCAAACTATTGCGCTTTTTAGATCGGTTGCTATCCTAAAATGGGAAGATTTCTTTCTTTTAAGAAAAGAGGAAGGAAAGAAGGTTATGGCTGGTTTATATGAATTCCCCTACGTGGAATCAAAAAATCTTGGGGTGCAAGATATTGAGGCGGTTTTTGGTCTCAAAGGGGCTTTTCACTCTCATCTTAGCCCGGTTTCCCATACATTTACGAAATATAAGGCTCATTTAATCCCTTCTCTTTGGAATGTTTTGGAAAAAAGAGACAAAAAGGGGTATCTTTGGGTAAAATTTAAAGACCTTGAAAAGCTTCCCTTTTCTTCTGGTCATAGAAAAATTCTCCATCAACTTAAACATGAGGTCTAAGTGAAGATATTACATACAGAAAGCTCTTTTGGATGGGGTGGTCAAGAAATTAGTATCCTTAATGAGTCCTTAGGAATGCAAAAATTGGGGCACGAGGTGGTTTTTGCTGCAGCCAAAGGAAGCGGTCTTGAGCGGAATGCTAGGAAACATGGCTTTAAGGTTTATGAGGTGAGTTTTAAAAGGCCTTTTTTGTTATTTACTTTTCTGAGGCTCCTTTTCATCTTAAAAAAAGAACATATTGATATTGTTAATACCCATTCTTCCTTAGATTCTTGGACAGCTGGTTTTGCAGCTAGATTTTCTCAGAAAAAAATTGTACGTACAAGACATTTGTCAACAGCCATTAAAAAGGGGCTCAATAGCCGCCTTTTGTACAATTTTTTAGCAGATTTTGTTGTGACAACTTCTTCCTCGATTATTCCCATGATTTGTAAACAAGCAAAGCTCTCTCCTTTTGCTATTCGCTGCAT
>JABDCQ010000042.1:10102-13977 GCA_013288075.1 Chlamydiota bacterium | reverse complement strand
CCTCCTTTGCCAATTGCCTTAATAATCTGATAATTTCCGATGAATGTGTTTTCTTCCATGAAAACACTGTAATGATAAAAGAGCGAAAGTTCAAGAGCAAAGAAATTTCTATAGACCGTCTAATTGATCTCGATTCGGGACAGCTGTTTCAGCTACTTGCTCTGGAGTTTTAGGACGAAGCCCAATAAATATTCCGGCTCCCATAAGCGTTGCAAGCCCGCCAGCAACAGCTGCGCTAACCCCTCCAACAAATAATTTACCAAGACAGCGATAAAATCTTCTACACAATGCCTTATATAGAAGGCAAAACCTTAAAACAGATCATTCGTAAAAAAGCGTCTGTGTCTTCTTTAACCCGCATTTTCTTATCTGTTTGCCAAGCGATTGCTTATGCCCACGCTAAAGGCATTTTACATAGGGATTTAAAACCTGAAAACATCATTGCAGGGACCTATGGGGAAGTGCTTCTTTTAGACTGGGGACTTGCCGACTACATAGGCGTTGAGCCTTCTCTTGAAGAAGTGCCGTTAAAAGAAAATGGACTCACTATTCCGGGCAAAGTAGTAGGCACCCTTGCCTATATGGCTCCTGAAAGAATTTTAGGAGAAGATGCCTCTATTCTTACAGACATTTATGCGCTCGGGGTTGTTCTCTATGAAATTCTCACATTAAAACTCCCCTTTAAAAGAACAACAATTGAGAACTTTAAAAAAAGCGGGAAACACGAAATACTCATCCCTCCTCTTGAAGCGGCCCCTTATAGAGATATCCCTCAAATGCTTAGCCATATTGCGGAAAAATGTTTAAAAATTTCTAAGAAAGAACGCTACCAAAGCGTTTCTGAGCTCATTATCGATTTACAAAAATATATAGAGGGAAAGCCTGAATGGATATTTAGTGAAGCGCTAAACACCCATCATAAAAAAGACTGGGAATTCCAAGAAAACATTCTGCTTGCAAAGCATATTGCCATCACTCAAGGGACAGATGTCATGGAATGGGTAAATCTCATGATTTCTAAGTCTTCTTTCTCTGAAAATATGAAATTAGAAACATCAGTGAAAATTCTACCTAAAGGAAAAGGGATTGGCTTTTTGCTTAGCATTCCAGATGCTAGCCAAAGAAAGAATTTTGAGGAGGGTTACAGCCTTTGGCTTGGCTCTTCTACTCAAAAAGGAGTGATTCTTTACCGCTCAAATGTTGAGGTATTTCATCTGCCAGAAATTTACTTAGAGGAAAATAAAGAAGTCAAAATCACCATCAAAAAAAGAGATAATCATTTAAGGGTATTTTTAGACGATAAACTTACTTTAAATTATTTGAGCCTTCTCCCCTTCTTTGGAAATCAAATAGGTGTGCTTTCAAGAGATGCTCACTTTGAAATAAAGCCTCTTTCTATTTTTGTAGGAAGCACAAACATCATGGTAAAATGCCTAGCTGTTCCAGATGCTTTTTTAGCTTCTAAATACTACGACAAAGCGCTATCTGAATATAGGCGTATTAAGCACTCTTTCTTAGGCAGGTCTGAAGGGCGTGAAGCCATTTTTAAAGCGGGAATCACTCTTATAGAACAGGCTAAAGAAGGCAAAAACGAGCTTTTTCAAGAAGCCTTAAATGAATTTGGAGAGCTTGCGTGTACTCCTAGCGCTCCTTTAGAATACTTAGGGAAATCCCTTGTTTATAAAGAACAAAAAGATATTGAAGAAGAAGCCAAATGCTTAGAGCTAGCTTTAAGGAAATACCCCAAGCATCCTCTTATTTTTCTATTGGAAGAACATATTGCACTCCGCCTTCATGAGGCCTCTTATCATAACCGGATAGAAACATACCATTTAGCGCTCATCTGTTTACGCCATTTACCCCATATTTTTGCTAAACCTGAACATTTGACCATTCTTACAAGTTTAAAAAGTCACTGGGAACCTTTGCCTTTTCTAAAAGAAATAGACGAAGAATGCCATTTTACCGATTTTGCTATAAGACTTGCCTTTTGGCTTGCAAAACCTGCCGTGATTGAAGAAATCCTCGAAACTTTAGAAGATAAAGAAAACGGCATTGCGGCACTTAAAGAATTACAAACGCTTAGCTATACTCCTTATCCGGAAATAGAGACTCTTTTAGAACAAAATAAATGGAAAGAAGCATCGGCTATTTTTAAAAACTATCCAATAGAAAAGCTAAGGGATGACAAATCCCCTCTTTTTGCTCTTTATGGGTGCTATCTAGCTGCTACAGAAGGAGAGCAACAAGCTCTTACCCATTTTGCTTGGGGCAGAGACTCCTATCCTAAAACACCTGCTCTTTTAGCGCATTTCCTCCAAGGTAAAATTAGTCTAGAGGATAAAGACCTCTTCCTTTGGGAAAAAATTATGCTTCTTAAAGAACTCGCTCTTTTTTACCACTGCCTTAGCAATGAAAAGCAATCTCAGTTCTACAAAGAGCGCATACAAACACTTCACTAAGGTTAACATGTCTTCCATATCCTCCTTAGCTACAACACCAAAAACTATACTTGATTCCACAATTAGTTCCTCTGAAACCTCCCTCGAAATGAAAAGTGTTATAGCTTCAATCATAGATAATATTTTTGAAGGCAACAAAGAATGGGAAGAATATGTTGCAAAACTAAAGCTGAAAGACAGTTCGAAAGAGCAATTCCATGAACGGATTACACACCTAAAAAAAGCTGCAGAATTAAACCACAAAGAAGCCTTATATCAACTAGGATCTCGTCTTTTTAGGAAAAAGGATTTTGCTAAAGCCTACGCCTGTTGGGAGCAAGCGGCAAAAATGGGTCACGCAGAATCAACATATAATATTGCAATCCAAAAGAATAAAACATTAGAAGAGCGCAAAGCTCTTCTGCAAGAAGCAGCTGATAAAGGATCTACACTAGCACAGAGGAGATTAGCAGAATTTTATTTTAAAAAAGAGGATTTTAAGAACTGTTTTTCTTATATGAAAAAAGCTGCAGATAAAGGAATTGACGAGGCACAATTTAATATAGGTGTTTATTATTACGCAGGAATTGGAGTAACAAAAAACGAAGAAAAAGCAATTGAACATTTTAAACTAGCTGCAGATGCAAGACTCGCATTAGCGCAATACACAATCGGACAATATTACGTCGAAGGAGATGTGCTAGAAAAAAATATAGATAAAGGTCTTGAATATCTGCAAAAAGCAGCAGACCAAAACGCGATTGAGGCTCAACGTTACCTAGGGTATTTGTATTATACAGGGGAAGAAGTGAAGCAAGATTTTATCCAAGCTGAAAAATATTTTAAAAAAGCTGCAGCTAAAGATGATGAGGACGCTCAAAAGATTCTTTGCCATAAAAAATTTCAAGAAAAATTATTAGAGCAGCAACTATACGACCCATAATCGTAAATCTTTGCGCGTTAGCGCCTTGGAGTGCGACGTTTCCTACGTCGCCTTGGCATGGACGATGAGCTTGATGTGACCCTTCTTGGCGTATCAGCATTTCAGTTCAGAGAATTTCTCTGCTAGACAAAGCAGACTCAAAATCATCGTCCATGTCAAGGCGACGTAGGAAACGTCGCACTCCAAGGCGCTAACGCGCAAAGATTTTCAATCACGCTATTTGTCTCTTAGGCCCATGCGTATGCCTAGTTATCTTGTGAATCTTCTCTTTAATACCCTGTTTATTTAGGCAATGTGCGATAATGACTTTATATTAAAAGCAATTAATGTTATTATCATTAAAACAAAAAAACCCAATATTTATTATGACTCCAATATCAGAATTATCTCAGCCTGTTAATAATGAATTTTCTTCCGAAGAAAACACTAGCGCTCAAGAAATTCTCATTAAATCAATAGTTGTTAAGATCATGGATGCTGCCTTCGACTTT
>JABDCQ010000042.1:0-10002 GCA_013288075.1 Chlamydiota bacterium | reverse complement strand
TTAATAATGAATTTTCTTCCGAAGAAAACACTAGCGCTCAAGAAATTCTCATTAAATCAATAGTTGTTAAGATCATGGATGCTGCCTTCGACTTTGCAAAAGGGCTTTATCATTATCGAAGGGGCAAAAAATTTAAGCATCTAGAGGTCATATGTTTTAAGTTAGCTGCAAAGCATTTTCAAAAGGCAGCAGATCAAAACATTTCTAAGGCACAACTTTTTATAGCCGATTGTTATCAATGGGGCCATGGAGTTTCAACAAATTACTTAAAAGCTGCAGAATATTTTAAATTAGCTGCAGATACAGGACTCCCAAGAGCGCAGTACAACATCGGAAGATATTACATCGAAGGAGATGTAATAGAAAAAAATATAGATAAAGGTCTTGAATACCTGCAAAAAGCAGTAGATCAAAACGATAGCGAAGCTCAATCTTACTTAGGTTATTTGTTTTATAAAGGAAAAAACGTGGAACTAGATTTCATCCAAGCTGAAATTTATTTAAAAAAAGCAGCAGCTAAAGGTTATGAGGACGCTCAAAAGTTTCTTTGCAATAAAAAATTTCAAAAAAAATTATTAGAGCAGCAGCTATACGACCCATAATTTAGCCAGGGTGTGACGAATGTCTAACACCATAGTCAAAGCATTTGGAATCCGAGCGACAAAAGCAGCGATATAAATGATATAATGATATGAATGATGAAGAAAAAAAATTAAAAAAATATCATTCTTATCATTATATCATTCTTATCATTTCCTTGCCGTTAACTCCTTAAAACCTTAGCTAAAATCATGAGTTATACCCCATTTTTTGAAGTTTTTTTGGTAAATGAGCTTTATATTAAAAGCAATGAATGTTATTATTCTTAAAACAAAAAAACCCAATATTTATTATGACTCCAATATCAGAATTATCTCAGCCTATTAATAATGAATTTTCTTCCGAAGAAAACACTAGCGCTCAAGAAATTCTCATTAAATCAATAGTTGTTAAGATCATGGATGCTGCCTTCGACTTTGCAAAAGGGCTTTATCATTATCGAAGGGGCAAAAAATTTAAGCATCTAGAGGTCATATGTTTTAAGTTAGCTGCAAAGCATTTTCAAAAGGCAGCAGATCAAAACATTTCTAAGGCACAACTTTTTATAGCCGATTGTTATCAATGGGGCCATGGAGTTTCAACAGATTATTTAAAAGCAGCAAAATATTTTAAATTAGCTGCAGATAAAGGACTCTCAAGAGCGCAATACGCGATCGGAAGATATTACATCGAAGGAGATGTAATAGAAAAAAATATAGATAAAGGTCTTGAATATCTGCAAAAAGCAGCAGACCAAAACGTGACTGATGCTCAATCTCACTTAGGTTATTTGCTTTATAAAGGAAAAAAAATGGAACCAGATTTCATCAAAGCTGAAATTTATTTAAAAAAAGCAGCAGCTAAAGATGATGAGTACGCTCAAAAGATTCTTTGCCATAAAAAATTTCGAAAACAATTATTAGAGCAGCAGCTATACGACCCATAATTTTTTCTTCTCTTTGTCTTTAATATTATGATAAGCTTCTTTCTTTACTCGGGTACATTTCATGACAGAAAATCCAAAAAAAGAACTAGCAAAGGCCTACGAGCCTCACCTCATTGAAGAAAAATGGTATAATTTCTGGGAAAAGGGCTCCTTTTTTAAAGCCGATGCCGCATCTAAAAAACCTGCCTACACAATTGTGATGCCCCCTCCAAATGTCACAGGCGTCTTGCATATGGGGCATGCTCTTGTTAGTACTTTGCAAGATGTTCTTATCCGTTGGAAAAGAATGAATGGCTTTGAAGCGCTTTGGATTCCTGGAACTGACCATGCAGGGATTGCTACCCAAACAGTTGTTGAAAGGCAACTCATGGCAAAAGAAGGCAAAAGAAGGTTTGAATACTCAAGAGAAGAATTTTTAGGCCATGCGTGGAAATGGAAAGAAGAGAGCGAAACGCATATTCTCCACCAAATCAAAAAGCTTGGCTGCTCTTGCGACTGGTCAAGACTCTGCTTTACAATGGATGAAAAGAGAAATAAAGCAGTCCGAACCATCTTTAAAAAGATGTTTGATGACGGACTTATTTATAGGGGCGATTATCTTGTTAACTGGGATCCTTATACCCAAACAGCTCTAGCTGATGACGAAGTAGAATATGAAGACAAAGACTCTTTCCTATGGATGCTTCGCTACCCTCTTGAAGACAAGACAGGCTATATAGTTGTTGCCACGACACGCCCAGAAACCATGCTAGGCGATGTAGCTGTAGCTGTATCTCCTAAAGATGAGCGCTATGAAGAGCTTGTAGGAAAATATATTCTCCTTCCTATTGTAGGGCGCAGAATCCCTATTATTACAGATCCCCATATCGATCCTGAATTTGGAACAGGCGCTGTAAAAATTACCCCTGCGCACGATCCTAACGACTACGAAATAGGTCTTAGACATAACCTTCCCATGATCACCATGATGACTCCTGATGGCAAGATCAATCAAGAAGGCGGCGCTTTTGAAGGGCTTACTATGGAAGAAGCGCGGAGTGCCATCGTAAGTAAATTTAAAGAACTTGGCCTTCTTGAAAATACAGTTCCCCATAAACATAGAGTAGGTATTTCCTACCGCTCAAAAGCTGTGATCGAACCGTATCTTTCTAAACAGTGGTTTGTAAAGACAAGCGGCTTTAAGGAAAAACTTAAAAATGCCGTTGCAGAAAAAAAAGTAAAACTTATTCCTCCTCATTGGGAGAGTACCTATTTTCATTGGATTGATAACCTCCGCGATTGGTGTATTTCAAGACAGCTTTGGTGGGGCCATAGAATTCCTATTTGGTATGAAAAAGCAAATCCGGAAAATATGATTTGCCATGCAGGAGATGAGTTGCCTTCTGAAGTAGCCAAAAATCCCGATGCCTGGAGACAAGATGAAGATGTGCTTGATACCTGGTTCTCCTCTGCTCTTTGGCCTTTTAGCACTCTTGGCTGGCCAGACAAAACAGGTGATCTACAAAAATTTTATCCTAACTCAACACTCATTACAGGACATGACATCCTTTTCTTCTGGATTGCCCGCATGATTTTAATGGGTGAATATGCTCTAGACATTCCTCCTTTCCCTGAAACCTTTGTCCATGGATTAATTTATGGAAAATCTTACTGGCGTGTACAAAAAGATGGATCCATCACTTATGTAACAGGTAAAGAAAGACATGATTACGATGTGGGAGCCCCCCTCCCCCAAGAGGTCCATTATAAGTGGGAGAAAATGTCTAAATCAAAGGGTAACATCATCGACCCCATAGAAATCATTGAAAGCTATGGAACCGATGCCATGCGTATGGCGCTTTGTGCAAGCACAACCTACGCAAGGCAGATCGATCTAGACAGAAGACGCTTTGAAGAATTTAAAAACTTTGCCAATAAAGTTTGGAATGGCGCGCGTTATGTGATTACAAATTTAGAAACGCTAACACCCGATGCTATTTCTAAAGGATTAGATCTTTCCCTTCTCACCTTAGAAGATGAATGGATTCTTTCCTTACTAAACAAGACGATAAAAAATGTAAATGCCCACCTAGCTGAATATGGCTTTGATAAGGCAGCGACTACGTCTTACGAGTTTTTCTGGAAAGAGTTTTGCGCTTACTATGTAGAATTCACAAAGCCTTACCTCTTTCTTAAAGTGGGAACAGAGGCCCAAAAAGAGAATAAGCAAAAACTCCTCCTTGTGATTTTAGGAAGCGTGATTCGCCTTATACATCCGATGGCTCCTTTTATTACAGAAGAGCTGTACACACATCTTAAAGAAATATGCGAAGGAGCAAAACCTTCCGCAACCTGCGATGCTTATACAAAAGAGCTCCTTGAAGCATTAAAAGCCCCTGCATGCATTGTTTCTCTTTATCCTCAAGTGATTGAAGAGAGCCATATCAATCCTAAGATTGAAGAAACGTTTGCCTTTATCGATGAGCTACTGCGCACCATCCGCAATATCCGCGCCGAGATGCAGCTAGCTCCTAATGTAGCAACAGATCTTATCTTCGTTGCGGCAGAAAAAAACCCAGAGCTTCAGCTAATTCAAAAAAATGATCCTATTTTAAAAAGCCTTATTAAGCTCTCAAGTATCACCTACACACATAAAGAGATAAATATTGCCATGAGCGCCTCTGCAATGGTTGGAAGCCTTAAGCTGATTATTCCTTTACCGGAAGAAATGAAAGAAAAGGAAAAGATCCGCCTAAATAAAGAAAAAGAAAAGCTCATTAACCAGCAAAACACAGCAAGAACGCAGCTTGCCAACACCGAGTTTGTGGAAAAAGCCCCCAAACCGCTTGTAGACAAAATCCAAGCCCTACTCGAGCAATCCGAAAAAGAGCTCGCCCTCATCATGAAAAAAATCGACGACCTCACCTGAAGGAACAGAGAGACGGTAAAAACCCCTCTCTCTCTTTCCCCCCTCTGTGGTTTCTTGTCTCTGTGGTTTGTCTTTAGCTAACGCTTGAGCTCGCAGCGACTTGCATTTTTTTAACCACAGAGACAAGAAACCACAGAGGAAGAAAGAGAGAGAGAGGAATTTATCCTCTCTCTTTCTCTCTGATTGCGGAATAAGTTTTATCGTGGTATGAGTTTTTAAAACTTGGCCGGATATGGAATTTTTTACTGCGCAACCTTTGCTCCCTACTCCTGAAGATGTAAAACTTGCAATTTCTCTTTCCCAAAGAGGGAAAGATTTTATATTGAAAAGTCGCAAAGAAGCTGCCTCCATTGTAGAAAGATCTAATCCCAGAGTTGCTATTATTTTAGGGCCTTGCTCTATTCATGATCCCGAAATGGCTTTAGAATATGCAAGGCGCATTAAAGAAGAGGCGCTAACTCATTCTTCTTTCCTGGTGATGCGTCTTTTTTTTGAAAAGCCGCGTACAACAACCGGATGGAAGGGGTTGCTTTATGATCCTTATTTAAATGGAACAAATGACATAGCAACAGGCCTTTATTGGACAAGAAAGCTCCTAAAAGAGATGGCTGAACTAGGAGTACCCGTTGCTACAGAATTTGTGGATCCTCTTGTAGCGCCTTATATTGAAGATTTAATCACTTGGGGTTTTATTGGAGCGCGTACCTCCTCTTCCCAACCCCATAGGCAGCTAGCTTCTTCTTTTGGTTTCCCTGTGGGCTTCAAAAATGCTTTAGATGGCGATCTTCTTAGCCCCATTCAAGGAATCATTGCAGCAAGATCAGCTCATGCCTTTATGGCAATAAATGATGAGGCAAAGCTTTGTGCAAAAAAAAGTTTTGGAAATGCTTATTCCCACATGGTCTTAAGAGGCGCTACAAATGGGCCTAATTACGATAAAAAAACGGTTGCAGGGGTAACACAAATGATGCATTTACATGGGGTTAATTCCCCCATTCTAATCGATTGCGCTCATGGAAATTCTCAAAAGAAATATGAAAAGCAAAAAGATGTTTTTGTTTCAGTTTTTGAACAGATAGAAGAAGGGAATAAAAATATTATAGGCGTTATGCTTGAGAGCAATCTAGAAGAAGGAAACCAAGCCTTAAGCGAAGACCCTGCATCTTTGCGCTATGGAGTCTCCATCACAGATTCTTGCATTGGCTGGTCTGATACGCAGGAATTACTTTGTTCTGTAGACTCTTCTTCCATTTCTTCAAGTGTGATGAGATTCACCCACAATTGATGTTTCCATTCTCTATATATTTCTCCATCCTCTGTTACAATCTCTGCTTTATAAGCAAAAATTCCTTCTTTTTCTTCGTAGTCATCGTCGAGAAGATAGTACGTTACATAAGAAGCCCTCTCTTTAATGGGAAAATAAAGCGTTTCTTCTGTGTAGTTTTTAAAGAGAATGTGTAAAACGACTTCCGGATTTTCTCCTAATAGCTCTCTTGGAATGACCCATTCAACACTTAGCATATCGCCCGTAGGAGGACACTCCTGACAGGGGTCGGGGGTTCCTACATGGGTGCTTGCAAGATATTCTCTGTTAATCAGATGCTGACTTACAGATAAATCATACTTTTTGCAGCCCACTAAAAAAAGAAATAGTAAAAAGAAGCTTTTGTACATAATTGCTCTATGTTTTACACTATTTCGCATGGCAAAACAAGCAGTTTGTGGAATCATCTTTAATGAAGGGAAATTTCTTCTAATCAAAAGAAGAGATATCCCCGTTTGGGTTTTACCAGGCGGCGGCATTGAAACAGGAGAATCTCCTGAAACAGCTGTTCTAAGAGAACTCGAAGAGGAAACGGGCTATAAAACAAAAATTGAAAGAAAAATTGCCGAGTACCTTCCTGCAAATAAACTCTCTCAAGTCACCTATTTTTTTGAATGCTCCATTATTTCAGGAAATCCTTTAAAAGGGAATGAAACCAAAGACATTCATTTTTTTTCTTTAGAAGATTTACCAGAGCCTCTAGCCCCCCCTTATAGGGGCTGGATTTTAGATGCCTTGGCAAGGAACCCTTCCTTTATTAAAAAAAAGATTGAAGGAACCTCCTACCTTCACCTCATAAAATTTTTACTGACAAACCCTATCCTAACCATCCGTTTTTTACTCACGAGAATAGGAATCCACTTTAACTCTAAAGATTAACTACAAAAAAACTTTGTTTTTTTGTATTATCAAAGCCTAAATTATATAACGCATCTTGTTTTTCGCTTAGAGGCGGCTTGGATGCATCCGATGTACCTTAAGGGCCAAAGGCCCATCATATTAATAGCCCAGGTCGCAGCGCAGCGGAGGCCTGGGTAAAGAACGAAATCAACATTGAGCCCTGTAGAGGCTGACAGGGAATACCGTCGCAGTCGAATTTTGGATTTGTTTCCCCGAATTTTTTCTTCACTGCAAATTCACATACTCCTAAGAATAGGGTATTTGCAGTGAAGGAAAAATTCGGGGAAAGAAAACGAAAGGCGGCCCGACGCTATTTCTTGTCAGCCTCGTAAGGGCGGCATAAAATTGCAAGCTTATGCCGCCCTTACAGGGCTCGATATGAGTTATATCCTTTACCCAGGCCTCCGCTACGCTGCGACCTGGGCTATAATATGACGGGCCTTTGGCCCTTAAGAGATATCGGATGCATCTAGGCTACACCTGAGCTAAGATAAGGAAAGCAAAACCTTAAGAAGGAAAAAAGTATGTCGATTGAAGCTTTATCTCCCTACAGAAAATGGAATCTAAAGGGCATTCTTATTTGCCACCTTCTCATTTTATTTCTTGTAGGCTCTTATTTATGGCCTGCTACAAGACCTATCTGGGATATTATCGATAAAGCATTCTTTCAACTTACAAATGCCTCATTAAATGGACCTAAATGGTGGCAAACATTTTGGGCTATGGCTAACCACCGTTATGCCGACTGGCTAGAAGATATTTGTATCATTGCCGTTTTTGCTACCTATATTCAAAGCGCTCATAAACACTTTAAATTAAGAAAAATCGCCGAATTTGTATTTTGTATCTTCTTTGCAGCTTTAATTATTTATTTTGTTAATGAATTGTTTTTTAGATCTTATTTAAGAATTCCTCGCCCAAGCCCCACCCTTGTCTTTGAAGGAAGCGTCAAGCTCTCCGATCATATAAATTGGCTAAAAATCAAAGATACGGCCTCCCGCACATTCCCCGGAGACCACGCCACAACAGCCCTCTTGTTTGGCAGCTGCGCCCTTTTCTTTATAAAAGGAAGAATGGCTAAAATAGCTGCGGTCTATGCCGCATTCCTTTGCCTTCCACGGCTTTTTACAGGAGCGCATTGGCTCTCCGACATCATCATGGGAAGCATTTCCATTGTCCTTTTCTTCTTCAGCTGGGTCTTCTTTACCGCCATCCACGCTAAATGCATCCTATCCATCGAAAAATTCTTCAACCTCTTCCGCCTCAAAAAACAATCAAAGCTCTTCCAAAAATAATTTTGCTTATGATATATTAAGGAAAAGTAAGAGTTAATATGTTAAAAATCCGTATAAATAAAAAGAAAATCGCCGCCTTTTGCAAAAAATATCATATTGTTTCTTTAGCATTGTTCGGATCAATCTTAACTTCTCACTTTCATGCCTCAAGCGACATAGACGTTCTTGTTAAATTTAATAAAAAACATATTCCCACACTCTTTGATATTGTTGATATGGAATCAGAATTAAGTTCTATTATGGGACGAGATGTTGATCTTAAAACCGCCAATGACTTAAGCCCCTATTTCCGTAACGACGTCTTGTCTACAGCCAAAGTCATCTATGGAACATAAAGATTTAATTCGCTTAAATCATATGTTGGACTCTACAACGGCCATCCTATCCTTTGTAAAAGGCAAGAGAAGAGCCAGTCTAAATACAAACAGACTATTAAGATCTGGCATCCTACGCGAATTTGAAATTCTAGGAGAAGCTGCAAATCAAATTTCTAAAAAAACTAAAGATCAATTTCCTGAAATACCCTGGAAACAATTAGTAGGAATGCGTAATCGTTTAATCCACGCTTATTTTGATACAGATCTTGATATTATCTGGAAAACCATTAGAGACTATCTGCCAGCCTTTTCCAGACAACTCCAAAACATTATTTCTGAGCAAACTGAATAATAACAGTTTTTTCTCTTCATCCTTCATACTTTTTTTTTAGATCATTTTGGAGGGGTCGAGGGCCTTTGCTGCTTCTTCTTCGGTGAGGAAGCCTAAGGCCACGGCCGCTGCCTTGAGGGTGATCCCTTCGCTGTAGGCTTTTTGGACGACTTTGCTTGCTTTGTCGTAGCCGATGACGGGGTTTAGTGCTGTTGCAAGCATAAGCGAATTGTCTAGATGCTCTTTGATTTTAGGAAGGTTGGCTTTTATTCCTTTTAGGCATTTGTCGTGGAAATTGATGGACACATCGGAGAGAAGGCGTATAGCTTGTAAAAGATTATAAATCATGACAGGCTTAAAGACATTTAATTCAAAATTACCCATAGAGCCTGCAAAACCAATTGCGGCGTCATTACCCATCACTTGAACAGCTACCATGGTCATGGCTTCACTCTGCGTTGGATTTACCTTACCTGGCATAATAGAAGAACCTGGCTCATTGCTTGGAATAAAAATTTCAGCAAGGCCAGCTCTTGGACCAGAGGCGAGCCAGCGGATATCGTTCGCGATTTTCATAAACGAGCAAGCAATTCTTTTAAGCGCGCCGCTCATCTCTACAACTGCATCATTTGCTGCTAAAGCTTCGAATTTATTGGGGGCTGTTATAAAAGGAAAGCCTGTAAGTTCGCCAATCACTTCTGCAACTCTTTTTCCATACTTAGGGTGGGCATTAATTCCTGTACCAACAGCTGTGCCGCCCAACGCTATTTCATAAAGGGGCTGCAAGGCATTTTTAATAGCTCTTATTCCGTGTTCTACTTGCGAGGCATAGCCAGAGAACTCTTGGCCAAGTGTCACAGGTGTAGCATCCATTAAATGCGTTCTTCCCACTTTCACAATGTCTTTAAATTCTTCTGTTTTTTCTTTAAAGCCTTGCAAAAGGGTATTTAGATGAGGAAGAAGCCCTTGGTGAATAGAAACAGCTGCTGCTATATGCATGGCTGTTGGAAAAACGTCATTAGATGACTGAGACTTATTGACATCATCATTAGGATGGATAGGCGTTTTAGAGCCCATCACGCCTCCCATTTTTTCAATAGCTCTATTACTAATGACTTCATTGACATTCATATTGGTTTGCGTGCCAGAACCTGTTTGCCACACAACCAAATCAAAGTGGTCATTGAGCTCTCCGTTAATGAGTTCATCACAAACAGCTACAATGACCTCTTTTTTTTCCTCAGAAAGAAGACCTAGCTCTGCATTGACTATTGCAGAAGCCTTTTTAGCAATTCCAAGAGCATAGATAAGCTCTATAGGCATTTTCTCCGTGCCGATACAAAAATTTTCTATCGAACGTTGCGTTTGAGCCCCCCAATATTTATGAGAAGGAACCTCAACA
>JABDCQ010000041.1 GCA_013288075.1 Chlamydiota bacterium | reverse complement strand
GAAGGTTTCGTTGAAAAGATTTGGTTTTTTCTAAAATCTTTATAACCCACGTATTTTCAGTTCTTTGCAAAAATCTAGGCATTCACTCGATGTTCCACTTTTCAAGGGGCTTTCTTAAGGCTCAAAGAGTCGGCATGTTATAGCAAGAGGCCTCTATAGAAATGAAAAAAATAATTTAAGCTCTGCAAGGGCGGCTAAGCTTGCAATTTTATGCCGCCCCTTCGGGCATACGCATAAACCTAAAAAGAAAAATAACAAAATAATGCGAGTTTTGGTTCAAGGAAGAGCTTATACTAAAAGCGAAAGAGGACTTCATACGCGCTTCAGCTAAGGTTTTTTTTTGGCCTGAAAGGCCTATATGATACAGCCCAGGCCTCCGCTACGCTGCGACCTGGGCTATATCATATAGACCTTTCAGGCCAAAGAAAAACCTTAGCTTAATGCCTATGAAAAGGACTTTCGCTTTAGTGTTTTTCTTTTTAGGTTTATGCGTATGCCCCTTCAGGGCTCAATTTTGATTTTGTCTTCTAGTTCAACCTGGGCTATAACATGCCGGCTCTTTGAGCCTAAGAAAGTGGTTAAAAGTGGAACGTCGAGTAAAAGAGCTAAATCTTGGGAATCTTCAGGCTCTTGGATATAGAGATTTAAGGCTTCTTTCATATTTTTAAAAAGCTCTTTTAGAGAATCTCCTTCAGTAATACACCCTTTTAATTCCATGCATTGAGCTGAAAATCCTTTCTTTTCCTTGCATATTTTAAAGTGGTATTTCATGACATTCTCCTATTTTATTTCTTCTAAAATCTTTCTAAGTCCGTATTAAGCAAATTTTTTGCGAGAAGGCTTGGTTTCAGAAGGGGGTATAAGAAGTTTTTGAAGTCCTTGTTTAATCCATGTATTTAAACTTAATCCACTGCGCTCTGCTTCATACGCGACTCTTTCGTGTATTTCCGGAGGGAGGCGGAGTAAGAGTTTTCCTGAAAATGGCTTTTCAGGGGCCCTTTTCAGTTCTTTGCAAAAATTTAGGTATTCATCTATTGAATCCTTAAAAGCTTTTTCAAGTTCTTTTACAGAGGTTCCTTGGAAGGTGACGACATCTCTCAATCCTACAATCTCTCCATGGAAGATTTTAGCTTCCTCATCATAACTAACATGTCCTTGATATCCTTTGTATTTCATGGTTTTATTACTCCTGCTTCTTCTAAAAATCTGCGAACTGAAACGAGCGCACCTTTATCGGTTTCTTTTTGTGGATGCGGTCTATGAAACATACCGACGCGGTCATTGAGATAGACTTTTACTCGGGAACCTCGTCCTTCAATAACTTGAGCGCCCAAACTAATAAATAAAGCTTCAATGTCACTCCAATTAACACTCGAAAGTATTGGAACGTGAAAAATGGCTTCGAGCGTATTAAGGTGCTTCTTTCTCATATGATATCAGATTGTGATACTATTGTCAAATTTTCAAAAATTAATTGGGTAGATTTCTTTTTAAGTGTCTTAATGTAATGATTTTAAAAGAATCTTTAGGTACTTTTGCCCGGTAATTAAAATCAAAAAATAATCTTGTCGCCAAGTGTAAAGGAAAGAATAAATTACTTCCAGGTGAAATAAACAGGTGAAATAAAAATAAATAACCCAGGGTCGCGAGGTAACGAGCTACCCTGGGTTACAGAAGAATTAACGGACGGAGGTTTCTCTTAGAGTGCCGGAGATTTTCCCGATCATGTCGTCGAGTTTGTCCATTTCTTTAAAGCGCTTTTGAGAGATCTCTTGGCCTTCGTAGTACCACTTGGTTCTAGGCTCTCCTTCAATGTAGTAGGTGCAGGCGCCGTGTTGCAAGTCGTCATTCCAGCAGATTTCTTGAGAGAGTTTTTCTCCATCGAGGTAATGGACTTCTTTGCCGTTTTTGCGGCCTCCAATATAGGAAACTTCGTGGAATTTTGAGCCGTTTTTAAAGTAGGTGCATTTGCCATGAAGTTTGCCGTTGATGTACTCTTCAAGAGCTAGAGGCTCTCCGTTTTGGGCAAATACTTTTTTCTCTCCGTGAGGAATTCCTTTTTGGAAATGGGCTACGCTCTCAGGTGTTCCAGAAGAATAGAAAGATTCTTTTTTGACGAGGTATCCTCTTAGGAATTTATCTTTAGAAAGAAGTGTGCCAAGAGCATCTCTTTTAATTCTTAAGCCGTTGCCTTTTTCTATTTTAGACTCAACCTCGTTATTGACTGTGAAATATTCCCCTTCCATCAGCTCTTCTCCCACACGGTCTTCGATGCTCATAGGAGTGCCTTCTGCGTACCAAAGTTTTGTTGTGTAGCGTGTAGGGGTGATTTGGGTTGTTTCTTTAAGAGGTATTCCGCGACTGTCATATTTAGCTTCTTTTACAAGAGATCCTTGATTATAGAGAAAATAGCTCTCTACAACTTGGCTATGAGGGAATGTATAAGTAGATGGGCCATTAAGAGTGCCATTTTCATAAGATGCAGTGATTGTCACGCCATTTTTTAGGGTTGTGATCACTTGTCCTGGAAACTGTTTTGCATCCCAATCTTGTTTTGATACGGCATATCCATATTTATGGATGTATCTTTGCGACACAACATTAGAATTGTCTGTTCCGCGGGTACTATTACAGCCTGTTAGAAAAAGGGTTACAAGGCTAGCGATGCTAAGGATGGCAATTTTCTTTTTATTCATAGATCAACCTCTATATATTAGGAAATTTTTCTTTCACTTTAGTGATAATGGACGCGTGCTGTTTTTCTACTGTTTCAAAAGCAATTGTTTTAGCGCTGTCTCGATATACAAATCTTAAAGTGATATTTCTACTATCTTTCCCGATTTGCTCACTTTTGTAAAGATCCAAAAGCATTACTTTTTCAAGAAGAGGATTTTTTTGCTCTTCAACTGCCTCTAGAATATATCCTAGGGGAAGATTTTCTTTTAAATTAAAAGTCCAATCTCTTTCAGATGCTGGGTAAGAGCTAAGCTGCGTAATTTGGGTTACTTGTTTTTTATAAAGGAAAAGATCTGAGAGGTTGATCTCTGCAAAGAACACTCTTTTGCCAATATCAAAGGCTTTGATTTCTCTTGGATGCACTTCTCCTAAAACGCCTACGAGACATCCTTCTATAAGAATTTTAGCCTGTCTTCCCGGATGCAGGTGGTGAAAATGGGAAACTTCAAAATGGGGTTTTTTATTAGAAAGCTCTTGTAAAAGAGTTTCGATTTTTCCTTTTAGATCAAAAAAATCCACTTCTCTTGGTTTGGGGTGGTAATGATGCGCCGTACTCATCCCTGTTAGGACAATTCCTATGCAGGCGTGTTCTTTAAAGTGCTCTTTTTCTTTAAAATGGATTTTTCCAAGCTCAAAGCCATGCAAGTTGGCATTTTGGTGGTCGACGTTGTATTTCACAACCTGAAGAAGGCCTGGGAGCATGGAAGCTCTTAATACAGATTGGTCGATAGAGCTAGGAGAGAGAACGCGCACGAGGTTTTCTTCTGTAAAGCCTCTTTCAAGGCAGAGTTTTGCAAGCTCTTCACTGATTAAATCGCAGGTTAAAAGCTCGTTTAAGCCAAGAGAGATAAGTTCTTTTCTCGCTTCATTTTCAAAAAGATAAATGGCGCTTGAAGGAAGCGTTGAAGAGGTGTAATGGGGCGATTTTTTAGGGATATGGTTATAGCCATAGACTCTTGCAACTTCTTCAATTAGATCAATCTCTTCTGTAATATCAAAGCGGTAAGTGGGGATAAATGCGGTTAGGGTATCTTCACTTTTGGCCTGACACTGTATTTCTAATCTTTCAAGGCATGTTTTAATTTCTTCTAGATTAAGATGTGTTCCAAGGATTTGGTTGACTCTTTTGGCTCTTAAGGTAATGGCTTTGGGAAGAAAAGGATGGGCTTTTTTATCGATGATCCCTTTAGCAATATTACCGCCTACTTCTTTTTGAATCAGTTCTACGGCTCGATCAAGAGCGTAGAGCACGCCTTCAGGATCAACTCCTTTTTCAAAGCGTTGGGAAGCATCTGTTCTAATTCCCATTTTTTTTGCGCTTTTACGGATGCTAGATTCTGAAAATGAAGCCGATTCAATAAGGATGTTTTTGGTGTTTCCCGTTACAGCGGAACTTTTGCCCCCAATGATGCCAGCAATAGCAAGAGGCTTTTGCGGGTCACAAATAAGAAGTGTGTCTTTTTCAATTTTATAGGTTTTATCATCGAGCGCCTCTATTTCTTTATATGAAGTGTTAGAGCTAACAATGATGTTTTTGTCTGCAATGGTATCGTAATCGAAAATATGCAAAGGCTCTCCAAATTCAAGCATCACATAATTGGAAATATCAACAAGGATGTTTTTGCTTTTTAGTCCGCAAAGCTCAAGTCTATTTTTAAGCCAATCAGGAGAGGGGCTAACCTTTATATTTTTTATGGCTCTACAGCTATATCTGGGCGCGTTTTTCTCATCTTTAACATCTACTTTAATTAGATCGTGGATATTTAAAGCATCGTCTTCTTTAAAAGAAGGGAAAGGTTTTTTTAAAGGTTTTTTTAGGTGAGCAGAAAGCTCTCTTGCAATGCCAAAAATGCTCATGCAGTGGCCTAAATTAGGCGTTAAAGAGATTTCAAAAAGGGTATCGTTTCCCATTGGAGATACAGCATCTACTTCAAGCCCTGCAAGGGTAAGAATCTCTGCAATTTTATCAGCGGAGATAGTGAGTTCTATAAATTCGTTAAGCCAGGATAGAGGAACTTTCATAATATATAAATAATGGTAAAATTTTGTCCTAATTGGGTATACATATATATCATAACCTCTAAAACAGAGAAACCAAAATTATATTCCTATGTCTTATAGCGATCCCTGGATGAAAAAAGCCAAATGGCTGACTCAAGCACTTATTTTAAGTGGAACATTAAATATTGGGCTTGTCTCGACCTTTGTCTACTTTGTTTTGCAAGAAAAGCAGAGTGCTATTTCTTTTGATCTTAAGCCTTTAACCTCTGCTTTAGCCCCTAACCCTCACTTGACTAATAAATTTCTTGTCTTATCGTATTCTACTCTTAGCTTTTCAGAGCTCTTGCTAAGACTTGAAGACAAAGAGCTTGTTGAAGAAGGGTATGCAAAAAGGGATTTGGCTCTTGCTTGTTTGGTGAATTTTCATCACTTTAACCTTGAAGGGGCTTTAGGGGGACTTTTAATTCAGCAAAGAACTATTAAGTTTTCTCATGATGAGGGGGGAGAGATCATAGATTTGGCCATTTTCCCAGGTCTTGCTGACTATCAATTTCAGGCCATTGCCCAGTTTGCTAAAACAGAGAAATGGCCCTACACAAGCGAAGGACTTTTTTTTGAAATAAAAAGAGCTCCTGTGCTAGACCCCACTCTTTTAGAAGCTTTTTATTTAACCCCTGAGTTCCACTCTGTTGCCACTCTTTTTACAAGAGGGGGCTTAAATGTTGCTAAGGAAGAGATCATCGCACTTTTAAAAGAAGGGGATTTTCAATTTCTGGAAGCTTTTACAAAAGAGCAAAAAACAGCGCAGGATCTTTCTCCTAATAGGCTCAAAGCCTTTCTTGCCTCTTATTTAAATGTGCATTCGAAAAAAGCTGCTAGCTGGCTTTTAGCAATAGATCCTGAGTTTATGTGCAAACGCTTAGATGATGCGCAAACTTTAGAAGCGCTTAGCTTGGTTACAGAAAAGACAAAGGCTTTAGAAGCCTTTGCTAAGGAGCTTTTAATTAGCCCTAGATCTGATGCTGTTTGGAAAAAAGCAGCCTCTGTTTTGTATTCCTTTGGAGGACAGCCCATGCCAGAGCCGTATGATCATAATACTTCTCTTGCTAAGTTTTGCCCTCATCTTGTAACGCCTAAAAAAATTGAGCAGGTAGTTCAAGTAATCCCTGCGAAAAAAATGCCAGAAAAAATCCCTCTAAAAAAAGAGAAGGAAAAAGAACCTGCCCCTGTAGCTAAAAAAATCCACACGATCCAGGAAGGAGAGAATCTCTGGAAGATAGCGCGTAAATATAAGGTAAGCATTGAAGCAATCATGAAAGCTAACCGCCTCGAAAGCGACAAGCTAAAGCCTGGCCGCAAACTCGAAATCCCTCAGGGGAGCCGCTGCTAAGATTAAACAAAGAGAAAAAATCTCTCTCTCTTTCTTCCTCTGTGGTTTCTTGTCTCTGTGGTTTATGTCTTGGCTAAGACGAGAGATCCAAAAGACTTGCATTTTTTTAAACCACAGAGACAAGAAACCACAGAGGGGGGAAAGAGAGAGAGAGAGATTTTACGCTCTCTGTTAGTCTTCGGATTTGCCTTCGAAGAGGGCGTTGCATTTGAGGAGGCGTTTGAGAGTGAGCCACGAGCCTTTTAGGGCGCCGTGCTTTTCTATGGAGATAAGGGCGTATTCAGAGCATGTGGGGGAGAATCTGCAGCAGTTGCCAAGGACAGGCGAAATGAAGAACCTGTAGAGGTAAATAAGGGCCTTAAGGATCCACTTCATTTTAGTAGAGCAATAAGAGCGATTAACACTTCAATGATAATTAAGAAGATAATAGTCCACTCAAGTCTTGAGGAATATTGGTGGTTTAACTCGTTTCTTAAAATATCGAAAAGTTCATGGATGACATTTAATCGTTTATTCATCACATCCATTCTTTTGTTAACATCAAGATAGTGGGATGTGCGTCTATAAAAAGGTTCGAGTTCCGGATGGGTCCAGAAAAATTCTGGGGTATCGAGCATTTCTGAGTGGGTGTTAATAAAGTTACGCTCAATAAAAAGGTCTCCCATTTTTCTGGAGATGTCTTTTCTTGAGAGCTTGATTTTGCCCTGAATAGAAAGTTCTTTAGGAAGGCTTCTTGTGGAATTAATAGTCTTTTGAACAGCCTCTTCAAAAATGGAGAGTTTTACAGATTGCGCAATCCCATAAGAAATAGCAAGCTTTGTAAGGGTGCTTTTGTTGTGCAAGAAAATTTCATCTTCTTCAATTTTTACAGCATCGCCATAGATGAAAGTAAATTCATCTACATCAGGTCTTAAAAGAGGCTCTACTTCAAACTCTTTTAGAAATGATAAAATTCCTTTTTCTTCTTCTATTGTATAGCCCCAAAGAACGACTGCTCCATAAGAGAAGTAAAAGACATCTTTTTTAGATTGTTTTTCTTCTTTTGAGGAGGCGTGAATGACATCTTTATAAAGGTGTGCAGCCCCCTGTTTTAGTAAGGCCTGAAGAAGCTTTGGAATGTTAAAGGCTGAAGCCGTGCAATATCCTGTACAACGCATAATTTTTTTTTAGTGAACCTATAATTACCGACTATACCTGGGAAGAGGGATTAACCCCAAGGGAAGAATGACAAAAGAGGTTTTTTCTCTTCTCTTCCTCTGTGGTTTCTTGTCTCTGTGGTAAAAAAAATGCAAGTCTTTTGGATCTCTGGTCTTAGCCAAGATTAAACCACAGAGACAAGAAACCACAGAGGAAGAGAAGAGAAAAAACCTCTTTGTTCATTTTAATGCTTATTTTGCAGGGGTGCTCATAATTTTTCTTGATTTCATTTATCTGTTTTTTGCATACTCTCTATCGTTTTTCACTCCAATGCGGGGGTGGCGGAATTGGTAGACGCGCTACTTTGAGGTGGTAGTGGGGTTTCTCGTGAGGGTTCGAGTCCCTCCTCTCGCATTTTTTATACTGCTAGTAATTCTTTGAACAAGTGTTCGATCTTTCTTTTTAATTCTACTGATACATAGATTTTCTGAAGCTCTGAAAACTGGGTTTCCAAAATAAGTTTTAAGCATATTTCTTTTTCGACTTCCTGAAAAAAGGCGTTTTTATCAAGGGCTAGTACTCCTTCATGTTTTAAAAGTTTTAAATAAAAACTACTTACAAGAGAAGAGGGGTCTTTAAAGTGAACGATTTGCTTGAGGAAACTTCTTAAGAGGGCATAAATAAGAGGATCGGGTTTTAGCGGAAGCTGAGATAGGCAAATGCTATTTGTTAGTTCTGCTGCAGCTTTTAGATGGTCAAGGTTTAATCTTAAGAGCATGTGGTTATCAAGAATGCTTCCGTCGTAGTAGCGAAAAAGATCGGATTTTGTTTTGATATAGACAAACTCTGCTCGAGAAAAAGGGGTGGAAAGGGTAAGAAGCTCGCTTTTTTTAGGGCCTATTCCTTTCATGATCAGGCTAATTAGTCCTGCATCTTCTGTATAAAGCGTGCAAATGCGCTCGTTTTCTTTGTAATTAAAGCTTTTGAGAACAATCCCTTCTGTTTTTAAAAGACTCTTTTCTTCAATCATGGCTTTTTGTTACAATCCTTTGCACTAATGCACCGATGGCTCAATGGATAGAGTACCCGGCTTCGAACCGGGTGGTTACAGGTTCGAATCCTGTTCGGTGCAACTTTACACTTCTCTACCCCATCATTTCTACCCAAAAAAACAAAGAGGGTTTTCTCTCTCCCTCTTCCTCTGTGGTTTCTTACCTCTGTGGTTAAAAAAATGCGAGTCTTTTGCAGGCTTCAGCTTAGCCAAAGATTAAACCACAGAGGGAAGAAACCACAGAGGAAGAAAGAGGGAGAAAAAAAATTATTCCTCTTTGTTTTTTTTCTTGTGGTCAAATTGATGCTTGATAAGTAGAATGCAAAAAAATGGAGGTTCATTATGGCAGCTGCTAGTAAGTTTAATGATGAAGGGTATACGCTAAATATTATTGGACGTAACGTATTTGTTACAGAAGCGATGAAAAATCATGCTTCAGAAAAATTGTCTAAGGTTGAAAGATTTCATAACCACATCATGCATGTGACAGTCACGTTAGATATTCAAAAGACAGAACATCTTTGCTCCATTCATGTGAAGATCGATCATGTAGAAGTGATTGTTCATGCCTCTACTTCAGATATGTATGCCTCTATTGATGAAGCTGTAGCGCGCCTTCAAACTAAATTGCGCAGATGGAAAGACAGAATTCAAGACCATCACAGAAAAAAACTCTCTGTTGTCGATATGAAGGTAAATGTTTTAGAAAGACCCTATGATGAGCTTGCAGAGTTTAATGCAGAGATTGAATCGGGGAATAAGAAGGAAGCTGCCAAGGCTTTTTCCATTCCTAAAATCATAGGAACTGATACACTTCCTCTAAAGATTTTACGCTCTGATGAAGCGGTCATGAAAATGGAGCTTTCGGAGCATCCTTTCTTAATTTTTAAGGATGAAGTAGATCAAAAGATTAAAGTGATCTACCGCTTACACGATGGCAATTATGGGCTTGTTGAGCCGCTCTAAAATTTTTGACCCTATTCGCAAAATATGGGTAGCTGCAACACCGGAAGAAAAAGTGCGTCAGGGTGTTGTGCAGTATATGCTAGAACACCTAGGCTACCCTAAAGAGCTTCTTTCTATAGAAAAAGATTTAAAGACGCTTCCTCATCTAGGAGCTCTTGAGAAGAATTTTCCTCCTAGACGCATAGATATTATTTGTTTTGCTAAAGATATTTGCCCCGGCTACGCCCTTTATCCTCTTTTAATGATTGAGTGTAAGCAAAAGAAATTAGACGTTAACTCTATAGAGCAAATTTTAGGATATAATTATTATATTAAGGCCTTTTTTATTGCTGTTGCAAACGATTGTGAAATTCGTTTAGGATATCTGGAAAAAGAAACTAATCAATACCGTTTTACATCACACCTTCCTTCATTTCATGAGCTTCTTGAACAAGTCACACCTTCCGCTAGAATTAGAGAGCCATCAGATGGGGCAGGATCTTCTCATTTCTGAATACCAAGATTTGGGAGCCTCTGTTTTATCTAATGTATTTGCTAATTTACACACTTTAAAAGAAGCGAAAAATGGGCTTAGTCTTGCAGGGAAGTTTAAGAATATTCCGGCAATTATTTGTGGAGCAGGTCCTTCCCTCGATAAGCAGATCCCTCTTTTAAAGGAGCTTAAAAATAAGGCGCTTATTTTTGGAGGAGGCTCTAGTTTAAATGTTCTTAGCCATCATGGGGTGCCTTTTCACTTTGCAGCGAGTTTTGATCCCGACCCTCCTTATAACAGATTTTTAGATCAAAGTGGTTTTGAAGTTCCTTTTTTCTATCAGGGAAGAGTTTCTCAAAAACTTTTAAGTCTTGTGCATGCGCCCCTTTTATGGGTCCCTGATAATGAAATTTACCCGTTAGAATCCTTTCTTTACGAGAAGCTAGGCGTTAAATCTTTTTCTTTTGATGCGGGCTGGACTGTGGGGAATTTTATGACAGCTCTTGCTTCTTTGTTAGGGTGCGACCCTATTATTTTTGTGGGAATGGATTATTCAGGAACGTATTCTAGTGGTGTTTTAGCAAAGGATGAAGCCTCTTCCGCTATCATTAAAAAAGACTTTATTTTAGCTTCTTTATGGACATCTTCTTTAGCAAAGAACACCTCTGCTACTTACATCAATGCTACTGAAGGAGGCATTGGTTTTGAAGGAATTGTTTCTTTGCCCTTTAAAGAAGCTGTTTCTAAGCACTTGACATCTAGCCTTGATTTAGAGGCGAAGGTGCATCAAGAGGCCTTAGAAGTGCCAAAATTTGCGCTTCCTAAAGAAGATATAGCAAAACTATTAGAAGATGTTAAGGCAAGTATTGAAAGGGCTCTTAGCCTTTCTGAGAAAATGTTACATATAGCCTCCCTTTATCATCCTTCTTCTTTTGAAGATAAAGCCGATTTTGTACTAGCCGATTTTGAGCTTCAAGAAGAGATAATTGCGCAAAAATTTTTAATTCCCTTATGGGAAGTATGGAAAACACATCTGAATGATACAAGCCTTCAAAAAATTCTTTTTTTTGTGAAGGCATTGAGAGGATTAAGAGAAATAACATAAGAGATGAATTTTTTTTCTCTCTCCCTCTTCCTCTGTGGTTTCTTCCCTCTGTGGTTTATCTTTGGCTAAGACTTGAGATCCAAAAGGCTCGCATTTTTTTAACCACAGAGACAAGAAACCACAGAGGAAGAGGGAGAGAGAGAATTTTATCTTCTCTGTGTTATTTTTTCTGCTAAGATTATGCAGCAACGCTAAAGGATTAGAAAATGCAAGACTGTGAAATTGATAATGGGCAAGAATCTCTTGATTTTTATGAGAGCGGAAAACTTCTTTCTTCTTGTTTTTACTTAGAAGGAAAACTTCATGGCCCTTCCCGCTTTTATAGTGAAGAGGGGACTCTTTTATCTGCTTCTTTATTTGTATATGGCAAAAAAGAGGGGGAGGTTTTTTATTATTACCAAACGGGAACTCCTTATGCTCTTTTACGATTTAAGAATGGATTAAAGGAAGGAAAGCACGAGTACTTTTATCCAGAAGGAAGAGTAAAAACAACGCTTAACTTTAAAGAAGATGTTTTGCATGGAAAGGTAATCCTTTATTGGCCATCCGGTGTAATTAAAAGAGAAACAGCTTATGTAGAAGGCAAAAAAAAGGGAAAGGATTGCATTTGGAGTGAAGAGGGCGTCATCACTTTGGAGAAAGATTATGCCTAAAGAGCTTCTTCATGAAAGGTATCCGGAAATTGCCTTTTTACTCCAGTTTACTCCTCTAGAATCTTTTGAAGAGAGGCCTTTAGAGAAGGTGATTCTTCCTAAGCATTTAGAAAAGCTTGAGGTGATTTATGTCTATGGGCTTGGGGCTGGTCTTTACTATGAGGCTCTTGAAGAGTGGCTGTCCTTAAAAAAAGAAAGGGTGCTTGTATTTTTGGAGGACAAAATAGAGGGGATCGCTGCTTTTTTAAAAACGCCTTTTGCTAAAAAAGTCTTAAAAAATTCTCAAGTGCATATCCATTTGGCTGTAAATCCTAAAATGTGGGACGCTCTTTTAGAAGATGTTGTCCTTCGTTATCCTTCTAAATATATCAAGGTTCTTGCCATTGATTCTTATGCTAAAAAGCTTAAAAGCCTTTCCTTAAAAATTTACCGAAAATCCTCTTCTCTTAACGCGCTTTTTTCTGAGGTGCTTCATTACCATAAGCTTCTTAAAAATCTTTTTCCCAATTTTAGGAGGCTAGGAAATTCTTTTTCAGCAAATCAGCTTAAAGGGCGTTTTAAGGATATCCCGGCAATTATTTGTGGAGCAGGTCCTTCTCTTGCAAACTGCATTCCTACTTTAAAAACATTAGAGCACAAGGCTCTTATTTTTGGAGGAGGCTCTACTTTATCGGCTTTAAGTTCTCATGGGATTATCCCTCATTTTGGAATGGCTTTAGATCCCAATGAAGAGGAGTATTTACGCCTAGAGCCAAGCTCTATTTTTGAAAACCCCTTTTTATATGCGAATCGCCTTTTGCCTTCTGTTTTTTCTTTTTGTAATGGGCCTTTTGGGTATTTGCGCACAGACACAGGAGGCATTGCTGAAAGCTTTCTAGAGGAAAAATTAGAGATTGTTGATGAAGTGATTGGCCCGGACTTAGGCAATGAAGCTTTTTCTGTCACCACCTTAGAGGTGGCTTTTGCTAAAATGCTCGGGTGCAACCCTATTATCCTCGTAGGAGTAGATTTGGCTTTTACAGGGGGCAAGAGGTATGCATCAGGTGTTATGGAAGACGCTTCTATTAAAATAGAAGAGCTTGAAAAAGAGACTAAAGTAGAAGACCTGCTGCTTACTAGAAAAGATAAGAGAGGAAACACTGTATATACTCTTGTAAAGTGGGTCATGGAATCAGATGCAATAGCCAAGTTTGCTAAAAAACATAAGAAGCATATCTTTCTTAATGCTACAGAAGAGGGGCTTGGCTTTAAAGGCATTGAAGATATTTCTCTTGAGAAAGCAGCCTCCCAATATTGCCAAAAAACCTTTGATTTAAGAGGTAAAATTCACGCAGAAATCCAAAGAGCCGTTTTACCCCAAACAGCGAATCATGCCCATGTGGAAAAGGTTTTAGATGAACTAAAAGAAAGCCTTCAAAGATCAAAAGAGCTTCTTGAAAAAATTGTTCAGGAGTTAGAAAGCTCAAAGAATTTGGAAAGCGGAAAATTTTTAATTTTGCGCATTGATCTAGAAGAAGAAATGGCCTTTGATGCTCTTTTACAGCAAATAGGCCCCGTACTAGATAAAATGACAGCTCGCTTCTTTCATCAAGCCTCAGAGGAAAAGCTTTTTAAAAGAGAGCTTTCAAAATATAGAGAAATCCTCTCTATCGTGCACTATATCCAAGATGAACAAAGAGAATAAAAATTTCTCTCTCTCTCTTCCTCTGTGGTTTCTTCCCTCTGTGGTTTAATCTTTAGCTAACACTTGAGAACACAGGGGCTCGCATTTTTTTAAACCACAGAGACAAGAAACCACAGAGGAAGAGAGAGAGAGAGAAGAAAAAAATATTCCTCTTTGTTCAGTTATGCGTAAGGCTATATTCTAGGAGTTTGTTGCGCAGAGTCCGAATGCTAATTCCTAAGGCTGTAGCTGTTTTGGTTCGATTTTCTCCAAAGGACCTAAGCGTTTCTAAAATGACTCTTCGCTCGACTTCTTTAAGTGTTTTGCCTTGAGATACAGGGCAAAGATTAAGTGTTTCATCAAGATGTAAATGCTCGGGATAAAGGATTTCTTCTGCGTTCATAATGACAGAGCGCTCCATAATATTTGCAAGCTCTCTAATATTGCCTTGAAAAGGGTACTCAAGAAGCACTCTACACGCATCGTCTGAGAGCTTTTTAAGAGGTTTTTCATTTTCTTTGCATACCTTTTCAAGAAGGTATTCGGCTAAAGGAATAATATCTTCTTTTCTTTCTCTTAGAGGAGGAAGGTGAATAGGAACTACATTTAAACGGAAGTAAAGATCTTCTCTAAAAAGCTTTGTCTCAATAGCTTCTTTCATTTGTCTATTCGAGGTAGAAATAAAGCGGATATTCACTTTAAGCGTATTTGTGCTTCCTATTCTTTCAAACTCTTGCTCTTGAATAGCTCTTAAAAGTTTGCATTGTAACGATAAGGGGATTTCAGAGACTTCATCTAGAAGTAAAGTGCCTCTATGCGCTAGCTCAAATCTGCCAATGCGTTTAGTGATAGCCCCTGTAAAGGCGCCTTTTTCATGGCCAAAAAATTCTGATTCTAAAAGGGTTTCAGGAATGGCTGCGCAATTCACTTTTATAAAAGGGTTTTCTTTTCTATCCGATTGGTAGTGAATGGCGTGGGCAATCACTTCCTTGCCAGTGCCTGATTCTCCACTAATAAAGACAGATGCATGGCTTTTGGCAATTTTTTCTACGTCCTCTAAAATCTTTTTCATGAGTGGACTTTCAGCGATGACGGTATTCCACTTCACCTTTTCTAGACTCATAAGACCCTTTGTTGTTATATTTTAGAAATACTTCAAATCTCTGATAAAGATCAAGGAGTAATAAAAAAATAATTATATACTTATGAAAATTGGACTTTTGTGGACATTAGTGCTTGTTTTTGGATGCTCGGGGCTTGAGCAATCAGAATATGAGAAAACAAGACGCCTCAATGCTAAAGGGGAGTTTATCTATAGGCATGAGGGAGAGCAATTATATGCTATCTCTACCCCTGAGCATAAAATAAGGGATAAATATCCTTGGGAAAACACCCATGCCGGGAATTTTCCTAAAATTACCAAAGATTTTTTCCGCTGCAAGGGAAGCGGGCTTAATCCCTCTCGCAAAGACGAAAGGGACCCTGAGAAAAAAAATGTCCTTTTCGACTGCGGAGGAGCGCAAAAACACAGCCTTCCTCTTAAAAATGATAAAGAATTTGTCTATCCTATCCTTGTTGATCTCCTAAACTACCTCCAAGAAAAAACAGGGAAAAAAGTAGTGATTACCTGCGGATACCGCTGCCCTATGCATAATACCTATGCAGATAGCTCTACCTTTAACCAAGTTTCTAAGCACATGGTAGGCGCTGAAGTAGATTTTTTTGTGCAAGGCATGGAGTTAAAACCTGAAGAGGTGGTAAGGCTCCTTATCTCTTTTTATAAAGACAGCCCCAAGTACAAAGGGAAAAAAGATTATACCGAATTTAAGCGCTATGACAAATCAGACACTAACGTCTCTATCCAGCCTTGGTATAATAAAGAAATTTTAATTAAATTATTCCCCAAAAACGAAGGCAGAGACCTCGATAACCGTCACCCTTACCCCTACCTTTGCA
>JABDCQ010000040.1 GCA_013288075.1 Chlamydiota bacterium | reverse complement strand
TAAAACCTTATACGAAAAATATCAAAAACTTACTAAGGAAGACAAATGAGCTTTTTTCAAAAAACATCGTTTTTATTTCTTTCTTTATTAACTCCCATTTTATTGAGAGGACAATGGGAAGACAATTTCAGAGATAAAATTTCTCATGGAAAAATTCCCTCTTGGATGGAAAATCGTGTGCGCCTTGATTTGGCCCCCTTTGAAGGGCAGGGAATTTCAAAAGCTAGTCTCGACAAAATCATCCTAGCTAATGGAAAAGGAAATCCTTTTCTGCTTGTAAGATATGAAATTAAAGAGGGAAGAGTCTTTATTCGATACGCCGAAGGAGTAGAAAGTGCCCCAAGATTTCAAATTGTTACAAATGCTCTGATAAATCTAAGCAAATGCATCCATCTTCCGGATGCAGATTTTATTATTTCTCTTCATGACAGCCTCTCTTATGTAGGCAATCAAAGAGAATTTAAGGGACCTGTTCTTACTTTTGCAAAAAATAAAGAGACGGATTTTTATAGCGTCCTTATCCCTGATTTTGAAGCTTTAAATGGTTATTCTAAAGTCATTCAAACTGTCAATCAGGCAGGTAGAGTATATCCCTGGAGAAGAAAAATTTCTAAAGCTATTTGGAGAGGGGCCAGTACAGGGGGAATAATAACCTTATATAATTATAGAGAAATGCCAAGGATTCAACTCGTAGATCTCTCTTTACGCTACCCCCAATTTTTAGATGCCCGTCTAACAGATCTTGTGCAAATAGATGAAAATGCAAGCCAAAAACTCTTAGATTTGGGATTTATGGGCAATTATCTTTCTATCGCTGACCATATAAAATATAAATACCAAATTCTTGTAGATGGAAACACAAGCGCTTATTCAAGAGCTGTATGGGAGCTTTTTTCTAATTCGCTGATTTTTAAACATGACTCGCCTCATATCCAGTGGTATTATAGCGAGCTAGTACCTAGTGAGCACTACGTAGCAGTTAAAAGAGATTTCAGTGATTTAATAGAAAAAATTCACTGGGCAATGAATAACGAAAATGTGGCTCAGCAAATTGTCTCTAATGCAAACGCATTTGCAAAACACAATCTTAATCAAGAAGATGTCATGTTATACTTCTACCTGGTGCTAAAAAATTATGCAGCTTTACAGGTAGATACTAATTATTTAGAAAAAGCTTTTACCGACGCTTATGAAAAAGGAGAGTGGGGAAAAGATGAAAATGGAGAAGGAACATCCGGACTTGGTTCCACCGTTGAAAATACCAAAGAATATGTTTCGTTCTTAGAGGAATTTTTGCATTCTCATTTCATCGAAACAGTTGTTGATGTGGGCTCGGGAGACTGGGAATTTTCGAAAAATGTAAAATGGGGAAATGCCAAATACGTAGGATATGATGTAGTAAAAAGTATCGTCGAAAGAAACAATAAAAATTATGCAAATGATAAAATTACTTTTGTACACGCAGATGCTGTGCATACAGACCTGCCCAAGGCAGATTTACTTATTTGCAAAGAAGTTTTACAACATCTTCCTCACAAAGATATCAAAGACTTTTTATCGCAAATTAATAAATACAAGTATTGTCTTATTACAAATGATGTAGATGAAGATACTCAAACAAGCAAAAATAACGAAATTCCTGCAGCCCATTATAGAACTCTTGATATTACTAAGCCCCCATTTAATATAAAAAATGCAAAGCGTGTTCTTTCTTATAAAACTCAAGTTGAACTCAAACAAGTATGGTTAATCGAAAACTAAATCACCAAATGCAAATGAAAGGATTTTATGAAAATAAAAAATGTAGCGTTTTTTCTGATACTGTTATGCCTATGCTTAATCCCCAAAACTCATGCTGAATCAAACAATAAAACCATTAATTTAATATGGTCATCTAATCCTGAAGGATCATGGGAAGAAGATTGGATACGCGAAGTACTCTCAAAATCTAAATATAATTTTAATGAAATAATAGATGGAAACCACAAAATAATTCTGAACAATTCCATTATTGTATGCGGCTTTACCGAAAGCGCAAAATGCATGAGATATTTTTCACAATATCACAGGCTAAAATATAAATTTGGAGTCATCCACCTTAGTGATGAATCCTATGATCATCCTACTAATTTCTATGGTTATCCTCAGTTCATCATCAGAAACTATTGGCATAAAAAATTCGCATCCCAAAAAAATATCAGCTACTTTCCTTTAGGATACAAAAGAAAATTTTGGAGTAATATTTCTCATAAAGAAATACCCCACTCCGCCAATCGAGACTATGTATGGAGCTTTGCAGGCCAAGTTAATAAATCCACAAGACTCTCCATGATTACAAGCATGAAAAAAATACCTCATTATTTCATCCATGAAACAGTTAATTTTGGATCTCCCGACGCCCTTCAGGTGGGAGCTTACCGAGACCTCCTTCTAAAAAGCATTTTTGTTCCTTGCCCAAGAGGCTGGATTAATCTAGATTCATTTCGCCTATCAGAAGCTCTAGAATGTGGATGTATCCCTATCGTAGAAAAAACTCCTTTTGACTATTTTGCAAAATTCTTTGGCAACTATCCCTTCTTATCCGTTGAATCTTGGGATGAAGCGCCAGCTCTTATCAATGACCTTCTCTCTGATCCTAAGCGCTTAGAAGAACTTCGATCTAGATGTTATCATTGGTGGAATGACTATAAAAACCAATTACAAAACCAAGTAGCAACTATCCTAGAAAACACCTTTGATTAACCCGCAAAGAATTTTTCTTTTTTTTCTTTTTACGATATCTTGGGTTTACTCTGAAGCAGCACCTCCTAAAGTTAAGGTGCTGCTTTCCGAGCAATGGCAAGAGAAACTGCTAGAAAAAATTTCCCAGAATGAAACCCCTAAATGGATGCTCAAACGCATTAAAAAGGATTTAGCCCCCTTTACAAAAATTTCTAAAAGCCAGCTTGATGAAATAATAGAAACTGCAGGAGTTGAAAATTCTTATCTTTTAGTAAGGTATGAAATTAAAAACAATCAACTTTTTGTATCCTATGCCAAGAATGTAGAAACACATGAAAGATTCAAAATCATTACAAAAACCCTCGAATCCCTTTGTAAATGCACCCCTCTACCAAACGTAGACTTTATTATTTCTCTTCATGATAGCTCTCCATTTACTGGCACAAATGATTTTAAGGGCCCTCTTCTTGTTTTTGCTAAAAACCAAGAAAAGGATAGGCATTGTATTTTAATTCCAGATTTTGAAGCCTTAGAAGGGCATTCCAAGCTACTTAAAGACATCAATACTGCAAATAAGCGCTTTCCTTGGTCTCGCAAAGTTAATCAAGCAATCTGGAGAGGAGGAAGTTCCGGTGAAAATAATCAGGCATTTCCGCGCATTAAACTTGTAGAAATTTCCCTTAAATTTCCTACATATGTAGATGCAAAAATAAATCCCCTTGTTCAAATAAATAAAGAAACAAAAAAACTGCTCATTAAAAAAGGATATTTTGGAAATGCGCTTTTGCTGCAAGACCATATGCGCTACAAATATCAAATTCTTGTAGATGGCAACACCTGCGCTTATTCAAGAGCCTATTGGCAATTATTTTGTAACTCGCTGATGTTTAAACAAGATTCTCCAAATATTCAGTGGTATTACGATGAGCTAAAACCTTATGTACATTACATTCCTGTAGCCCATGATTTTACTGATTTAATTGAAAAGATTCGGTGGGCAGATGAACACGAAAAAGACGTGGAACAGATTATTTTAAATGCTAACGCCTTTGGAAAAGAAAAACTAAAACACGAAGACGTTATGCTTTATTTATATTTACTTCTTAAAGAATATTCTAATCTTTCAGGCTCCTGGCTGTGCAAAAACATTGCACAGCCACGAAAAAAAGTTAATCAGTAATCCGCTATCCACCCAATGGAGCGATAATATTCTAGATTATCACGGACATATTTAGGAAAGCTATCATCAACAGGCACAGGTATATGCCTACTTTTACATTCTTCATAGGATTTTCTCAAACCTTCTTGATCATAAGAAAAATTTGGATTGTGGCATTTCCATTTTGCTATAGCCATTTCCAAAAGTCCCATTGTATTAAAATGCCACCCTGCATCCCATAAAGTATATAAATCTAAATTCGTGTGGTGTAACAAATGTATGTTATCAGGCGTCAAAATACTTAACACCCAATAAGGAACAGCTTTTGCAGGTCCTGTCCATCTTGTTGTTGCCGTTCTATTTAATTGAAAAGAAAAATTTGGCATATCCAATGCTACGACATTTGGTTTTACGACACCTTTTCTTTTTTCAAGTAAATATTTTTTAGGGTGTTTATTCGCAAAATAACTTTTTACTTTTCTTATAGTTTCTCCTCTAATGACTTCATCAACATCGGAAAGAAAAATAATGTCATCTGGATGACAGTTAGTTAAACCTCTTAAAGAAGCATTATGCTGATGTATTTCTCGCGCCCAGAAATCTTTGTCTAAATCTCCTGTAACAGGAGGATAATCTTCGACAACAATATGTATAATCTTGTCTCGATATTTCTCAAAAAGATGAGCGTTCTCAGCAAAATATAAAGGCTTTGGATCGCCGGTAAAAGTTTTCGTACCCTCAACTAAAACAAAATAATCTACTTCATCATATAATTCCTCTAGACGAATTTGCAAAACTTCAAATTCCTTCCAAAAAGGGAAACAATCATAAACTTTAGCGCCTAAGCAAACTTGTAAAAGAAAAAAAAGCGAAAAAAGAACTGTTTTCATAAATTTTTTTACCTGTTTTAAACATGCGTAGGATTCTAATAAAATTTCGCAATAAAACAACAGCTATTTTTATAAAAAAAATAAGGAATTTAGGTTGACAGAAACCGCTTATACCTAATAGCATTTAGCGCAAACTGAAAGGGGAATTCCTTATGAAAGACTTAGCTGAAAACAACCTGATTCGCTTTAAAAACATTACTAAAAAGAAAGAAGCTATTTACGCTAACTTTAAGGTGAAAGGGCTGAAAGGCGGCGTTAATTTTGCGGCTTCCATTTCAGTAGACATCTCTGCTGCAGAAGTTCACGCAGGAGATGTTTTAGAAAAAATTATCGAAGAGTGCGCGCGTATCGGTGTTAAAGAATTTGCGAGCGCAGAATTCCAATTCGAAGGCTTAACAGCTATCTAAATTCTATCTGGGTGTAGCGCAGCTTGGCTAGCGCGTTTGCATGGGGTGCAAGAGGTCGGAGGTTCGAATCCTCTCACCCAGATTCTTTTTTATCTAAATTGGCTTTTGTCTTTCATCCAATAGCAATTTTTATATTTTAAACCCGCATGGCGGATATGTGACGGATAACAACATTCGAATATGTTAATCAAATATCATCAGAAAAAAGCTGCTTTGTTTCGTTATCTGCAATACCGGCTGCATCCTTACCATCAAGCAATAGCTTCGGCTTGGATGTTTTAAGACGTTTTTCTACCTTTTTGATAGGCTCGGCAGGAGGGATATTTTCGAGCGGGATACCACCAATCTTAGAAATAGCTGCTCGAACCTCTTTTCCAACCATTTCATGAGCAACAATTGCATCTCTTTGGTTCTTGATGTTTTCACGCTTGAGCTTTTCTCGTGTTTGAGTCATCCGAAACTGGTTAGCCGCGAGCTCAGTCCTGTCCATTCGATCCAGTAGCTGTTCTTTGGGGTCGATCCCTTTACGGGCTTTGATTGCATCAGATCCAAAGCCTCCATATAGCCCTTTATAACCTGCGTCATGGAAGATGCCGAACATTTTATTTTGGACGCCTGCATCTCTAGGAAAGAGCTTTAAAATCCTGAGAGACTTGGGCTTGCAGCTCTAGGCGTTCCATGTCTGCGATAGCAGCATCAGATAGCTCCTGGCGTCTGGTTTGGATTGCAAAATACTTCTGAGCATGGGCAATTTCCGGTTTTCTGGGGTCTCCATTTTGAGCGATAAGATAACAGGCGAAGCGCGAAAGATGATAATCCTCAATGGTTTGGGTAGCCCCCTTCCCTAAGTTGATCTGTTTGCCAGCGCCGGCAAAGTGATGGCTTGGATCATTTCCAGACTGTTTGCAAGATTCTGCGGCTTTTCGAATGGCATTTTAAATCGCCTCCATTGAGAATAGCCGAGGCAAGGCTGCAAACTTCTGGCACTCTAATACTCAATCCCATGCTGATTGATTTTTTTTAAATCTTCAAATGTGAGCTTGATGAGAATCAGGTTATTGTTGCTATCTTTTTCCATGTGCACCTCAAGAATTCATAAAATTCAATATAACATACTACAAAAAAAAGATTTTAAACAACCCCCTTTCGTTTGCATGGGGTGCAAGAGGTCGGAGGTTCGAATCCTCTCACCCAGATTCTTTTTTATCTAAACTGGCTTTTGTCTTTCATCCAATAGGAATCGTTTAATTTTATTACGGGCATGCGAGGGTTAAAAAATGTTGCAAACATGCTTAAATTTGAACAGCATCTTATAAGAACATCTCCTTTAGAAAGTAAAAGGCAGTCAATGAGGGCTTCTTCACCGTGCTCAAAACGATTTTTTTTAGATAGGTGCAGGGGCTGCTTATTTAGAGAACGATTGATTGATGTAGAAGCAACTCTACCTGGAAATTTATCCATTAAATAATCAACCAAGAGCGCTTCATCTGTAGCTAGGAAAATTCTGTAGTTTTTTCCTAAAGGGACTTCTTTTATTTGTTTATGAATTTCATGCAAAACATCTTCATAGGGAACTCTTGGAGCCTCGCTAATTTTATCAGTTCCTCTATAATGCACTGAAATCACATGGTAGCCTTCGAGATGGGTTTTAAAAAAATCATCAACCTTTTTCTGAATAAAGGGTCTAATTCGAATGTACTTCTCAATAATGGCATAATTCTCTTCTCTAGAACGATCAAAAAAAAAGCTCCAATAGGAATTAAAAAAAGATACTAGTTTAACTTTGGCTTTTTTGCGATTTCCCATACAAATAGGTTCAAAATAATAATTCCACCAGTTGGGGCCTTTTTTAGCATCATAATACAAACCAACGCGACCAAAGCTTACATCAAACCCCTGAATATCGCCTCTTTCATAGATAGCTAAGCCAATAAGAACATCTTGGGCAACGCTAAAAAATCCAGAGTTCCTTCCCTGATAAACAACATATTCTTTTTGATTAGGTGTTGCTGCAGATTGCACAGACAATAATAATGAAAAAAAAATAGCGAAAAATTTTAACATAAGAATACCAATTTTTGAATTCGCTTGGATATATATAGGAAAAACAAAAAAATTAGAAGATTTTTGATGTGGAAAATGTTGTTGATAGAGTGTGTGTAGATTTTTCATAACTTGTTCAAAAGCGTGTTTTTTAAGAGTTGTGCACAATTTCTAATCTGCAGAAAGACAGTGTATGAACAGATAGATTTCATAGAAAAAATGTATGAGTTATAAACATTTCCACTGCCTCTTAAGAAGAAGCTATATATATATAACTTCTCATAAGAGATAATGCTTTTAAGAAATCATGAGATAACTTTAGGAGAAATATGCTGGAAAAGCTTTTCATAAAATCTTTTTTTGATCTTGAGAATTTTAAACATGCTTCTTTGTTTGAGAAATATACCTATCCTTGGGAAGCTCTAAAAAATCTTTCTTCTTATTTGAAAAAACAAAAACTTGGAAATATTGAAATTTTTTTAGATCAAGGAATTTATCTCGTTCAGCCTTCTTTGATCTCTATAGGAAAAGGGACTGTTATTGAACCTGGTGTTTACATTGAAGGGCCTTGCATCATTGGGGAAAACTGCGTCATTAGGCATGGGGCTTATATTCGAGGGGGAATGATTTGCGGCGATAGATGTGTGATTGGCCATGCTACAGAGATTAAACATTCTATTTTATTAAACGATGCTAAGGCCGCGCATTTTAATTATGTGGGCGATTCTATTTTAGGAAACGGGGTGAATTTGGGCGCGGGAGTAAAGCTTGCGAATTTACGTTTAGATGAAAAGGATATAATTATTTCTTTGAATGGAGAAAAAGTGGAGACGGGACTTAAAAAATTAGGAGCTGTTATTGGGGACGAAGCCTCTTTAGGGTGCAATTCTGTAACAAATCCTGGGACTTTAATGGGAAAAATGGCATCCTGCTACCCGTGTATGAATGTTTCAGGAGTAATTATAAAGCTATGAGCACACTAGAAGCGCAGCCAAAAGTGGGATCGTCCCATTTTTTTTATCATCGAGACAAGATTGAGCAAGAGATTGCTAAAAGCATTAGTAGCCTTGGAGAAAAAACCAAGCTACGCGACGCTTGCGAGTATGCTCTTACGAATGGCGGCAAAAGATTTCGTCCTCTGATTGTTGTAATGGTTGCCGAAGCTTTAGAAAACGGATTAAATGTCTATGATTCAGCTCTTGCTGTTGAATTTTTCCACACCGCATCTTTAATTGCTGATGATCTTCCTTGTATGGATAATGATGATGAAAGACGAGATAAACCCTCGTTGCATAAAGTGTATGGAGAAACAATTGCTCTTCTTTCTAGTTACGCTTTAATCACAGCCGCTTTTGAAAGGATCCATAAAAATGCGCAGGTTATGAAGGAAGCAGATAATGTTTTTTCTTCTTTTAGCGATAGAGCGTGCGTTCTTGCGTTAGAAGCTGCAACCCATTCTTCAGGAATTTTAGGGGCAACAGGCGGACAATTTTTAGATCTATTTCCTCCCACACACAGCCTTGAAACGTTAAAACAAATTATTTATAAAAAAACTGTTACTCTTTTTGAGGTTTCTTTTGTATTCGGTTGGGTATTTGGCGGGGGAGATATTACCAAGCTCGATAGAGTTAAGCGCGCAGCTTACCACTTAGGAATGGCCTTCCAGATTGCCGATGATATTGGAGATGTGCTTCAAGATGAAAAGCGTCAAAGCGAGATGAATATGGCCCGTTTTATTGGTAAAGATAAGGCTCTTTTAGTGTTTGAAGAAGAGATGCGTCAATTTAAAGAAATTCTTGTCGAACTTAATTTGTACTCGCAATCTTTTGCTAAAATGAACGATCTTCTTATGCAACTTGCTGCTGCAAACTCAAAACAAAGTTAATTTTTTAAAAATTTTCCGAATAAGCTGTTTTTAATAAAATGGTTCTGCTACAATCGCGTTTTTAATTTTCTAAAAAAGAAGAAAAAATGAAATTTACAGATTTAATTACGCAAGAAGAGATTTTAAAAGCTATTGAAGAAATAGGTTATGAGACCCCAACGCCTATTCAAGAAAAAGCGATTCCTGAAGTTTTAAAAAGAAGTGACTTGCGCGCTTCTGCTCAAACAGGAACTGGGAAAACAGCCGCTTTTATTCTTCCTGCCGTAGTAAGACTTGCCGCAAGCACAGAAAAAGCCCCGCGCGGTCCTCGTATTTTAGTGCTTGTGCCTACACGTGAACTTGCAATGCAAGTAGCTGTAGAAGCTAGAAAATATACCAAATACCTTCCTAAAATAAAAACTGTTTGTGTCTTTGGTGGCGCTCCTTATCCTCCACAAATCAAAGATCTCATGAAGCCTTACGATATTCTTATAGCGACTCCTGGAAGGCTTATGGATCATATGGAAAGAAGCCGCATCGACTTATCTCACCTAGATATGTTTGTTCTTGATGAAGCGGATAGAATGCTTGATATGGGCTTTATTGGAGCTGTGGAAGAAATCGCTGAAGCTACACCCAAAACACGTCAAACACTTCTTTTCTCCGCTACTCTTAAAGGTAGCGTGATGAAGTTATCGAGCCGTCTTTTAAACAAGCCTGTGGAAGTGGTTATTGAGTCGGATCATTCTAGCTGCCAAAAAATTGATCAGCGTATGCATGCTGTTGATGGCATAGAACATAAATACCGCCTTCTAGATCATCTTCTTACAGAAGAAGCGATGAAACAAGCAATTGTCTTCACTTCAACAAAACATCAAGCGGATAAGCTTGTAGATAAGCTTCATGATTTAGGACTCAATGCAGCTGGTTTACATGGTGGAATGAGACAAAATCAAAGAACAAAAACGCTTCATCGTCTTAGACGAGAAGAGGTTCGTGTGCTTGTCGCAACAGATGTTGCAGCAAGAGGAATAGATGTCTCTACAATCACTCACGTGATCAATTTTGATTTGCCTATGAGTGTGGAAGATTATGTGCATAGAATTGGTAGAACAGGAAGAGCTGGAGCTAGTGGTATCGCTATTTCTTTTGTAGCGCCAAATGACAATGGTTTTGTTAGACAAATAGAAAAATTTACTGGTTCTCAAATCACATCTTTTGTGGTTCCTGGTTTTGAAGCTAAAGTAAAAGCTAGCTATGTTTCTAAAAAATCTTCTTATTCAGGACCTAAGTCTTCTTCTTTCAGATCCAGGTCTGGAGAAAGAGACGCCCCAAGAAGATCAGAAAATAGAGACGCGCCAAGATTTGCTCCTAGATCTGAGAATAGAGATGCGCCGCGTTTTAGCCCGCGTTCTTCTGAAAGAGACGCACCTAGAAGAGACGATAGAGACTTCCCTAGATTTGCTCCAAGATCGCCAGGTTTTTCTAATGGTAGACCCTCTTTTTCAGAGAAGCCTTCTTTCTCCCAAAGGTCAGAAAGATCAGAAAGATCAGAGAGAGTAGCTCCTAGAAGAGAAGGTAGAGATTCAAGATTTAGCCCAAGAGCTTCTGAATTTTCCAGCCCTAAGTCTTTTGAGCCAAGATCTGGTGGCAGAGATGCCCCAAAATTCGGCGAAAGAGAAGGCGGTAATGATGAGCGCCCAAGAAGCAAGTTCGGCCCTAAACGCCCCGGTGGAGCGCGTTTTAAGCCTAGCCGTCCTTCTCGTTAATTTTCTCTCGAAACATTGCAGCGAGCCCTCCCGTATGGGCTTGTTGCAATACTTAGAAGAATAACATAGAGAAATAAAATTTTTCTCTCTCTCTTTCTTCCTCTGTGGTTTCTTCCCTCTGTGGTTTAATCTTTAGCTAGCACTTGAGCACACAAAGACTTGCATTTTTTTTAACCACAGAAGACTTGAAACCACAGAGGAAGAAAGAGAGAGAGAAAAAAATTCATCTCTCTATGTTATTCTCCAAGTATTATGCCACAACGACGGGCAAAAGGCTTCTTTTGCTTATGGCAAGTATTTAGAATTCTTCGAGTTCTTTTCCTTCTTGTAATCCTTGCATAGAAAGTCGATGATTTCTGGAAGCTTTTCCTATTTTATCATCCGTAACAAGTATTTGGTTATCCCTTTGTATGCTATAAAATACTTTTTTAGATTCAACCAACTTGTTTAGCATTTGGTAAGATCTAGCTTTTAAATATAGGTTTCCTCTGCTCGCGTGAGAGTCGAGGTTATCCGTTGCAGAAATAACTTTTTCATACTGCTGGTTTTTGTAGTAGTGAAGTGCAAGCAAAGCATTAGCTTTAAGTTTAATTGAGGAATCAGCTGGAAGCTCTACATTTGCTGCAATTTCTTGCATTTGAGTTACTTTTGTAGCATCTAATGGAGATGTACCTTTGAAGATAAGATCGATGCTTTTTTCTGTAAGCTTCTCTGTTTTTGAACGCCAAAATTTGCTGAATTTAAGAGAAGTAAGAGGACGAAGATCTTTCCACGTTACAATCCCCCCTTCATCGCAAGTATCTCCTTTCGCTACCTTTTGACATTCAAACGATTCTATTTTATCTGCATCGCTCTCTTCTGGAGCTTCTGCTGCTGGCCTTGCATACTGATCTGGCCAACCATAGTTACTGTTTACACCGTTTAATGTATTAAAAAAATGTGTCATAATATAACCCTTATTTAAATTAATGTTTAAATAATATTATATGATATATAAATAATTTAATTCAATTTAATTATATGATAATTCTTGTTAAGAGAGAGTCCGACTCTCATTTTAGGTTATTTTTACTGCTGCAGCGGTAAGAAAGGCGGTTTTTTATAATTTTTATTGTTGTTAATGGCTTAATCTGTTAATTTTACTGTTATAGCGGTAATTAAAGGTGTTTGAAGTGGATTCAAAGGAAATAGGTCTAATGGTGCGTTTTCACAGGAAGAAAGCTGGCATTTCTCAAAAGGAATTAGCCTCGTTTGCAGGCGTTGGTAAAACGGCCGTATTTGACATAGAAAAAGGTAAGGTTAGCACGCGGCTCAATACGCTTTTAAAAGTGCTGCATGTTTTAAATATCAAAATGGATTTTCAAGGCCCGCTTATGGCCTTATTTAAGGAGGGCTTAGGTGAAGAGGGCTAACATTTTTGTGAATGGTGTTCTTGCAGGGGAGCTTCAAGAGATTGAGCGAGGTAAATTATATCGTTTTATTTATTTAGAGGGCTATAAAGGCGACTCCGTATCGCTAACAATGCCTTTGTCTTCCTCTTTTTATGAATATGATCGTTTCCCCCCTTTTTTTGAAGGTCTTCTTCCGGAGGGAATGATGCTTGATGGATTACTTAAGATAAGAAAAATTGATAGTAATGATTTTATGTCTCAACTTATTGCAGTTGGTGGAGATCTTGTAGGGAATGTGACAGTTGAGGCTATAAATGAATAATAGATGTCCTATTACTTACGAGTTATGTGCTGAGAAAAAATATTCAGAGAAAGGATTAAAGTTAATAGATAGGAATCTTAAAGATTTAAAAGATTTTCCCTTTTTCTAGAATATTTTAATTGTAGAACCAGTTTTTGGTGTCGGAGATGGCTTCCATGCTTGTGACTATGTTGTGCTTAAGAACGTAGAAGCGCATGTCTGGGACGAAGCTGATTTCGTGGTCGTACGGGATAAAAATGCCGCGGTCTTTATAGAAATCGAGGATCTTTTCCATGCCGGATCTGCGTAGAATCATGGAGTGGGTGCGGATTCTGCTTCCTATTTTGGCAAAATCTTCGCTAATGTCGGTGTTTTCTAAGAAATCGCTTAGGCAAATGTAGGGCATATCAGGGCGCCATTTCATAGGAAGCTGCTCTTCGAGGCTTTTTTTAGGATCAATGCCTGCTAAAGAGTCATAATCTGTGTAAAGCAAATCCCAGCCCTCTTCTTCTCTAAGATGATCCAGTTTATCGATAAGTTCTGTGAGTTTATGGGGATTATCGCAAGCTAATATATCGTCTTCTAAAATCCAGATGGTGTTATAGCCTGAATCGTAGGCGTGTTTAATGACAGAAAGATGGCTTAAGGCGCACCCAATAGCCCCTCTTGTCATCCAGCCTGAGAAATAGGTTTTTCCGTAGCAAGAAGAGTTAAGGTGAACAATTTCTGGGAAGCCTGAGCCATTTATGGGAAAATAATTGGCGTGTTCTTTACCAGCATACATACCGGGTAAATATTTAAGCCCCATTTCATTTAAGTCTTTTAAGGGAATATTCCATCCGTTAACAGCTGGAAATCTTTTGGGATGGATTCCATAAGGAGCTAATTCTTCAAGACATTTTCTTAACTTTTCAGGTCTATGATCTAAGTTAATAAGATAAATAAAATCGATGTTCTTAATTTCTGTATTTTTTTCCTGAGCAGGAAATGCTTTAAAGTATTTTTCGATAGATGCATGAGAAAAAATAGAAAGGAAGGTGATAAGAAACGCAAGATATTTCATGGGATCCTTGAGTTACAACTGAAAAATGGCCTGGAAGGCTTAAATATTATTTAACCCAGGCCTCCGCTGACCGCTCCGACCTGGGCTGTAATATTTTGGCCTTCCAGGCCATGAACGTAGCAAAGGGTCTATATGCAGCTTTTTTCAAAGCTGCATATAGACCTTAAACATTTTTATGCTTCGTCGAGTTCTGCGACAATCGAGGCTGTGTCAGCTTTTGTGGGCAGGCCCTTTTCTTGGCATTTTGCAAGGATGATTTTTTCAATTTCATCGGCAATTTTAGGGTTTTTCTTAAGCTCTTCTCTAGCAGCTTCTCTCCCCTGTCCAAGGCGCGTTGTTTGGTAGCTTAGCCATGTTCCTTTTTTGTCGATAACTCCAAGATCTACACCCATATCAAGAATGGAGCCTAGTCTTGAGATCCCTTCGTTAAAGATGATGTCAAATTCTGCGACTTGGAAAGGAGGTGCCATTTTGTTTTTTACAACTTTAACCTTCACTCTGTTTCCAATTTCTGAATTATCAGGGCCTTTAATGCCTCCTGTGCGTCTAATATCTAGGCGTACAGATGCGTAGAATTTTAAAGCGCGTCCTCCTGTTGTTGTTTCAGGATTTCCAAACATCACGCCAATTTTTTCGCGGATTTGGTTAATGAAGATGGCGCATGTATTGCTTTTAGAAAGAGTCGCTGTAAGTTTACGAAGCGCTTGCGACATCATACGTGCTTGAAGGCCCATAAAGGAATCACCAATTTCTCCTTCAAGTTCACTTTTAGGAACAAGAGCTGCTACAGAGTCGATGACAATCACATCTACTGCATTTGATCTTGCAAGCATCTCTGCGATGTTAAGAGCGTCTTCTCCACAATCGGGTTGAGAAATCATGAGCTCATCTAAGTTCACACCAATTCTTGAAGCGTAGCCCGGATCTAAGGCATGTTCAGCATCGATGTAGGCTACAAGGCCTCCTGTTTTTTGTGCATTGGCTACAACGTGCGTAGCAAGGGTTGATTTTCCAGAAGATTCTGGACCATAAATTTCGACGATTCTTCCTCTTGGTAATCCTCCAATGCCAAGCGCTACATCAAGTGCGATAGCGCCTGTTTTAATAACAGAAATTTCGCGCGTTGATGAGTGTTTTCCAAGTGTCATGATGGTGCCTTCTCCAAATTGTTTTTCAATTTGGGACATAGCAAGTTCTAATGCTTTTTTCTTAGGTGTATCGGTACTTTGAGACATGCGTGTTTTCTCCTTAAAGGGTGCTGATTGCTTCAGTATAGTACCCCTTCAAGAAGATTGCAAAAGAATGTGTAATTTTTTACCGTGTGTTAATCTAAAGAGGTTTTGCAAATGTATATTTTAGCAGGAGATATTGGGGGAACAAATACGCGCTTAGCTTTATTCGAAGCTAAGGACGGGTTAAAGGTGATCAAAGAAAAAAAATATCCGAGTAAAGACTACCCCTCTTTATTAGAAATTATAAGACTTTTTCTTGAAGGTGTAGATTCCCCCATTGAAGGGGCCTCTTTTGGTGTTGCCGGACCTGTAAAAGAAGGGAAATGCAAAGCAACTAATTTAGCTTGGGTGGTAGATGTTAAAGAAATTCAAGAAGATCTTAAAACATTATCCGTCTTTTTACTAAACGATCTTGAAGCCAATGCGTGGGGATTAAGCACATTAAAAGAAGGCGAGCTTTTTGTTCTTAATGAAGGAAAAGAGCATAGCGCTAATAAAGCGCTTATTTCAGCTGGGACAGGTCTTGGAGAAGCATGCCTTTATTGGGATGGAAAAATGCATCATCCTTTTGCAACAGAAGGAGGGCATGTAGATTTTGCTCCAAGAGATGAGCTTGAAATGGAGCTTTTAAGGTACATGAGAAAAATATTCGATCACGTTTCTTTTGAAAGAGTTCTTTGTGGATCGGGGCTTTATTTACTCTACAGATTTTTAACAGAAATGCAGCTTGAAAAAGGCTCAGAAGCTTTATCTTTAGAATTTTCTCTTAAGGATCCAGCTTCTGTTATAACAGATAAGGCTTTAAAAAAAGAAGACAGAGCTTCTATGCGCGCACTTGATTGGTTTATCTCTATTTATGCAAGTGCAGCGGGTAATTTAGCTCTTAAATTTCTATCGCTTGGCGGACTTTATATAGGAGGCGGCATTGCCCCTAAAATCTTGCCCGCTATAAACCCTGCAGATTTTGTTAAAATCTTTAGCGCAAAAGGACGGTTTGCCCCCCTTCTCTCTGATATCCCTCTAAAAGTCGTCTTAAACGACCTAGCAGCCCTCCAAGGCTCAGCCTTCTACGCCAAAACCAAACTCACCTAAAAATTATGAATTATGAAGGATGAATTATGAA
>JABDCQ010000039.1 GCA_013288075.1 Chlamydiota bacterium | reverse complement strand
GCGCGTATGAAGCCCTCTTTCGCTTTTAGTATAAGCTCTCTTTCATTCTTTCTTAAGGCGGCAGCTGTAGCGGTATAAGTTATACTGGACAGGGCTTTTCTTGTAGTACTTCTGGTGGTAGTCTTCTGCTGCGTAAAAGACCTCCGCAGGAAGGATTTGTACGAGGATGGGACGGACTTTATACTTTAAGGCGAGTTCTGCTTTTGAGGTTTCTGCAAGCTGCCTTTGGGTTTCATTATGGTAGAAAATGGCTGGTTTATATTGCTCTCCTGTGTCACAAAATTGGCCGTCATCGCGCGTCGGTTCAATGGAATCCCAGTAAAGATTTAAGAGGTCTTGGTAATTTATGATAAGAGGATCAAACACCACCTCAATAGCTTCTAAGTGGCCAGTATTGCCAGCGCATACTTCTTCGTAGCTCGGATTAGGGGTTATTCCTCCTGTATAGCCAACAGAGGTGGAAATAACGCCTTTCAGCTCATCAAAATCGTGCTGCAGGCACCAAAAGCATCCTCCTGCAAACGTCGCGGTTTCAGTTGGCATGACATAACCTTGGAAAAAAGTGAATAATGTAATAAGTAACAGGAAAAATGTTTTCATGAAGCTTTATTTAGCATAAATAAAAAAATATGCCTAGAAAAAAGCTTCATGTTTTATAGGTTATTCAAATGCAGAAGGGGAAGGGGTGTTATTTCTTTTTTGCTCAAACGGATCTAAAGCTGTGTCAAAGCAAGGCGTTGTATTTAAGGATCTTCTTGCTACTGAGGTCACGCTATTTGAGGGGGACCTTGTTGTGTATGAGGGGGTTTGGCTTGGGGAACAGAATGTTGTTTTTTTGAGCTGATGATTGGGAGATGTTCTTGTGTCGGCACTTAATAGTCCAAGTGTTTGTGCTATTATTAGCTCTATATCTGGATTTCCTCCTTGAATAGCTTTAATAACGCGAATGACGGGATGATCCTCTGGTAGTCCTTTGCAATTTTCGAGAAATGCATTTAGAGCTTCTTTACTCTCTCCACTAGAAGTGGCTGCATAAGCTCGCAATAGTTCTAATTGATTAGAAATCGTTGCTAGGGAAACATTTAAGCTGCTCATAATTTTATTCCTTATATGTAGTTAGTTGTAAAGCTGTTAATGCGCCCTTCTAAAGAGGTAAGAAGACTTGCGCAATTTTCTTTAAGGGTTGTTTTTATTGTTTCTTCTTTTTCCCATCTAGGAATAAGCGTTTTTCTTAAGCGTGATAACATTTTTTCAAATCCATGCTTAAGAGCTTTTCCTCCTATTTCATAGAGATCGTCAGAAAAGACTTTAAATTCATTTTTCTTCTCTATTTGAAGGTGCATTCCATTTGTTATTTCTGTAGCGATAATCGATAGAATTAATTCTGAGTAATTTAATCTTGTGAGCTCCTTTAAACAGTTCCCTTGTAAACTATTTTCATGGAAAAGCGCTGATAAAAGCATGTTTTCAAATCCCTTTTGAAAAGTTTTTGGGAGTATAGAAGAAAGGTCTTTGCAAAATCTCGTTAAGAAAGGCTCTATATCATCTAGATAGCCTGCAAAACATTCTGTAGCATTTTCAAAAACAGTTAACATTTCAGGATTTTGTTCTTTTAGGCCTTCTTGAAGCTTTAAGAGGAAAGAGTGATACCTTCCTTCAAATTCTCCCTGCTCTTCTTTAGCTTGGAGGGTCAAATCCTCTATTTTTTTAATCATGAGGGTTAAAATAGGAGCCTCTGATTTTAAGCTTTTAAAGAGGGTGTTTAAGAAAGTCAGGTATTGCTCTTGGTGTTTAGGATTTTCTGCTAAATCTCTATCAATTTCATTATCGATAACATAAATTAAAGGAGCATCAGTTTCGTTTAGCTTAACAAGCATCAAATTGCCCATATTAGTAGCAGCTAATCTATGATTGACAACATACTCTTCATCATCTTGTGCAACGGCGTTAACTCTATCGAGGTGGGCAATAAGCATATCTAATATCGTAAATTCCCCTATGTGATAAAGGGTCTTTGTCTTTTGCTCTATTGTTAATTCTTGCCATTTAGTTTTTGCAAAGTGCAGAAGATTTTCTCCTAAAATCCTTTCGCTAATCATGAGTTGCAGATCGTTTTTATTGGGAAGCTCATGGGCTTCTATCTGTTCAAGATCTTCATTCATTGCCCGGGTTTCGTAAGCTGCCTTATCAAACTCTTTAAGGAGTTGAATATAGCGTGCATAATTTCCCACATTTTCTTTTTTCGTATGCGTTTCTGTGATAGCAAGGGCACTTTTAAGAATTTTTTGTCCATCCTGAGCGGAAAGAGAAGAGGTTTTTCCTCCTCTAAGAATATGGAGGTTTCTTTCAAAGTGCAAACCTTCAGCTTTGGGGACTAAGCACCCGCCATAAACAGTGAGAGTCTGCGTCCCTGTGTTTTCAGAAAATCCTCTAGAAAAGGCATCATAGACTACATTACAGAAAATTTCTGTAAGATTCGTCCACTTTAATACACTTTTTACCTGCTCATTCTCGCTATTATTAAATAGCATGAGAAATGTAGGACCCATCTTTCCTTCTTTAGATTTGATTACAGGAGGAAGTAAAATGGACACTCTATCCTTTAAAAAGATTTGCGCCCATTCTTTCTGATTGTGTTCTTTTGAATTAAGTGTGTCAGAATAAACACTCGCCATAAATAATCTGCGGAGCGTAGGAGTGATTTGCTTTTTAATAAAGTCTTGTGAAACATCTTCAGCTTCTAGGATTTTATTCCATAATGTGTCTAATCCATCTAAAATGGTTTTCTTTTTGGAAGGATCCTTCGGTAGATTGTGATATAATCTATCCAACCTTGCGGCATGATCAAAATCATTTATTATTTTATATTGAGTGCTTAAGCTGTTTGTTTCTAATGCCATTTTATTTGTTTATTAATTTTAGATTTAGTTGATTTTACATCTTTTTTATTTAAAATCAATGTTTGTTTTCTGTGTGTAAATAAATTTCTTTAAAAATTAACCTCTCTCCTGTAAAAGCAGGATATGAAGCTTAAAGAATTAAAAAGATTTCTCTACGAAAGATTTTTTTCTCCCCACCTAAGCACGCAAGAGCTTAGTAAGGAGATCTCTTCCTATTTGGTAAATAGTGCCCATTTACCTGTAGAAGATGTTTTTCTCCATTTAAAAAGTTCTGAAAATGGTCTTTCTGAAGAAGAGGTGGCAATAAGGCTAAAAAAATATGGGCCCAATGAAATTGCTCATACAAAGCCTCCTTCCTGGTACTTTTTACTTTTCAGGAATTTCAAAAATCCCTTTATCGCCCTGATTCTTATTTTGGGAATCGTCTCGTTTTTTCTAAAGGAATACAACTCGGTGATGATCATTGCTTTTATGGTGCTTGTCAGCGTTCTTATGCGCTTTATTCAGGAGTATCGCTCAAATAATGCCGCAGAAAAACTAAAAGCCCTTGTAAGTACAAAAGCGACTGTCATTCGAAATATAAGAGGAGAGAGTAAAAGTTTTGATGTAGACATGAAGCACTTAGTTCCAGGAGATGTGATCCATCTTTGTGTGGGCGACATGATTCCAGCTGATATTAGGCTTGTTAAAGCTAAAGGGATTTATGTGAGCCAATCTTCTTTAACAGGCGAGGCGATGCCTATAGAAAAAGATGAGAGTTTTATTCCGAAAGAGGGGGTAACTAATCCTTTAGATATGCCCAATCTTTGTTTTATGGGAACAAACGTTGCTAACGGAACTGCCACTGCCATTGTTCTAGCTACAGGAAATCAGAGTTATTTTGGAACCCTTGCCAAAAGCATTTTGGATGCAAGACCTCTTACAAGTTTTGATCTAGGAATCAATAAGGTCAGCTGGCTTCTTATTAGATTTGTTTTTCTGATGGTTCCTTTTGTATTTATCATTAATGGATTAACTAAAGGGGATTGGTTTCAATCGCTTCTTTTTTCTTTATCTGTAGCTATAGGGCTTACTCCTGAGATGCTCCCCATGATTGTCACAACTAACTTGGCAAGAGGCGCTGTAAAAATGGCTCAGAGTAAGGTGGTTGTTAAGCAATTAAATGCTATTCAGAATTTTGGGGCCATGGATGTGCTTTGTACCGATAAAACAGGAACCCTTACTCAAGATAAGATTATTTTAGAAAGGCATCTTGATGCAAAGGGAGAGGAAAATGCAGAAGTTTTACTCTATGGATATTTAAATAGCTTTTATCAAACAGGCTTAAAAAACCTTTTAGATTTAGCAGTTCTTGAACATCAAGAAATTAAAGACCGCTTAAGTAGTGAATCTCCTTATATAAAAGTGGATGAAATCCCTTTCGATTTCTCTCGCCGCAGGATGTCTGTTGTGGTGAGAAAAGATGAGAGGGGAGATCTTTTGATTTGCAAAGGAGCTGTTGAAGAGGTCTTAGCCCTTTGTAAGGATGTGCGCGTCAATGGAAACAAATGCTCTCTTGATGGAACGATTCAAGCAAAACTTGATGCCGTACGTCATGACTTAAGCGAAGATGGCCTCCGCATTTTGGCTGTTGCCTATAAGGAGCTGCCTCATTTAGAGAATAAGGAATACACGGTAGAAGATGAGCAGAATCTGATTTTTTTAGGACTTCTAGCTTTTCTAGATCCCCCTAAGCAGTCAGCTGGAAAAGCGCTTGCCAATTTAAAAAAAGCTTCAGTGGAGGTGAAAGTTCTTACAGGGGATAACGAAATTGTCACCCAAAAAATTTGCAAGTGGGTGAATTTAGACGTAATAGGGGTTATAACAGGCAATGAAATTGATGTGTTAAACGATCAAGAACTTTGCCTTGCTGTAGAAAAAAATACGGTCTTTGCCAAGCTTACTCCCATTCAAAAGGCAAGAATCATAGCGTCTCTTAAAACAAATGGCCATACGGTAGGTTTTTTAGGCGATGGGATTAATGATGCCCCAGCTCTTTGCGCAGCTGATATTGGAATTTCTGTTGATACAGCAGTGGATATCGCTAAAGAATCTGCAGATATTATTATGCTTGAAAAAAGTCTTCTCTTTTTAGCGGAAGGTGTAATTGAAGGGCGACGCACTTTTGCTAATATCATGAAATATATCAAGATGGCTCTAAGCTCAAATTTTGGGAATGTTCTTAGTATTGTGGGCGCAAGTATTATTTTTCCCTTTTTACCCATGCTCTCTGTGCAGCTTTTGCTTCAAAACCTTTTATATGATTTATCTCAGCTTGCTATTCCCTTTGATCATGTAGATAAAGAATTTCTTTTAAAGCCGCGCAAGTGGAATCCGTCTGGAATTGCCAAGTTTATGGTCTGTATTGGGCCTATTAGCTCTATTTTTGATTATGCGACCTTTGCTGTGATGTGGTTTGTTTTTGGGGCTACAACACTTAGCATGCAAGCTGTTTTCCAATCGGGGTGGTTTATTGAGGGGTTACTCTCTCAAGTTCTTATTGTTCATATGATTAGGACGCAAAAAATCCCGTTTTTACAAAGCATGGGCTCAAAGCCCCTCATTTTTACAACCCTAGCTATCATGGCGATAGGGGTTTACATCCCTTACTCCTTTATTGGCAATAGTATAGGACTCGCCCCTCTACCCCCCCACTACTTTTATTTTCTTGGATTAATCGTGTGCTCTTACTGTGTCCTTACCCAGTTTGTCAAAATGTGGTTCATCAGACGCTTTAACTACTGGCTTTAAGCTCCTCCTTGTATTATAATAAGCGACTCGTTAACAAATGAGTACTTAAAGATCTTTCTTCTCTCTGTGCGCTCTGTGATCTCTGTGGTAAAAAAATAAAGCTAACACGTTAGATGCAATGTTCTACAATATTTTTTTACCACAGAGATCACAGAGCGCACAGAGGAAGAAAGATCTTTAAGTACTCTCTCAATAAAAGGCTCATTGGTGAAAGTTTATGGTTCAGGCGGATAATCTTTGTTTAGCGTATGGGGGGCAAGTCGTTTTTGAGGATGCTTCTTTTAGTATTCAAAAAGGGGAAAAATGCGGGCTTATTGGACGCAATGGAATGGGGAAGTCCACTTTATTCAGACTTCTTACAGGGGCTGAAGAACTCGATAAAGGGGTGATTGTTTTACCTAAAGGGTATCGCATAGGCTTTCTTCAGCAGCAGATCCGCTTTACCAAAGACACTGTGCTAGAAGAAGCTGCTTTAGGTTTGAGGCCAGATGACCAAGAAGCCCTTTACAAAGTGGAAAGAATTCTCTTTGGATTGGGCTTTGGAGAAGAGGATATGTACGCCTCTCCTCATGGGCTCTCAGGGGGCTATCAGCTTAGAGTGCAGCTTGCAAAAGTGCTTGTTTCAGAGCCTGATTGCCTTTTACTTGATGAACCAACCAACTACCTCGATATTATTTCGATTAGATTCCTTGGCTCTTTCTTAAAAAACTGGCAAGGAGAGATGATTCTTATTTCTCACGATCTTCAATTTTTAGATGAAGCCACAACACACATGATGTGTATTCAAAGGCATAAGATTCACAAAATTAAAGGGAAAAGCAAAGATCTCCTCCAGCTTATCATCGATCAAGAAGAGCTCCACGAGATCAATCGTCAAAACCTAGAAAAGAAAAAGGCCCATCTACAATCTTTCATCGATCGCTTTGGGGCAAAAGCTAGTAAAGCAACGCAGGCGCAATCTAGGCAAAAGCAAATTGATCGCCTGCCTGTTTTAGAGCAACTTAAGGACTTATACGGTCTTGCCTTTAACTTTAACGAAGCTCCTTTTATGGGAAGAAAGATGCTAGAGGCTACGCATTTAAAGTTTGCTTATAAGCCGGAAATCCCTCTTATTGAAGATTTTTCTCTTACCATTGAAAAGGGCGATAGGATAGCCATTATTGGTAAGAATGGATATGGTAAGTCAACGCTTCTTAAGCTTCTTATTAAAGAGCTTGAGCCCGCCTCTGGAACACTCAATACTTCAGAAGTTCTGAAAGTAGGATATTTTGGACAAACCTCTATTGAAAGACTTACCCCAAAGCTGCGCGTAGAAGAAGAGATTGCAGAGGCTAATCCTCTGCTTAATTTTTCTCAGGTAAGAGCTATTTGCGGGCTTATGATGTTTAGCAGCGATTTAGCAAAAAAAACCGTGTCCGTCCTTTCTGGAGGAGAAAAAAGCCGTGTGCTTCTTGGTAGAATTATTGCTAAGCCTTGCAATCTTTTACTTTTGGATGAACCGACGCACCACCTCGATGTTGAGTCCATTGAAGCTTTAATTGATGCCATTGAAGATTTTAAAGGCTCTGTAGTGGTTGTCACTCACTCAGAGTGGGTCTTAAGACGTATTGCCTTTAATAAACTTATTGTTTGCAATAAGGAAAAACAAGAAGAGTTTTTAGGCGGCTATGACGAATTCTTAGAGAAAATCGGCTGGCAAGATGAGCAAAAAGCTAAAGAAAAAAAGGTGAAGGCGGACCCTCTTAAAGAATCATCAAAGCCTTCTAAGCAAGAGATTAAAAAGTGTGAAGATGCTATTGCCTCTTTAGAAAAAAACATAGAAGGCATTCAAGAAAAGATTGCGAATACACCACCATCTGATGGCAAGAAAATGAAAGAGCATGCCAATTACCTAGAAAGAGAACAAAAAAAACTCGACGCCCTTTTTGCCACCCTCGAAACCCTCTACAAAAGAATGAACGAAGAGTGAGATTTAACAGGAAGAAGAATAAAATTTCCCTCTTTCTCTTCCTCTGTGGTTTCTTCCCTCTGTGGTTTTATCTTTGGCTAAGCTGAGTAGTCAAACGACTTAGCCAAAGATAAAACCACAGAGGGAAGAAACCACAGAGGAAGAGAGAGAGAAAAAACTCTCTTTGTTCTTCTTAAGGGGCGGTTGTTTTTACGGCTCTATAGACGGCTGTGTCGGAGGAGAGGATTTTGTCTTGCATTGTGAAGGTAGCTCCATCGCTTCCGTTGATTACTTTAAATGGGGCGATGCCATGGCTTTTAGCGTAGGCATTAAAATCGCCATCGGGAACTTTAGACATATCTGAGTATTTGTACAGGTTATAGGTTGTGCTCGGCGCTAGCTTTGAAACCGTAACCGTTAGGGTAAGATTTTCAGGGGCAGGTGCCGTATTGGATTTGTCCTTCATTTCAGGCATTTCACTGTTTTTATCTACAGTTAAACGCACAGGAAGTGTGTCTCCATTTTTATCCATTACACCGCTAAAGGCAATTCCATAGTTTTTGTCGTCGTTTGCAAGGTAATAAACAGCGCCGCCTCTTTTATTAGCTCCATTCCTGCTTGCTTGAAAGGCATCGAAATTGTACTGAAAATTGTACTGAGGAGGCACTCCATCATCTCCGTAAAGTCCATTATCACTAAAGCGGATGGTGTCATCTCCATAGTATTTAAAGTCGGTTAAATCGTGGTTAGTGTCTATTCCGGTAACAGGAACAATATGGTCGTATCCATCTTCTCCATCATCTCCAAATATAGACATGTTTTCGTAAACGCCTATTACAACAGGTTGACCTTGAAGAACATTAGCTTTTACCCAGGCAAGGAAGTCTTGGGAGTTCTGTCCTTTTGTCCAAGGCGTTGCTTTTAGGTGCATGGCTGCTGCTGCTTTTGCGTCGTTAACGCCAAGAAGAAGCTGGCTGCCTTCTTTACTTTGATTTTTCCCAGGGCTAGCAATAGAGCGCGCTGTATATTGAGAGATATATTGCCCGTAGTAAAGCCCAGCGCTTATAAAACTTGTTTCCCCGCAATACCCGTAATTGGCATTCCATTGAAGCCTTGGGGGGATAGGGTTAACTTTGGTATTATGTGATACCGTTTGAACATAAGCTGTATCTGCAATCATCATTCCCATCGCTTTTAAATTAGTATTTTTAGGTGCTCTGCAAAAGAACCTTTTTATCGCACCGAAGATTTTTAAGATAGTATCAAAAAAGGGCATACAGCAGCAAGTATCTGAAACCCCAGAAATTTGCGTATCAAGATAAGGAGCAGTTGGCACCATTCTTTGATAGTGAGAAACTTCCTCTGGAGCAGAAGGAGCCATGTTTTGATAAACAGGACTAGAGTAATAATTATTATGAATTGATGTATTATCGCTCATTTTATTACCAAATTGTTAAATTATTATTTATATTATATTAACATTTGATTAATTAATCAATAAATTAATTGTCAGTCTTGACGTAAGTTGTTGATTTAGAGGCATTAGAAGGCGCTGATGGAATCCAAGGGCTTGCAAGTAAGATTAGGTTCTTTGGAAGAATTCGGGGCTAAAGGAAGGAATTGGACCAATCTTTCTTCTCTCTGTGTGCTCTGTGATCTCTGTGGTAAAAAAATATGCTAATACGTTAGATGCAATGTTCTATAATAAATTTTTACCACAGAGATCACAGAGCACACAGAGAGAAGAAAGATGAAAAGCAAGAAAAAGACGCAAAGATAAATACATCTCTATCGAGATGTATTTATCTTTTGTTTAAAAGGCATTCAAAGAAAAAATAAACTCTAATAGATGGAAATAGTTTATGTTATTTGTTTTAGATAAATTGTATTATAATATTTCGTTTGTATTGTTTTTTTATTGTGATTTTAATTATACTGTCTGTATATTTTTTGAAAATTTTAAAAGGGGGCTATATGAACGTTTCGTGTGATGTGGTGAGAGACCCTGGTTGCATTATATGGGATGATGAACAGGAACAACATGTAGGAAGAGTGCGCTCTGTGCCTGGCTATCGTGATGAGGTTCCTGTTCGAGAGGAATCTGCCTATACCTGTAAGGACCATCTGGCGGAGGGAGCAGTTTTTGCTGCAACAATCATTGTTTCAATTATAGCAACTCCTTTAGTTTTAGCCGTCTCTATTGTAGCATTACCGATATTTGGCATGAAGGCTTTATACGATTATGCTCAACATAGATCTTTGTATAACAAAACCTTGTCCAATGAGGGCACTAGAGTCAAATTTGGAAGGATCCAAGGGCAAGATTATACACGTCGTAATGGGCTAGAGCTCCCTCAAGAAAATATTAATCCTGATCAAATTAAAAGCAAACGCTTCCATGAGCTAATGGACGAGTATCCTCATGGCCTTAACGAAGAAGAAGAGCGTTATGAAGGTTATGTAGATTCCCCTTTTAAAACAGAAGAAGATTTAGCCTGGTTAGAAATTGAACAGGTTAGAAATGAGAGAAGACTCTCTCTTGGTTTCGATGTCCGTATGCTCCGCGCTTTTGCAAAAGGCCTTATTCCTCTTATTGGCATGTACTGGATTGCGAAGGCAGAGAGAGACTTTCATATAGCTAGCAAAATGGTTGGCGATGAAAAACACTGGTGGTCCTCGTCTGCAGCTCTTTCTTTCCACCAAGAAAAACTTAGAGAAAAGCTAGGTAAAGCAAGCAAGGCAGACTTATCTAAAGAAGTATAAAAGAGGTAATTCTTAAGGGCCAAAGGCCCGTCATATTATAGCCCAGGCCTCCCGCTACGCTTCGACCTCTAGCTATCACATGCCGGCTCTTTGAGCCTAAGAAAGCCGTGAAAAAGTAGAACATCGAGCGATCAGGCAAGCCAGGAGAAAAAAAGAGAAAAATTCCTCTCTCTTTCTTCCTCTGTGGTTTCTTGTCTCTGTGGTTTTATCTTTGGCTAAGCTGAGTAGTCAAACGACTTAGCTAAAGACAAACCACAGAGGGAAGAAACCACAGAGGAAGAGAAGAGAAAAAAATTATCTCTCTTTGTTTATCTTGTTTTTGTTGGGGTGTGTTTTGAGAGGACGAGGCGGATTTCTTCGAAGGTGAAGCTTTCGGGGAGGGCTTGCTTAATGGGAGTGAGTTTTTCTCCTCCTACTTTGTCGATGGCCTTTTTTATGGCCTCTTGTTTGTCTTGAGAGACAATCGAGGAGATATCGATGCTCGCTCCGAGTGTCATCTGTTCTATCAGATGATCCATGATGGTTTTGGGAGATAAACTTCTTAAAGAGGCAATGGCTGCAACACTATGTCCTTGAGAAAAAAAGAAGAGGGTTTCTTTAGAGGAGCTGTTCTCTTTTTTTTCTTTTGGCAAGGGGACTTTTGCGGTAGGTAAATCCTCTCTTTTTAAGCAGTAAGCTTTGATAAGTTCGAGGAAAGCCTTTCCGTATTTTTCCCACTTAATGGGGCCAAGCCCGTTTATTTCAAGCATCTCTTCTTTATTTCTAGGGTAGCTTCTTGCCATTTCAATGAGGGTACGATCGCCAAAGACCACAAAGGCTGGAACTTTTGCCTCCACTGCATATTTGCGGCGCAGATCTGTAAGCTCATGAAAGAGTTCTTGATTGCATTCCAGGTCTTTGGAGATTTTTTTCTTCTCTTCAATGATGCGGATTTTTTGGCGCACGCTTAAAGTTGTTTTTTTACTTGTGATTTGGGAGGAGGTGTCACTCCACTCTAAAACAGGGTAATCGCCTTCTGAGCGTTTTAAAAATCCTTTTTCTAGAAGCACTTCAATGTAGTAGCGGATTTCAGATTCTTCGTGCTCTTGCATAATGCCATAGGTAGATAGCTTATCGTGCGCTCTATCTAATACGGCTTTAACTTTTGAGCCTCTAAGGACATCGATTACATGCCTAATTCCAAAGGCTGAGTTAAGGCGATACACGCAGGAAAGGATTTTTTGTGCTGGAATTGTAATATCTATAAGCTCTGTATTATCGAGGCAATTATCGCAAAGGCCGCAGTTAGCATGGGGGTAGTTTTCTGCAAAATAGCGCAGCAGCTCCTTTCTTCTACACGATACGGAATGGCAAAGCGCATACATCTGCTCTGTTTTTCTTTTGGTTGTTCTTTTGAGCGTTTCATCTGTGATATCATTTAAAAAGTAGTTGTAAGTCATCAGATCTTTTGATGCATAAAGCATGAGGCATAAAGAGGGGAGGCCATCGCGCCCAGCTCTTCCTATTTCCTGGTAATACTGCTCAATGGATTTGGGCATATTAAGATGCACAACAAAGCGGACATCGGGCTTATGAATTCCCATGCCAAAGGCAACGGTTGCTACAATCAGGGGGCACTCTCCATGAACAAAATCGTGCCCAGCCTTACTTCTTTCTTCATCGCTTAAGCCTGCATGGTATTTGGTTACTTTAAAGCCTTCTTTTTGAAGCTCGTTAAAGGTTTCATCTACCGTTTTTCTTGTAGAGGCATAGATAATTCCCGGTTTATCAGGATGCTTTTGCAGGAATTTCTTGAGCTGCCTTGAACCTTCTGTTTTGGTCTGGATTTCAACCATTAAGTTAGGCCTATCAAAGCTTGCTCTTACAATGTGGGGGCTTCGCATTTCTAACTGTCCAAGAATATCTTTTTCGACATCCTTTGTAGCTGTTGCAGTAAGGGCAATTACAGAGCTCTTAGGAAATTCCTTTTTTAGAAGAGCAAGCTGTCTATATTCTGCTCTAAAAGAGTGACCCCACTCTGAGATACAATGCGCTTCATCAATAGCAAAAAGAGAGATTTCTATCCGTTTTAGGTTTTCTATAAAAGTTTTATCAGCAAAACGCTCAGGGGCTACATAAAGGAGTTTATAGTCTTTAAGGTTATTTAAGACTTGTTGCATATCGCTATATTCCAAACTGCTATTGAGAAAGGCGGCAGGAAGTCCATTTTTATAAAGGCTTACCACTTGGTCTTGCATTAAAGAGATTAAAGGGGAAATGACAACAGCTGTTCCAGGAAGAATCATGGCAGGCAGCTGATAGCAAATAGATTTTCCAGCTCCTGTAGGAAGAATAGCTAGAACATCTTGTTTTTTTAAAACTGCCTCTACAATCTCTTTCTGATTATCGCGGAAGGTATTGTAGCCGAAGAATTTTTTTAGAGCGCTTTCTAGTGTTGTCATGAGCTGCGTTTTTTCTTGTAGAGATAGAAAAGAAAGAGGGGGCTGATTGTGACAATATTGCCTATGCAAATCATGTAGAGATAACGCCCAGGGCTTCCTACATTGATGTTATCTGGGGGAAAGAAGCTTACAATGATAGTGAGTAAGCACCCGATCATTCCAAGTAGGGCTGTTATCCACATGCCCAGATTTTTCCCTGGAATTTTAAAGGATTTAGGGCGGTCTGCGTATTTATAGTGAAGGCAAATGCCCGCTAAAAACATTAAAATATACATAATCATGTAAAGCTCTGTGCTAAGAGCTGTTAAAAACCAATAAAAGCCATTGACGCTTGGTTCTAGAAGGAAAATAAGGCAAAAAAGAGTGACTAAAGCCCCTTGAGCAAGAAGAATGTTAGAGGCAACTCCTGCCTTGTTCTTTTTTGTAAAAAAGGGAGGAAGAAAGCCAAATTCTGCTGCATGAAGAAGCCCTTTAGCAGGAGAGATTAGCCAATTAATCATGGTTCCAATAGATCCAATAGCAATTAAGAGGGTCAGAACAGGAATTAGAGGAGAGAGCCCAAAACTATGAAAGAAATTGCTAAAGACTTGCATAACGCCTGAAATTAAATTGATTTCTCCTTCAGGAAGGACAAAAGCAATAGCAAGAGAGCCAAACATCATAGATAAAAAGATAAAAGAAGTAGCAAGAAGAACGGCTTTAGGAAAATTCTTTTGCGGGTTTTTGATGTCATTGACATGCACTCCAGCAAGCTCCATTCCTAAGAAAGAAGCCATAATGGCTATTAAAGAGACCCAGCTTGTAGAGTTGCTAAAGTTAGGAATAAGATCGGCTGCATCGAGGGTGATTTGAAGAGGTTTGCCGCTAAATACCCATACTCCGCCTAGAATAATAAGAAAAATTAAGGGGAAGATGGTCCCCATGGTGCTAAAAATATTGTTAATGAGCGCTGAGACGTGCAGCCCTCTTAAATTGGCAAGGGTTAGACTCCAAAAAACAATAAGAATACAAGAGACTAAATACAATTTATTTTGAGCAAGTTCAGGATTTATGAGGTAGGCCAAAGTTCCTGCAATAAAAGAGAGCATTGTAGGATACCATACCATGGTATTGATCCATTGAAGCCAGATAGAGGCCATGGCCCATTTTTTTCCAAAAGCTTTATTGACCCACTCATAAATTCCCCCTTTTTCAGGAAAAGCTGCAGAGAGTTCTGCTGCCATAAGAGCTGTAGGAATTAAAAAGATAAGAGCCGAAAGGATAAAGAAAAAAATAAGAGAAGAGCCAAACATGGCGGCAGCGGGCAAATTGCGGATATTGTCGATGGCTGCAATAATTAATAGAACAAGAGGGTAAAGGGTGATTTTTTTAGTCATTTTTTTAAGGTTTGAGTTTTACTCATGATTGTAAAGAGCTTGCTTAAAAAATTCTACAGTATTTTATACCCGGGTAATTCTTTGTTTTGATAAGGTTTCTTTAAGATTTGTTTTAGGAGGTTTTTATGTTACCTGTGCCTGCAACGTCTTTGACTAAAAGTCATACATATCCTGTTTTACATTCCAAGGTGTACGATTTAACACCTTCTATCGATGTGGAGCCGACATCCCCCCATCTTACTTTTAACGAGTTTCAATTGTTAGTTTTAGAAGTCGACCGTTTACAAAAGGCGCTTGAAACAAACCCTACACCTACTATTTTGCTTCAATTGATTGACTACCTTCATCAGGGTGCTAATAAAGGAGCATTTAATACGATGAAGTCTCTTGATCAAATCATTGGTTATGCCGCGTTAGCAGAAAATTTACCCCTTAGCAAAGAAACTCTTGAAATTTTTTCTCGTATTGCCGGTGCTTATTTTATAAGAGATAAAAATTCCTTAGAGAATTTAAATAGGTCTATCTATTTTTATGGAAAAATAGAAGCAATTTATGAAGAGAACAACGTAGATTGTATACGAAGAGCGCTTAACCTTGTAGATTTGAGTAAATCTTTAGATGAAAGAGCTCAAGAAGGAGACCCAGCGTTAATTATTGAGAATTGCACTCTTGCAGAGTCGCTCTTTATGATTTTTGAAAACCATCTTTCTGAAAAACAAAAAATAGCAAGAGCTCTTTGTCTTTATTTTCTTAGTAAAGCCTTCAAAGAAAGACATGACCCAGCCTATAGCCCTTATGTGCTTCAATATACGTCTGCTGCGGAAGATATTTTTGAAGAGACTGAAGAAGAAATTCTTTCGCCTAAATGTATTAAAAGAGGCCAAAACCTTTCTCTTTGTGTTGAGGCGTTAATGCAAAGAGATGACCCTGCGGATAAAAACCGTATTTTGGATTACAGCGGTCTTGCAGAAAGTATTTTTGCAGACCATGCGAAAAAGCTTTCTTCTAAAGAAAACATTTCAAGAGCTTGTAATCTTGTTCATTATAATCGCTTATTATTAGAAAAATTATCTCCTTTAAAAAGTGTAGAAAAATCTCAATTTGATTTAATTATTGAGCGTTGTTTGTTTGCTTTAAAAATCTTTTCATCAGAACTTCTTTATCTTTCTACTGGAGATAAATTGTGTTATGCTTCTTGCTATCGCCTTCTTGCAGAAGTGTATTTTGAAAAAGGAGAAGGCTATAGAATCATTTTAGATTGCTGTGAAAATGCGGAACAGGCCTTTTTAGCATTAGGTGAGCTTTCTCCTTTAGGGAAAATGGAAAGAGCTCTTAATTTACATTTGGAGAGCTCTCTTTTATTCGAGAAAAACATTTTGCAAAATGAGGGGGAGAAAGAAGATTCTTCTTTAATTTGTAAGTATTCTTCTCTCGCTGAAGGGATTTTTCATATAACAAATGATCTTTCTTATAAAATGCGCTTAACAAGGGCCGAAAACCTTGTATATTGGAATTGGGCGCTCATGCAACAGGAAAAATCTAGTGTACCTGCTTTAGCAAGGCATTTTGAAAAGATTATCAAGCAAGCAAAGCGTGCTGAACAACTCTTTTCAGAATTAGATACAATAAATGGTCTTTCAGATATTGAGCAGTTTTTAAGATGGATTAATTTAGGAATGCTTGGGGTTACTATATTTAAAAGAAACAATCTTTCCCAAAAATTTAGTTTCGGAATGAATGAAGAGGCTGTTTCGTGTTTAGAAAAGGCTAAAAAGATTTTTCGTATCATAGATCAGAATAGAGGCCTAAGCTCTGGTCAAGAAAACTCTCATTTTATGGGGTTTGTCTTTAATCAATATGCAAGAGATTTGAATATGCTTAGCGATTTAATGGAAATACAAGCAGGGGGCTCTGAAATAAAACCCCAAGATTACGCTAAATTAATAAGAGAAATCGACACTAACAAAGCTCTTGCCAAAAAACTTTTAGAAAAACTAAAAGACTTTGTCCCCCATGATGGAGGCCTAAAATGGTGCGACCTATCCAGTCTAGTCTCCGCCGCCAGCTCCTAGCAGAAAGAACCACAGAGAGGGCAAAATTTTTCTTTCTCTCTCTTTCTTCCTCTGTGGTTTTCTTACCTCTGTGGTTAAAAAAATGCAAGTCTTTGCTTGGCTCTAAGTGAGCCAAAGATTAAACCACATACTCTAATTGCGCTTACCTAGCAGCGCATTAGGGTAAGTCAAAAAAAAATGGCTTACTCCCGTAAAAAAATGTACAAAGGTACATACGGAGTAGCAAAAGCTCTCCAATAAGATAAAACCCGGGCTCTAAGGCCCTAAATTAAGGAGTAAGCCAATGTCGTATTATGCTGGTTTAGACGTTTCTATGAAAGATACTTCAATAGCAATTGTTAACACACAAGGAAAAATCGTCTTTGAAACAATGTGCAAAACAGACCCTGAGGTCATTGCTAAAACATTAAACGATTCTAAGTTTATCTTCGAAAAAATCGGTATTGAATCAGGATGTATAAGTTTTTGGCTAATTGAAGAGCTTAAAAGATTGTCCTTAAAAGCAATCTGCATTGAGAGTAAGCAAATGGCTACGATAATCGCCTTAAAGATCAATAAAACAGATCGAAACGACGCCCGTTTAATAGCCGATGCTATGAGATGTAATCTCTATAAAGAGGTTTACCTGAAGACAAAAAAATCAGTTGATGTGAGTCTGCAAATGGGAGCAAGAAGGACTTTAGTTGATGTACGCACAAAATTAAAGAATAGCACTCGAGGATTTCTCAAGGCCTATGGAATAAGATTAGGTGGAATTTCGCACGTAAAATTTTCAGAAGGAGTAAGACGTGCAGTAAAAAATTGTGAGCAAGGTGTCCAAGTAGCAGTAGAAGGTCTTTTAAATTCCTATGAGGAAGTATGTAAAAGTATCGAAAGTGCAGAAAAAGAAATCGAAAAACTTTGCAAAACAGATCCCGTGATAGAGCTTTTTGAAAGTATACCAGGGGTTGGCACGATTACAGCTTTGACTTATAAAGCAGTCATTGACGACCCCTTTCGATTCACAGACCCGCGAGATGTAGGAGCTTATTTAGGGTTAACACCTAATCAATATTCCTCAGGAGATACTGTAAAACAAGGAAGAATTTCAAAATGCGGATCTGGGGAGTTAAGAACTTTGCTTGTAGAATGCGCTACAGTGATACTAACCCGTACTTCTGGGTGGACTAAATTAAAAGCCTGGGGGCTTAAAATTATGAGGAAGAGCGGATTAAAAAAGGCAGCAGCAGCAGTGGCGAGAAAGCTAGCTATAATAATGCTGAGAATGTGGCAGGAAAAGAAAGGATTTATCTGGGGTGAGAAAAAAGAAAAAACACAAAAAGATATAAGAGCAGTCACAGTATAAGAACGATATAAAAAAACCAAAGACATAACACACTCTTTTGAAGCATACCGAAAAAATATATTATTGAGTAAAGGCGTCCTCTGTTTGACACCTAGATGTCGTTAACCACATTGCCTTACTCAACTTTTCGACGCAGTATATTGGATGTAATAGTGAATAAAATTGACTATTTTAGAATCCGGAGAGAACAGCGGAAAGAAGCTTCAAAAGTAATGTTTAGATAGGTTCGGCTGTAGAAGTGAAAATAATTTGATGCCTTCATTTGTTAAAATGAAAACATCATTCTTTTTTTAAAAAAACTAGGTGGCAGAAAATGAGTTGACTAAAAGCGCGCAATTAGAGAACAGAGGGAAGAAACCACAGAGAGGGAAGAAGAGAGAGAAATTTAATTCTTTTTTTCTTCTCCGTGGTTTTTTTCTTCCTGAATGAAAACACACCGGTACTATGGATATTTTTTTCCTAGACCAAGTGTTAAGGAGAAATCGTCAACAAATCGACAAATGACGTTTTATTGATTGATTTTATAGGTGTAAAGGTTTTCTTAGGCTCAAAGAGCCGGCAT
>JABDCQ010000038.1 GCA_013288075.1 Chlamydiota bacterium | reverse complement strand
ATTTTTATAATATGTATCATTAGGAACTTTTAAAGGAACAGCATGAAGAGAATAAGAAAAAAACAAAGCTAATAAAACATTCTTCACAGAAACTCCTTTTTTAAACAACTATAAATAAAACCAATCCCCTCTATCTTGATTCTACTGGAACAAGGGAGCTCTTAAGGGCTTCCTTGTCTAAGGTAGCAATCCAAATCTCGCAGTCATCCTTTCCATAAGCTAAATAGATCTTTGATCCGTCTACAACATAGCCACCTGGAAAGATCACTCTTTTTTCACAATGGGACTCAACATAAAACCCTTCTGCGACAATAGGCATGGGACTGATTTTGGTGACCTGAAAAGGAGGCTCTGCAGAAAAGGTATAAGCGCCCATAAAGTAATGCCATAAATTTTGGCCAGAAGAAGCCGAGGAAGAAAGGTAAGATCCAGAATGGAAAAATGCTAAATACTCCCCGTCTACAATTTCCGCAGCAGAACTTCCTCTTAAAGTCCCAAAATCCCAATCCATTTGAGCAAAAGTCTCATAGCAACGAAAACAAGAACCATTTTTAAGATTTGGATAGATGATCTCTTGGGGATTTATGGCGTAGCTTAAGAGAAGTGTTTTATTCCATTCAAAAGGGACCCAATTTTTTTGCCAAAGAACGCTATTATATCTTTCTTCATAACAAAGCCTTACAGGAAAAGAAAAGGAAAACTCCTCATCATTATAAAAAAGTTCAGCAATAAACATATCGCGCCGCTCCCAATTAGAGGGACTAACAACATCAGGATTATCATTATAAATCAGAAAAAGCCTGCCTCTATAGGAAAATATTCTGGCATCTTCTGCTTGAGAAGGAGTTTTGCTATTAAAAAAGCGTGTATTCAGAAGAGTTGGCTCACTGAGCAAATTAAAATCATCATCCAATAGAGCAATACCAATATAAGAAAGGCATGGGCTATACCACCGATCAGGACAATATCTAAACGTCAATAAATACCCAGCTTCGGTTTTAATCATAGAAGGATTAAACGCATCAGGAAAACGATCAAAAACAAGTCTTTTGGTAGCAATAACAATGCCTTGATTTTCTATCCCTTCTTCAAAAGTGCTACCTATTAGGGATTGAAAAGGCAAAGCCAATAAAATTAAAAAATACTTCATTTTTGTCATATTTTAAAAAGCCGGGTTAACACTTACAGGAGGTAAAGAAACTAACATAGAACGGATTGTCTCTAAATCAACTAAGCAAAGATACGCTTCTCTATCTTCAACGCCTAAAGATAGCACCAAATCTTTTCCTAAATGATCAATGGTTGCGCTCGAGCAAAATTCAATCCCTTGATGAAAAAAGGTAAAAGGTTTTGAGACTTTTTGCACAATAAAATCCTTATCAAGATATAAAAATCTGTGTAAGTAACAGCGAGAGTAATCGTGCATCAGCACAACTTCATGCACAACCATCAAATATCCTTCATCAAAAGCAACAGGTGCTGCAGAGCCTCGAAACTGAGAAAAGTCATGACTGGGCGTATATTCAAGAACCTTTTCACATTCTCCTGTTTCCATATTAGGTTTATACATAATGAATGGATCGTAGGTATAAATGACATGCATAGCATTGTCTTTAATGAAAGGTACCCAGTTTTTTTCACACCGATTAGGATCGGGGCCAAAAAGAGGCACAAGTTTTTTTACATGCACACTATCAGCGAATTCTTTATTTCCAAGCTTGCAAAGAGAAATCTGAAAATTTCCTAAAGGATTGGTATCGCTTGTTGTGCAAGTAAACCAAGAGTCATTTTGATAATTAAAAATCCTGCAATCATCTAGTCCTTTAATATTGGTTGATATCCAGGAAGACACCCTTTCTCTTGGTAAGTTTTCGATAATTTCATGCTGGGATAAAAAATTAAATTCCTTATCATAAGAGACTAAAAAATTTTTTGTCCTGAAAATGCCGCTGATATCTACCGTATTAAATATCTTGGCTCCTATCTGGGTATAATTCACTGTTCTGCAAATCACTTTATACCCGTCTTCTGTTTTTAACACGGAAGGATTCATTGGCTTATAAAGATCATCAAGCCCTTCTTGAATGATAGGAAGTTCAATATGGATGGGATGATATCTCATATTGGGCAAGTTAGGGGTATAAAATAGAATATTTTTATAAGCTTGCCCTTTATTGAACCAAGGAACATTTTTTCTTAAGATAATATTATCTGAAGCTTCATACCCTTCTTGTCTAAAATTGGTGTAATAAGAAGCAATCGAAAGCTCCTCATCAAATTGGTGAGGCATAAGAGGCGGATTATTATAAATATTTTGCTCTGCCGGATAAGGAACACTAGCTCCTTGCTTAGCAAAAAGGTAAGCCAAGTAATTTTGGCCGCGCAAACGATAGAAATTCGCAATCTTTAAAAGAGGATCTGTGCGCTTAGGATTATATTGATACGCATCTAAATACCAAAAAAGAGCCTGGTCCCATCTTGCCGTATTTTCAAAACACTCTCCAATCATAAACTTAGAAAACCATACTTCATCAGGATCTCCCCCTGCATGCACACGGGCAAAATACCAGTGAATTGCAGAGTCGTAATGGGCAAGAGCTTTATAAGTTTGCGCCAAATAAAACATATAGCGTGCATTTTGAGGATCAGCTTTTAAAGCTTCTGTAAGAAGAGCTACATCTTTTTCTAATTTTGCAATGCTATAACTAAGCTCTCTTTGGGAGTGAACGGTCAAAGTCCGCAGCTTTTCACACCGATTAACTCCATCATAAGACCAATATTCGTGAGCCACCCCAATACTTTTCCAAGGAATTAACGCTCTAAGAAGATGTACATTGTATTTATAATAAGAAAGGGCAGAAGATTTTTCTAAAATCTGATAAGAATCTGCATCTAGACTCTGCTTTGTAAATCCTGGACTAATATTTAAAGCCATATCAGGGTCTAAAATCAGCAAATACGTATTTGTAAAAGAAAAACCGCATTCTCTAATGGTCTTTCTTGCTGCCTGAGCGGATAATGTTCTATTATGCCCAGCCTCAAGCCATTTATGGCGGTAAATTTTGCAGGGTATGCCGGACTTTTCCATAAACTGCTCGATCATTTTAGGCGTTCCATCTATGCTTCCCACATCACATATAGAAACGCAATCAACAATATCTTTTACGCTATTTAAGCACTTCTCAATCACCTCAGCATCATCTTTAACAATCATCGCAAGGCAAATCTTTACATTTTCTTTTTCTTCCGAAGAAAAAATTGCCCCCTCAAGATAGTGAGGGGAAGAGATGATAAAACTTAAAGATAGCAAAAATTTAAAGACTGTTAGCATATTTCCAAAGCTCGCTTGTTAATTTCTTATAAGCATCTTTTTTTGCTACCCAAACTGTAGTGCCACCTGCATCAGGAATAAAAATCTCTTCATAATCTTCAGGGGTTATCACTCTTGAAAAGCCGCACAAATCATTTTCTTGCGTTCTCCCATTGGTATCGTTTCCTACAATCACAGGGACCTTACCAAAAAGCGCTTGTACAATATCTCCGCGAAGGTAAACCCCAACAGGGTTCACAAAAGCCACATCCACCTTGTTATAACGCACTAAACTAGCAATAAAGGAACCAAGCTCTACCGTATAAAAATCATCTAATAATGCATAATTTTGATGGGTTGAGGTCTGATAAGAAGCCGCTCTATACACATTTTCTGAGCCCAAGTACTTATAAGGAGCCCAGTTTGTATCTGATTGATATCCGGAAAAATAGACAATAGGGATCCAATTGGAATAATCGGCAAAACTTCCTATAAGCCTTTTTATAGTACCCGGCCCATATCCATGGGTTACAAATTCAACGGAAATCACTTTATTACATTTCTCAAGAAAAAATTTTGTCGCATCAGTGGGTCCAAATTCTAGAAAGGTTCTTACCTTGCTAGCTTTAAGAATTTTCTGAAAGTGGGGAATAAAACTTACAAGTTCAAGACCGGGAGGAACATCATCTTCAAACAGTTCATCAGTAGACGCTCCATATGTGGGAGCCGCCACGCCCACACACATTAATAATAAAAGCAGGATCTTTTTCATATGCATTCTCTCTTTTGTATTACTTCTTATTTAGATAAAAGGGGCCCCCGTTATCGGACAAGGCCTTAGGGGTATTAGAAACAACATCTTCTGTAACAACAAACATTTTTATTCCTCTAGGAAGGATATAATCCATGTCATAGGGCAAAAATATCTGGTGTGCTTTAAAAAACTGTAAAAGCTTTTTCATGCCGGATCTTCGCACAATCATTGAATGAGCGCCGTATCTAGCTCCCACTTGACGAAAATCAGCGCTAATAGCTGTTCTTGCAGCATAATCATTGGTCTTAGCAAAAGCTGCAAAATCAGGTCTTCTAGCAGCCCAATAAGTAGGCGTATAATTTCCATTTGCATCGCGCAAATCCCCATCGGTAAAAAGGATATCCCAATTGCCTTTACCTGCTTGAGAATCCAAACGTTCTACTAAATCTGATAAAATGCGCGGATCCTGAATCACCGATATATCGTCTTCCATTACCCAGATAGTTTCAAACCCTGCATCATAGGCATCTTGTAAAACAGAGATATGGCTAAGAGCTATTCCTATTGTGCCTCTTGCCATGCAATGGCAAAAATACGTTTGCCCTAAGTTTTTGATAAGAGAATGATGAGGCTCAAAATTCCCCTCCAATAAATAACTCGTCGCCATAAAATCTCCTTCCATTTCAGGAGAATATTGCAATCCCACATCATTAATCTCTTCAAGAGTTAATTCCCACCCATTAACAGCTGAAAAGCGGTAAGGGTAAATCTGATAGGGAGCTAACTGATCAAGAGATATCTTCATTTTTTCAGGTCTCTGATCGAGATTAATCATATAAATAAAGTCGATATTCCGCATGGAATACACAGCCGATTTATTCAGCGCTTTTTTAAGATGATCTTCAAGATCAGCCTGCAAAGAAGCCATTAAAAAAACGGAAAACAAAAAGCCTGCCCATTTTAATTTATTCATCTATTCCCCTCTTTGTTTTTATCTTTTTTTCTTTTTCTTTGCGCGTTAGCGCCTTCCGCATAAACCTAAGTCCATTTTGGCTTTTATTCAACGCAAAGGCGCCGAGGAAGAAAAGTCGCAAAGATAAATACGAAGAAGGTTTTTAAGAATGCAAGAGATCTACATAAACTATTTTTATTTTTTTGCATTTTTAAAAACCTTCTTCGTATTTACATTGTATTTGAAGGAAGATCAAAGAAATGCCATACATCTTAGCCCCTTCTTTAAATTCCTTTTAAACAACAGGTAAATACAGCTCACCAGAGCTGTATTTACCTTTGCGTCTTTTTCTTCCTTTTTCTTCCTTTGCGTTGAATAAAAGCTAAAATGGACTTAGGTGCAATACCTTCGGAGGCTCAGCACTCCCAAGGCGCAACTAAGCAAAGAAAGAATGCTGCTCCAACTATAGTTCTTGCGGCTTTACGTATTCTCGTTTTTTGGTATCAGGTTCACGACGCTTCCCTACAGCTCTGCGATACAGTTTTTCTACATCGTTTGTGTCTTTGAAGCTAAAAGGCTTATCAGTTAGCAAATCATCTCTTACAAAGAAAGCCGTTGTACCGCTACTTTCTACATAAACAAGAGAGTACCCTTTTGCACGTGCTAAGCGATGCAAAGCTAAAAGACTTGCTCCAAAGTACGTTGTTTTATCTCCGGTAAAAAGAGGGCGGTATTTTACTACTTTGTCTTCAGAAGGTAAAAGGACTGCATTATATTTAATAAGAACAAGTGATGGCTTATACTTCTCATCCAATGCTTTCCAGAAATAAAAACCGTTATAAGAGGTATCTATCGATAAAAGAGTAATATCAAAGGGAACTTCATATTTTTTAAAAATTTCATTGATGTTTTCTGCAACAATGAACTCTTTATACAGATGATTTTCTTCTTTTTCATAAGATTTATCTAGTAAAAGCGCTTTCCAATGTTGGAGTCTAAGAAGGCATGTATTGCTATCTAGCATCCCATCACGAGCGCCAATCTCTACACAAGACTTTGAAGAGGGATCAATGAGCTGAAAAATTTTGGCAATAACTCCATCTTCTCCATTTTGGCTATAGAAAGACTTTTCGTTAAAGCTTAAGTCAATATCCATAGAAAATGCAAAAGCAGAATAAGAAACTAAAAAAAATAAAGCCTTTTTTAACATACACCTTACCTAGTTTTTTTAAATAAAACACAATTCCCACTATCGATTAACTTCACCATCTCACACTGCTCTAAAAGAAGATCAATTCCCATTTGAGCATGTTCGCTTAAAGCATCATTTAGCCAAATGTAACCCCCACCCCGCACCTTAGGAAGATAAAGGGCCACGTCATTTGCAATGCCTTCTTCACTGTGATCGCCATCTATATACAAGACATCAATGGAACTAATCTCTTTAACAGCTGCCTTTGATGTTTTTTTCTCGGTTAAAACAAAGTCCTCAAGACCATGTTTTTTTAAAACATTTAGATAAGCATAATAAATACGATCAAAATTAACTTTGCTCCACCAATTAATATGCTCCTCATCTTTTAAAGGATCAAAATTTTTAAGACTTTCTAGCTTATCCCAAGGATCAATTCCAATAACAATCCCATGCCCTAAATATTTTAAAGCCGATGCCACAGGAAAAAGGGAAGACCCGCCAAAAACACCTATTTCAACACAAACTTCAGGATCTACCTCTATAACAAGATCAATAAAGTTTACTGCTTTTTCTTTAGAACACCATCCGTGCAAAGAAGGAAGAACTTTAAAGACATGCTGCTTTAGTTCGTCCACATTTTGTACTTCAGCATTTAAACAAGAAGATAAATACAAAAGAGACAGACAAATACTCGATAAGATTCTTTTCATTATACTATTCCCTATTTTTAAGGTTTAATCCAAATGCCCCAAACACACGTGTCAGAAAATTCTGCAAATTTAATACAGTGTTCATCAAGCCATTTTACAGCACGCGATGTGGTAAAAACGTTATTTTCATACCAAGTCATGTCATCAAAAATAATCATTCCCCCACTTTTCACTAAAGGCACCCATTTTGTGACATCAAGATAAGAGGGTTCATCTGAATGGTTTCCATCCACATGCAATATGTCAATTTCATAAATAGGAGCAGCCCCCTCCGAAGTATCACGAATCAACTCTACTTGGTCATTCAAGTCAAATTGATCAATCTTTTCAATAAGCCCATCCATCACAATTTTATGATCAGCCCATTGCCAAAAATGCTTATTATCTTCATTCATGATCCCTTGAATCGATTCATAGCTGCTCCAAGGATCAATTCCGTAAATCTTTCCTTTTCCATTTACCTTAAGAGCATAAGCCATAGGCACAACCGACTTTCCCCCCCAAACACCAATCTCCACAACAACTGACGGCCTATTTTTAAGAATAAGATCGACAAGAACAGCTCCCTTGGCCTCTGAACACCATCCCATCATTTGTCCCATGAGTGCTAAAGCCTGCTCTTTAACTCTAATAGCCTCAGCTCCTTTAATTACAGGCGCTTCCTTTGTATTGACTACATATTCAAAATGAGATGCTGGTTGCTGATGATTATAAGGAACATCTTCCATAGTATTTTTCCTATTCTGGTTTTGATTCTTGGTTTTTATAATTGGGAGCCCCATTATCAGATGAAGCTTGAGCTTGAGTAGAAACAACATCATCCATAACTGTATATAAACGGATATCTGCTGGCTGCGTATACTCCATGTCATAAGGCAAGAAGATTTGATTATTTCCCAAAAAGCGCAGCATCTTCTTCATTCCGGATCTTCGAACAATCATAGAATAGGCCCCATAGCGAGAGCCAATTTTGCGAAGATTAGGACTTAAAACTTGAACTTCTGCAAACCTACCTTGATTAGAGGGCGTGTAATTAGGCCGAGCGGCAAACGAGCTGCAAGGGACATTATTTCCCTTATTATCTTTTGTATCGCGATCTGTAAATAGGATGTCCCAGCCATTTTTTCCTACAAGATCATCTAGCTCATCAATCAGATCTGAAAGAATATGGGGATTTTGCATCACTTCTATATCGTCTTCCATCACCCAAATAGCATTGTAGCCAGAATCATAAGCATCTTGTAAAATAGAGAGATGACTTAATGCAATTCCTATAGCTCCTCTAGACATACAATGACTAAAATAAGTTCTTCCGGGAACATGAATGACTTCATGATGAAATTCCCCTCCTTCTTGAGGAAGGTACGATGTCCCCCATATTCCCGGCTTCATCCAAGGATCGTACTTAATACCCAAATCATTAATCGCTTCGAGTGTTAATTCCCATCCATTGACCGCAGAGAACCGATAAGGATTGATTCCATAAGGGGTTAACTCATTTAGACAAGACTCAAACTTTTCAGGTCTTTGATCTAAGTTAATCACGTAAATAAAATCGATATTTCGCATTTTATGGGAATCTGACTTATTCTCGATTTTTTTCAAGTGATCTTCAACATCGGCATAAAAAACGTTAACACTTAACACACACACAAGAACTAGATATTTGAGCATCTTCTCTTTCTGCATCAGCATCTTAAAGCGCCTATTTTTTAAACGTGCATCATACTATTTAATGTTCTCAAAAAAGAAAACAAGAATTTTAGAGAGGAAAAGCAATGAAGTCATTTCCCGCAATCTGTCTTACATCATACCTAAACGATTTGACAAAATTTATCACGCGACAAAACTGCTCTTTGATTTCCTGAGATCCTGTCTCGTAGTCGCACTCTCCCATCACCTCGAAAATAATAATAGGGCGATTTTTCCTAATCGTCTCACGAGCTCCCTCGAAAACAAAATATTCATAGCGCTCAACATCTATTTTAATTAAAGAGACATTGTGCAAAGACAAACTATCTAAAGGAATCATTTCAGCCTTATCGCCACCATTTCCTATAGCAGTGCCTCCCTCATTTAAGGAATTTCTCTTGGCCATCTCAATAGTTTTAAATGTCTCCCCCACTGCCTTGCGGATAGAAATCACATTGCTGCAATTATTAAGCTTTAAATTCATCAGTTGCTCTGCAAACATTTTCTTCTGCGGCTCAAAAGCAATAACCGCCCCATGAGGACCAACTTTTCTAGACATCGCAATAGTATGAAGACCTATATGAGCGCCAATATCTACTGCAATGGAGCCTTCCTTCGCACATTTTGCAATAACTACACCAATAACACCTTCCCAATAAACCCCTTTTCTCAAAAAATCCTTAATTGTATCAGAAATATCATCTAAATAAAGATCTGCATCGAGTCCATGGATATGATATTTTTTATAATCTCTCATATCAAATTCTAGCTGTTCTCCATTGTGAAAAAAAGAGGCTTCTAAATGGTTCCCTAAAAAAGCTAAAAGCATAAGCAAAAAAATAAAACCCTTTGCGCTTATTTTCACTGAACACCCTTCAATTAGTGGTAAAAATGATTGTTTATAAAAATAGCACTCCCCGTTAAGCCCTCTCTATACCAATGAGAAAGGAGAGTAAAGCCTACTTCTTCAAGAAATTCTCTTAATTCCGGGTATAGTGTAGTACCAATCCGGAAAAGAAAGAAATTAGTCTCCACATGAATCACTTTAATAGTTTTTAAAATCTTATAGGCCTCTTTTAAAGCCTGCAATTCAGCTCCTTGAAGATCAAGCCTTAAAAAATCTACATGCTCAATCTCTTTAGAGGCGCACCATTCATCCAAAGTCACACATTCAACATGTATAGTAGGTCCTCTATAATGCCAAGCCATAGCCTCTGAAGGCCAAAGAAGAGAACTTGAATGCTCAAAGTCATAACTATCTCCGCCGGTTCCGTGGCAAATATAAAAAGGTTCTATCCCCTCACGGTCATAAAGAGCATACGGATAAAGCTCTAGGTTCTTTAAAAAAGCAGTATTTGTTAAAGAAAAACCAAATGCACGAGGATTCGGCTCAAACCCCATCACTTTTCCAAAAGGCCAACAAAGAGCAAGCTCCTTTGTCTCTTCTCCATAATGTGCCCCCGCGTGTAAAATCACCGGGTCAGGAGGTAAAAATAAAGCAATCAAGGCAAACTTTTTACTCTCCCACTGCTCAAATTTCCCTTCAAATCTACGAGGGTATTCCTCCGCCTGCAAAGTGATAAAGCCGATGAATACAAAAAACAAACGTAGCATTCTAACCCTTAAGTCAGTAAAGATTTTCGGCAACATCCTATGTTAAAAAATTAAGAAAAATCAATGATAAAATGTATTGCGCACAAAAACAGCACTTCCATTTAACCCCTCTCGATACCAATAAGAAAGCAAGCTAAATCCGGATCTCTCTAAAAATTGCTTCATCTCAGCATACCTCGTGATCCCTTCTCGAAAAGGAAACAGAAAAGTTTCCACATGAATTACCTTAATCGTACGCAAAATTTCAGGAGAACTTAGAAGAACAGCAAGCTCAGATCCTTGTGTATCAAGGCGTAAAAAATCGATATGATCTACCTTATTTACCTTACACCACTCATCAAGAATCACACATTCTACTTTCTCTATAGGCCCTTGATAATTAAGTTCCATACAAGAAGAGGGTTTAAGTAAAGAGCTTGCATGCTCAAAAGCCCTATCTGTCCCACTCTCTCCAAGACACACATAAAAATCAAACTCACCTTCTTGATCGTGTAAACCCAGAGGATAAAACTCTACATTCTCCAAATAAGAAGTGCGGGCAAAACCAAACTTAAAAGCATGAGGATTTGGTTCAAAAGCAATAATCCGACCAAAAGGCCAAAGAAGCGCTAAATCTGCTGTTTCAGATCCATGATGGCCACCTGCTTGAACAATCACCGGATTACTTGGCAAAAATAAAGAAATAAGCTGAATAGGTTTATGTCCCCAGCCCTCACACTTTCCCTCAAAGCAATAAGGATACTCCTCTGAATTCAAAGAAAAAAAAGAAAATACCAAAAACAATAGGGCACAGCAAAACATTAATTAACCTCTTAGTACACCTTACTTAAGGTCAACGATGTTAACAAATTAAACAAATTAGACAAGAGATTTATACCCAAACAACCTCCTATCCCTCAAAGCTTCCTTGAAAGCAAGAGGGATAAGGAGCCTCTGCAAAGAAATTATGGAGCAAACTGTCCGAGATGGTTTGTCCGTATACCCGTTGCAGTTAGGTTCGCAGTCAATGTACTAACAATGGTAGCCAGTTCTCCTGTAAAAGTGTAACCGGGCCCGTATATAGCAGGCGCAGGCGTTGTTATAACAAGAGAGTTCAACAAGGTTGTAAAAGAAGCGCTTGAAGAAGAACGAGGCACTATATAGTAAACATAATCAATAACGCTTCCGGGTTGCACAGAATTTACAGCTACAGAAGGAAGGGGGGCTATGCCATTATTCCAACAGTCACTATTAAGATAATTATGTGTCACAACCGAAGTGCCAAACTCATTGAATCCATTCTTACCATATACGACTCCCACAACCGGACTTGTTTTATAGGCGCCATCTCTAAATATCACTGCATAGCCATTAGTTGTCGCAACATCCCAATAAGGATAAATGGGCAAGTTGACCCCAGCCTTATACCACCAGTTAGGTGCCCCAGTCGCATCAAGACTAAGCGCCATGGAATTAAAGGTTGATGAACTAATTCTAAAAGGCATCCACTGCTCATAATAAAGATCATATGAACCAACATCAACACCCCCATTTTGAACGGAAGCAACAAGGATCACTTTCCTCACTTGAAGCACGCCATTTGCTTGCATGATATAGCGCGTAAAAAGAGAAGTTTTGCCGGTAAAATAGGAATCGAGTACAGAATACCACTGGTTCTGCGGAACAGAATAGACATCGATCTGCGTATCATTTCTAGTTACAGACATGGTTGGGCTAAACAAATTGACTTCTGTACCGGCTTGATCAACATTAAAACGCCCATCAGGAGCGCCAGACCCAGATACCGTAACGTTTGCGCTCGTACCCCAGTAAGTTTCTTGGATAACACGGTCGGTCTCATTGCCATTGAACGTGGGAGATAAGAGCGCAGCAAACGAAGAAGGACAATATCTCATTTCAGCAAGACAGCCTCCTGCCCCCAAACGATAGTCAAACATGGCGACTCCGTTCAGATAATTTCTCATCCAGATATCCCCATTATAGGTGAATTGTACCCAAGTCCACGTGCTAAGGTTTTTTGTACCCGGACTAATTAAATTTTTGGAATCAATATTATAGGCGAAGGCACAAGAAACCGATCCCCATAAAGCTAGAAAAGATAAAATAATTTTTTTCATACTACGCTCCTTTATATTTGTAGGTTAAAAAACAAATTTAATATAAAGAATTTATTTATTTTAGATCAAGCATCAAAAAAGATTTTTTTAACAAGTCCTCACTCCGAAATAGACTTTAATCCCATTTTCCTAAGCATTTCAGGAACAAAACGATAAATAGCGCGCTCTTGATCTTCAATCTCATACCCCTCATCAAGAAGCTGCTTCACCTCTTCATCTGAAAGCATTCTGTTATCGATATGCAACTTATTTTTACGTTTTCCAAAGTTAAGGTATCCGGGATTTCTATTTAAATACTGATTAATTCTTAGCTCGTTTTTAGAGAGCATTACCTCTTTTTCTTCCCCTTTAAACCTGCATTTATAAGGAGCCCAGGTAAATCCCCTACAAAGATCGGGCTTAAATATCGTCTTTGTAACTTGTTTTTCCAGGTTGACTTTCGGCGCATTTTTTAGCTCTAAAGCTTCAATTAGCAATTTTTTTCGCCCAAGCTTATCTAGTTTGGAAGCATCAAAAAAATCTGTAGCAAAAGTAACCCCCGGGTACTCATCATATTTTTCTAATAAATCAGTAAGAGTACATCCCTGAGCCGGCACAAGAAATTCGCCAACATCAAGAAATACAAGCCATTTTGTATCTTTTCCGGCCAGTACTTTAACGGCATTTTCATAAGCAGCCACTTGTGTGGTAAGCGACCATATAAAAACAGTATTTTCATCTTGATAGCCTGTGTACTCATGCCAATTGATTAATGTAACAATACCCCTTTTGATATAGGGGTTAAGAATTTCTAGATACCGGTCTCCACTTTTAGTATCGTAAAGATAAAAATGATCAACTCCAACTAAGCGGTGGTATTCAATCCATTCTTTTAAGTGGAGGAACTCATTTTTGAAAATTGCACAGACAGATAGATTGTATCTCTTAAGCGTAGAAGTTTCTGATGACGCATCCGGCTCTATCGAACATATAGAGGAAATAGGCGTAATACAAAATATAATGAAAAATACGATTTTAAATAGATTAAGCATAAGTCATTGAACGTTTATATCCCGGGATACAACTTATATGGGGCAAGAGGGTTCCAAGCAAGAAAATTATACTCCGAACGTGATTGTAAAATCACGCTCGGAGTACAAAGCTACTTAAGGGAAGCTTATAGTAGTAGTACTGCTCTTATTATTTTGAGCATCAAATGCTGCAACACCATAAGTTACAGATTCATTCTGCCCTCTATTCTGATCTAAAAATTGCGTCATATCAGGCGAAAGCTGTGTAATAAATACCCCATCCCGGTAAATAAGGTACCCCTGAACATTTGGATCAGAATCTACCCAACTTAACGTATTGTCATACTCAACAACAACACCATAATCCGTAGAGCTTTGTGTAACAGAAAGGTTAGAAGGAGCAGTAAAAATAGTGCCTGTCCCCGTCGTAGCTTGAATGATAGTATTTGTTCCATCAAAATTTAGCCAAACTGCCCCGGCTATATTAGTGACTCCACTCAAAACTGCCGCAACGCGTGGATAGCCATTCGATGTTCCTTGAGAGACTGTAACAGGTGCAGACCAAAGCCCCAAGCGAAACGATGTATGAGAATCTGTACCTTGTATGATAAGAGAATTACTTGGCCCGGAACCCATAAAAAGGGAAAATACATCCCCTGCCGATGTAACAGCAGCCTCTACAGCGTAAACATGTAAATCTGTTACAAAGTCCGAGCGGGATTGCCAAGTTTGTTGCCCATTTGGCATTATCGAGGCTTCAGCTTCAAAAGTTGAGCCGTCTGTAGAATTTGTCCATAGTGCTATAGCATTGCCATTGCCATCATAGGCTACACTTGCAACTAGTCGGGAAGGATTATAAAGTCCGGGAACGGAAAGGTCCACAGGAGTTGTCCAACTGCCGCTCATGGGCTGTGATGATGCCTGAGCAACAACACTAGAGTAAGCAACGCCTGAAACATTAAATCTAAACCAAATAGCAACAGCATTTCCATTTGAATCCACTGCAATATCGGGATTGATACTATTTTGGGTTGGCGTAGATACAGCTAGAGCGGAGCTCCAAACAAGACCGCTAAATAGTTTATTTGCCGAAAAAATCCTATGAGTTCCGCTTACTAGAGAATGCCAAACAACAACAATATTTCCATTGTCACCCATTGCAACTTGAGGAGAATCAGAATTTGCGCCGGAGATTGTTGTAGCAAGAACTGACCAGCTCCCGCCAAAAGCCTTTTTAGATGTCTGAATAGAGCCGCCGCTTACCCAAACTGCTACAAGGTTCCCTGTAGATCCCACAGCAATCTGAGGAGAAGAAGCTCCTAACGCAGCCAAAGTTGTGGAAGATGACCAACTTCCATTCAAGGGAAGGGTAGCTGCCTTAACAGCCCCATTTTCTGCCCAAATAGCTGTCGCATTTCCATTTGGATCCATTACAACCTGAGGGGAAGAAGCTCCTGAATTCGATAAGGTAGCAATGGAACCAAAGCTTCCTCCTACAGGCATGCTGCTTGCTTTGACAAAGTTGTTTTCTATCCACACGGCAACAAGATTTCCACTTCCATCTATTGCAATTTCAGGATGGGAAGCATTGACATTTGAAGTTGAAATAGTAACAGGAGGAGTAGACCACTCTATTTGTGAAAATAGCGGAGTCACAGCAAAACATAACCACAAACAATACAAACATTTTCTCATAAATTACCTCATTTTTTGATAGCATCAAGGCCACAAATTTATAATTTATTTTTTCTTTTTCTAAAAGAAATATTTTTAGTATAGTGTTTTAAATTTTAGATGATAAATCGGCCGTTAGATTTTTGTATGGAACACAGCGTGGAGAACGAGGGTGACTTGGGTTTTGTCACCGAGTTCGAACGCGAAGTTCCATGCAAAAAGATGCGGATGGATTTATCATATAAAATTTAAACCACTACATCTCATGGAAAAGATATGATAGCTACCAGGCTTTGCATATTATCCTGATCAACAGTCGCAATACCATATGTCACTGAACCATTTTGCACCCTGTTATGGTCTATAAACTGAAAAACACTAGAATCTGCTGCATAAATTAAAAAGCCATTGCGAAAAATAAGATAATAGCTGATCTCAGGAGAAGGAGAGGGCTCCCAACTTAGAGTATTGTAATACTCCTTAAAAATAAAAAAATCATTACAGCTTTGTGTGAGCGAAAGATGCATCGGAGGCTGAACAATGGATTGAGTTCCTGTTACAGATTGAACCGTATCATTTGTACCATCAGATTGAATCCAAACTACAGCCATATTATTCGTCCCATTTCCTGCATAGCTGGCTGCAATACGTGGATAGCCATTGCTAGCACCACTCGAAATAGTAATAGGAGCAGTCCAGAAACCTTGCTTATTGGCATTTATGTCACATTCAGTACATTGGATAACAAAAGAAGCTGTATTGGGATCAAAATACATGTAAGCTATAAAAATATTGCCCACTGAAGTGATAGATACATCTGCAGCAAAAGAATATAAGCCACATCCCAGGTTTTGAGGAATGCCCCAAGCATTGGGAGCAAGCTTTGTTGAGGCCTGGATAGAAAAAGAATAACCATCTGAAGATATATCCCAAATGGCAATACCATTTCCACTCCCATCGAATAAAATCCGTCCAAAAGGATTTGTGGAATTATAAATTCCTCCCTCTGCAACTGTAGATAAAGTCCAACTCCCATTCATGGGCATTGTAGCTGATTGAATAATGAGATAAGATTGATTGATATCTGAACCCGTATATTGAATCCAGGCCGCTGCCGCATTTCCATTTAAATCCACACCAATGATAGGATAGATACTATTATAAGAGGAGCTAGAAATGGCTTGAGATGCACTCCAACTTCCATTAACAAGTTTGTTTGCCGAGTAAATCGTATATACTCCGGAGGTTACCGCATTCCAAACAGCCACAACATTTCCGTTAGCACCAATAGCAACTTGAGGGATACTTCCTGCAGATGAAATCGTATCAGGGACCATTGGCCAACTTCCATTAAAGAGTTTTGTTGCTGATTGAATAAGCCCATTTATACTCCAGACTGTCGCAATGTTCCCTTGGGAATCCACAGAAATTTGCGGAGATAAAGCCCCTGCACCCGATAAACAAACAGGATTACTCCAACTTCCATTAAATGGCATTGAAGAGACATTAACAATTCCATTTTCTACCCAAATAGCTGTTGCATTCCCGCTTGGGTCCACAACAAGTTTAGGAGAAGAAGCACCAGAATTTGATAATATATCTGTTTGAGAGCTCCAATTTCCATTAACAGATTTTTTGCGGGACTTAAGGCCGTTATTTTCTATCCAAATTGCCAGAGCATTTCCACTACTATCGATAGCAATTTGGGGATCTGAGGCATTTTGATTTACCGATGAAAGAGTATCCGGAGGAGTAGACCAAATGACAGGCGCACCTATTAATGTAACTAGAGGAAAAATTACAAAAAGCACAATGACTAGTTTTTTCATTATTTCTACCGTAACTTTATAATTGTAATATACGAAGCAGGGCCACCGGCAGCTGCACCGGAACGATTATTTAATGCTACACTTGAGCCAGAAACATTTACTAACTGTAATGTAGTAGGATTAGTTGTCACAATTAGAATTGTAGTTGTATTACACATCACTTGCACAAAAGTAGAAGAAGCCACGCCGTTTGACTCAAAAAAATCTACAGCATTTGGGTTTGTAAAACCTCCATTATCGCGCAGCTGGAAACTAATACTTACGCCTTGGTTAATGGATGCAGGGGTAGCGCCAGTAGTCACAACAGAGGGCATAATACCAAACGTAATTTGATAAACGCCTGTGTCTGCAATCTGAATCGTTGCACCGGCAGGCGGCGTCCCGGAGGTACCCGAATTCAACAAAGAAATCTTCGAGCCAGGCTGTGTACCGGAAATATTATTAAAAGGAACTACAGAACTATTCGTTACAACAGTTCCTTGGGTGCCCGGACCACCGCTTCCTGCAAGGTAAACTATCGCAAAATCTGCTGACAGAGATCCCTTCGGACCAGTCGGACCAGTCGGGCCGGTTCTACCCGTCGGGCCAGTTGGGCCTGTCGGTCCTGTTGCCCCAGTAGGGCCTGTCGAGCCCGTTGGGCCGGTCCTACCCGTCGGTCCTGTTGGTCCATCGCTTCCGGTTGGTCCCGTCGCCCCCGTCGGGCCTGTGCTACCAGTTGGTCCTGTCGGGCCTGTTGGGCCGGTACTTCCGGTTGGTCCCGTTGCTCCCGTCGGGCCTGTTGCGCCAGTGGGTCCTGTTGATCCCGTTGGTCCTGTGCTACCCGTCGGTCCTGTTGCTCCAGTTGGGCCTGTCGAGCCCGTTGGGCCGGTACTTCCCGTTGGTCCCGTCGCTCCCGTCGGGCCTGTTGCGCCAGTGGGTCCTGTTGATCCCGTTGGTCCTGTGCTACCCGTCGGTCCCGTTGCTCCAGTTGGGCCTGTCGAGCCCGTTGGGCCGGTACTTCCCGTTGGTCCCGTCGCTCCCGTCGGGCCTGTTGCGCCAGTGGGTCCTGTTGATCCCGTTGGTCCCGTTGCTCCAGTTGGGCCTGTCGAGCCCGTTGGGCCGGTACTTCCCGTTGGTCCTGTGCTACCCGTCGGGCCTGTTGCTCCAGTTGGGCCTGTCGAGCCCGTTGGGCCGGTACTTCCAGTTGGTCCTGTTGCTCCCGTACTACCTGTTGCGCCAGTGGGTCCCGTTGCACCTGTAGATCCTGTTGGGCCCGTCGGACCGGTTGCTCCCGTACTACCTGTTGCACCAGTGGGTCCCGTTGCTCCGGTTGATCCCGTTGGTCCTGTTGCACCTGTCGCTCCTGTAGATCCTGTTGGTCCTGTTGGTCCTGTGCTACCTGTTGGGCCAGTAGGTCCTGTTGCTCCGGTTGATCCCGTCGGTCCTGTTGCACCTGTCGCTCCTGTAGATCCTGTTGGTCCTGTCGGACCGGTTGCTCCCGTACTACCTGTTGCACCAGTGGGTCCCGTTGCTCCGGTTGATCCCGTTGGTCCTGTTGCGCCTGTCGCTCCTGTAGATCCTGTTGGACCCGTCGGCCCGGTT
>JABDCQ010000037.1 GCA_013288075.1 Chlamydiota bacterium | reverse complement strand
TGAAGATCGTATATGAGAAATTTGAATGTCTGCCTGCATGATACTTCCTCGCTTCTGTAAAATAGTTGCTTTATGCGTATTATTATATGCATTGTGCATGTAATTTTCAAGTTTAATTCATAGGCAGACAGCTTGCAATGGAGGTATCCGGCTTAGTAAGAGGTAGATAGAGAAATTGTCTGTCCTTGGATTGCAGTGGTGAGCCCTTCCATGGCCTAGTCCCTAAATGAGCCTCAAAGATCTGTAGTTTTTTCCCTTAAGTTTAGCCCAAGTCAAAGGTTCTAATTACCTCCGATTGCCTGCATTCTTAACCGAATGGGTCTAACGAACCCTTCGGTTTTTTTATTTCAGGGAGTTTTTTGAGTCATTTGGAATGTGGCTTTATAAGCTTTATGATCGGTGATGGCGGATTCTCTTGGTTTTTCTATATCGTAGGTGTCAATAAGCTCGATATGAAGTTTGGCAAAATGGTCTTGAAAGGGCTTTCGAATGAGGACATAATCGTCAATTTCGTGTAATTCTTCTTCCTTAGTGGGGATGGAGCGATTGTTTGCTAGTTCTGTAAAGTAATTCGTGCAAGTATAGGTTGTCTTATCAAAAGCTGGATAGTGAATGGTGCGATAATCATAGTATTTTTGGGGAATGATTGAATGAGAATATTCATCATCGTTTTTGCCTGTGCGCAAGGTGTTTAAGTCACCGGCTAAAATATAGGGCTTATTAGCGGCTATGATGTCCATACAAGCTGTGATGTATTCTAATTGACGCGTTCTATGGGAAGGACCTTCATATTTTTCACTTCCTGCTTCTAGATGAGTATTGACAACCCAATAGTCTCCAAAGTTTAGGCAAACAAAACCTCTTTCGAAAAAACGGGTATGATTAGGGAAAACCTTTTTGTCCACCTGCATATCATCGGGAAATGGAATAAATTTAGGTTCGCTTATGGGCAGTATTTTTGAGGCGACAAATAATCCGCTTTGTTCTTTTCCCGGGATTTTTCCGATGCCAACTAAGGCGTATTTATATTTTGATTTTAATCTATTGTAAAGCTGGTTTCCCGAAGCTAACATTAGTTCTTGCCCAAGAAAGATATCGGCATCTTCTTTTAAAATAAATTCAGCTAACTGATCGATTCTCTCTGCTGTTTCTGTCATGCCTCCGTATTTTATGGGAAGATCCCCGTCCATCATGCAGGTATTTAAGGTTAGAAGAGAGTGTGTAGACGCCTTAGTTTCTTCAAGAGCAGTGTTGTGGTATAAAACATAGGGGAGCTCCTGGGGAGAAGACAGGGTTAGAAGAAAAGAAGATAGAATAGCAGCGCTGCTCATAATAATGATGCCTTTTTTATTTAAATTACATCTATTTTAAAGGATTGTTGATTTAATTGACATGCTTTTTGGATGGTTGTACTGGCCTAATTATAAATGGTTTGTGGTGTGTTTGGACAATTTTATATATTGAGTTATAAAATTGTCCAAAAGGAAATGTAAAAAAGAACTCTCAAAGCGAATTTCGAAAGAAGTCTATTTAAAGCGGATGATATTAAAAAAGTGGTCGGAGAAGGTGATTCTTTTTTGGAGATTTTCAATGTACTCATCTTTCTCCTCGTAATAATCCAAAAGTTTTCCAGAGTCATTATACACCAAAGCTTCTCTTGCTGCAGACTGAAGCTGTATTCCGTTTCCTGCTATGATGTGGTCAAGGGCGCTTGGCTCTACAATCCCCTCTTCTGCAATGCGTGCTGAATACTCATCGTCGTAGCGTCCAATAAAACTGCTCCACACAATGGGATTTGGTGCATAGTAATCTGTTTCTCGGAAATCTTGGGACTGAATAAATAGAGCGCGCAATTTTTCTATGTATTTGTCTCCTCCTAAACCATTAAAGGCATTCAAGTCTCCTCCGATTACAAAACGCTTTTCTGCTTGAGCATCTTGAAAAAACTGCGTTGCAAATTCATGGATTTTAATAGCTGTTCTTACATAAATATCATTTTGAATCTGATGGTCTGTATGGGTAGTAAAAAGATTAAATACTTCCTCTGTGTGCGTATTTTTTACTCTCACTCCTAGAATTTTGCGGATGCTGCCAGATTCAGTTGGGAGATCGCCCAATTCTATTTTAAGAACTTCCAGATTAGGACTTAAGGCGATTGTTGAAGTAAAGGCGGTAGCTTCTCCTAGGATCTTTTCTTGCTGAGGCGCTAAGGTTTCTTTTCCAGACATATTGTTAAATGAGATCCATTGAAGATCTCTATTTGCAAGAGTCTTTTTTAAATCGTTTAATGCCTGCGGTGTGACTTCTTGTAGGGCTAGGAAATAGGGGGAATTTGGTGATGTTGAAATCACTTTATCCATCATTTGTTTGAACACTTGAAGGCGCATATCCCAAGTGAAAGGTGCCTTAATCAAATCATTTGATCTCTGCTGAAGGATTTCATGGGGATTGTCTTGGCTTATAATCTGTTCTACGTAAGCTCGGCACTCGATGAATTTTTTAGTGAGGATTTCGGCTCGCCCTTCCCATGAGGGAATCTTTTCTGCAATTTCTTTATACAAATGAGCTCGTATCAACGTTTCTTGTCCGGCATTTTCTAGTGCGGTTTTAAGGGATTGCCCCCTTGCTAGCTTGTCTTCTACTTGATTGGCAAAATAGGAACGGATGGTTTTCAAAGGAAACCTTTCGAGGATATAAAGAGAGATGTCGCTTAAGTCCTCTTTAGACAAAGGAAAAGGTACGCTTGAATCTTTTGAATAAGCTTCAATCCAATCAGCTAGTTTTTTTTGCTCAATCTCTTCTTTGTCTTGGGGATAAAGAATGTTTCCATAAATCCCTAGCACCTGATCGGAGGTTGTTATTTGAGGCAAGGGCGCGTCGATATGATTTGCAAGAGGAGGGTGAATGTAATCTAAATCTGCGCTCTTTCCTAGAGCGAAGGAGGAAGTTATCAATAACAGTGCAAGTAAACTGGAAATTCTTTTATTTAACATAAAAAGTAAACCTCAATGATAATTTAACTAATATATACTATTTTTACATTAATTTAAATGTAATTAATTTTTTAATTTTTAGGGATGTCTCTTGTGCTTTTGTTTGTATTTATGCTATGTCTAGGTAGATTTTACTAAGGAGCTTTATGGTTTATCGGGTTATTTTTCTTTTTATTCTTCAATGCATGTTTTCAATAGTGTTGCCGGCTGATGAATGTCCGAAATTAACAGGACAGGTTGTCATGCCAAGTGAAAAAGATTATGATAAGTCTCGACTAGTCTCTAACTATTATACCTCAAAAAATAGCCACCCTGATGCCATTGTTTACTGCACAAGCACGCAAGATGTTCAAAACGCTATAGAATGGGCGCTTTGCAAAAAACTTCCGGTCAGAATTAGAAGCGGTGGGCATAATCATGAGGGTTTTTCTACAGGCAAAGGCCTTGTGATTGATGTAAGTAAAATGAAAAAAGTAGAGATTGATCATAAGACAAATATTGCCACAATCCAACCCGGGATCACAGGCGGAGAGCTCTATCAGCTTTTGTTTAAAGAGGGGTTAACACAAGTAGGGGGAACCTGCGCAGATGTGGGCATTTCAGGGTTAGTCCTGACAGGCGGCATCGGGCCTCTTTTGCGTCATTATGGACTTACCTGTGATAGTCTGATTTCTTTTGAAATGGTCAATGCTAAAGCAGAGATCATTACGGTCACGAAAAATAATGAATATAAAGACCTTTTCTGGGCTTGCCAGGGAGGAGGAGGAGGAAATTTTGGGGTTGTCACTTCCATTGCGCTCCAAACTTATCCCGCAAAAAAAGTCATATGGTTCAATATTGGTTGGGATTGGAGCGAGCCCTTTGAAAAAGTCATCAATACCTGGCAAGAACTCTTCTCAAATGGCGACAAAAAATGGTTTTCTCATATTGATATTTGGGCAAAGCCATTTCCCACTCAAAAATTAAAAAAACAGCCGCTAAAAGTCTTAGGAGTTTACTATGGTACACTTGAAGATGCTAAAAAAGATCTGGCGCCTTTTTTAAGTATTGGTAAGCCCACTGAGAACACAATCGAACTTGTCGATTGGGTGCAAGCGATTAAGAATTTTGAGGACGCTACTGCCACTTTCTTAACAGAGCGGCCGGAATATAAATCATCTGGTGCTTATGCAATGAAGCCGCTACCTAAAGAAGCTGTTAAAATCATTGTAGACACATTAAAAAATAGTAATTCTCCTTTGCTAAATGTTCTTCTCTTTTCGATGGGAGGCGCTAGCGCCGACATAGCGCCGGCAGATTCTGCATACTTTTATCGGAAGGCGGCATTTTTCGTAGATTATTCCATCCAATGGCTAAAGCCCGAAGAGGATAAGACTCAGATTAGAGAGCTTGATGCGCTCCGTACAAAACTTTTACCTTATACAGAGGGAGACTATATTGGTAACCCCGATCGCAGCCTAAAAGATTATCTTAAAGTCTATTTTGGCGATAATGTCGAAAGATTGCGCTGTATAAAACGGAAGTATGATCCGAGCAATCTCTTCCAGTTTGAACAAGGTGTTATTCCAGCAGAGCAAAATTGTAAATAGGCGCCTTGTTTAGGTTAAGTGTATTAGGGAATTACGGATTTTTTGGGGCTTCTGAGGAATAAAAGGTGCCGAGGGTCTCTGTTTGAAACTCTATGGCTTTGCCCTCCGTACCAAAGGTGAAAGTGATAAGTTCATGGCCTGCATTGATTGTGGGCCATGTAAGCATAAAGGTGTTGTTGCTATAGGAAGTGAGCGTTCCTTGAATATCTCCAGCTTTTAAAATAAGCTTGTCATCTGCCTTTGTAATGATAACTTTTCCATAAAGGTCATTTGCAAAAGAGCCTGTGCAGTCACTAAGTTTCCCTTTAAAGGGAAGCGGATTTTGCGGTTTTGGAGGAGCACTTACTAAGGTATTTATTTTTTCCTGGGAAATTTTATATTCTTTATCTAGATCTTTTTCTTGTTTGCCCACATATGTTTCAAGGAACTTTGCGCGAATAAGTTCTGGTAAGAGAGTAAGATTGAGATTGGTTAAAACGACAATGCCCATTTTACTCTCTTCGATTAAAGTGACAATAGTTCTAACTCCTTCTAAAGCGCCTCCTTTTTCTACAATAGTTTTCCCGAGGTAGTTATAATTATTCCACCCAAGACCAAAACTGAAGCTAGAATGGTCATTAATAGGAAGTGTTTCAGTAAAAGAAACTTCAGAAACCATGGAGGGCGCATGCATTTGCTTAATTGTTTCAGTTTTAAGAATTTGTTTTCCTTCAAATACTCCGTCATTAAGATGCATGATCATCCAATTAGCCATATCAAGGGCGGTTGAAGTTACACCTCCTGCTGCTGCAAACTGAACCGATTTGTCTCTTTCAATAATTGCTATCTTGCCCTCAGTAATAGCGTGTGCAGAAGCTACATTAGCGTTATTGAGATTATCTGCAAAACCAGAGTGATGCATTTTTAAGGGAGATAGTAAACTTGTTTGAATGGCTTTTTCAAAGGAGGTGTTAGAAAGTGCGCTAAGAAGCTCTCCTGCAACAAAAAATCCCACATTAGAGTAAAAAGCCTTATTCCGAAAACTCGATTCTGGTTCGATAAAGCGCACGCGGTAGAGGAGCTCTTTAGAAGTAAGTCCTAGTTTCCCTAAAAGATCCCCCCTAAAGGATGGGAGGCCTGTGCGATGGGCGAGTAAATCGCGGCTTGTCGCATAGCGCGTAGGGTAGGAGTCTTTTAAGGCAAAAAGAGGGAGGTGCTCAATCACTTCATCATCCCAAGTGAGCTTTTTCTGATCGACTAAAACCCCAAGCCCAGCTGAGGTAAATGTTTTAGAAACCGATGCCAGTTGAAAAATAGTATTTGGATTCACTTCTTCTTTTTGGTTGTAGCTACAAAGTCCATAGCCTTTTGCAAAAATCACTTTATCATCTTGCACAATGGCAACAGCTAAGCCTGGCACGTTATATTGAATACGAGCTTCTTGAATAAACTTATCTAAATCTTCTAGAGGGCCACTAAATAAAGAAGAGGAAATAAATAACAGTAAAAATATTCTCATACCAAGGGTCCTTTTGCTTTTTCTATGAAGATATCTTTCTCTTGATTTGGATCCAATTAAATTTTTAGTTGACCTCTTGTATTTTTTTGTTAGCATGGATCATGCACAAAAAAAGAGGAAAAATGTTTATTTTATCTAAGCGTACATGGGCTGTTACAGGAATTGGCCTAGGGATCATGGTTTTGGGAATGATTTGGTCTATTGTGAATACTGCGTTAGCCTCTATTCAAAAAGAGCTTTTAGCAGATGTTCTAGATCTTCAGTGGATGATGAATGCTTTTGGAATTTTCCTCTGTGTTCCTTTATTAACCATGGGAAAGCTTGGAGATGCCTACGGAAGAAAAAAGTTATTTCTTTTTGGACTCCTAGGAGCTCTTTTAGCTTCTGTTATTGCCGGATTCGCTTCTCATATAGGGATTCTTATTATGTGTATGGGATTATTTGGACTTTCAGGTTCCATTATTTTGCCCCTTTCACAAGCGCTTCTTATTCATCAATTTCCTGAAAATCAAAAAGAAAAAGCAGTGAGTCTTTGGGCTGTTTTCGTTTCTATTTCTATTGCAAGTGGTCCTCTTGTAGGGGGATTCATTTTAAATTTTTGGGGTTGGCGGTGGGTGTATTGGATTAATACTCCTATTATTTTATTTGTGATTCCCGTTGTTTTCTTCTTTGTTAAAAAAGAAAAAGAGCATCATAAAACGCACTGTGATTGGGCGGGAGTGGGTTTACTTGGCTTAACGATTTGTTCTTTTATTGTAGGCCTTATGCAAGGGGCTAGTTGGGGATGGGGCTCTTCTCGCATTTTAGGTCTTTTTACGCTAACGATTCTTTCTCTTGTTCTATTTATAAGATTAGAGAAAAAGAGTAAAAATCCTCTATTTCGCCCAGATCTTTTTGCTCATAGATCTTTTCTTTTTAGCGCGATTCCGAACGCGTTTATGATTGGCTTTATCTGGGTTGTTTTTTTTATGGTCCCTCTTTATTTACAAAATATTTTGGGATATCCTCCCTTGCATGTAGGCCTTCTTTTACTTTTAACTACGCTACCTGTTGCCCTGTTTTCTGGGTATGTAGGTAAGCTTTATCGCAAAAAAGGAGCAAAATCTCTTATGCTTTTGGGTTTTTCTCTATTGATCATCGCTTCTTTCATCCAAGCTGTTTTTATGGATAAAGGGCAATTTTCTTTTATTGCTGTAAGCTGTTTAATGACAGGATTTGGATGGGTATTGACGTGGAGCCCCTCGATTTCCTGTGCGCTCTCTTCTATTCCTCATAAGGCAGCTGGTATTGCCTCTGGAATGTTTACAACGCTTCAAGAACTTGGTGCAGTGACTTCTTTGGCTATTGCTGGCGTATTTTTTAGCTTTGGTCAAAAAAAGCTGCTCGCTCCCCATAGGGATAGCGTTTATTCAGCACTTAATCAATTTTCCTCTGACGAAATAGATTCCTTATTAACAAACCCCACAGCTGTTAAAGAGCATTTAGGAAATTCTCCTATTTTGCCTTGGTTAAAAACGGCTTTTATTGGGGGATATGAAAATGCTTTTTGGTTTCTTGTCGGCATTAGCCTACTCGCTTTTTTATTTAGCACATTTCTTCCTAAGAAAAAGACCTCTTGATGTTTTTGTAGTTTTTTGGAAAACTCCAAATCATTAATTCCTACGGGCTATACCCAATGAATTCAAAATTCGGCCGATAGGCGGGATTGAAAGCCGCCTATCGGCCGAATTTTGAATTCATTGGGTATAACATGATCATTTACGTTTATGGCAAATGCTCTACATGTCAAAATGCTTTGAAATTTCTAAAAGCAAAGGAAATCTCTTTTATTCAAAGAGAAATTACAGAGACGCCTCCTACTATTTCGGAACTCGGCACGATGCTGCGTTATGTAGAAGGCGATGTGAAAAAGCTTTTTAATTCATCAGGTTTGTTATATCGAGAAATGCAGCTCACCGAGAAATTAAAAACAATGTCAGAAAAAGAAGCATTAAAACTTCTTAATTCTCATGGGATGCTCGTTAAACGCCCCTTTTTAATAGGAGATGACTTTGGAATTATTGGCTTTAATGCAGCTAAGTGGTCCGAAAAAATTCTAAAAGCATAGAATTTTTGGTTTGTGAATACATTAAAAGATGGTTTTTAAATTCTTCATATTATTCAATCATCGAATGAGGTTTTTAGCCAAATTGCAAAAAGAGGGTCGTCAAAAATGACCGTTCCTCTTCCTGCTCCTTCTTCATCCAAGATCTCTTTGTCTTTTAGTGCTTTGATTGCTGAAGATAAAGCGGCTCCGCTTGATATTTCATATTTACTTAAAAGCTCTTTAGCGAAAATTTGTTTACCTTCTTTTGCAGCTAATCTTAAGGTTCTTTGTTGAGTAGGAGGTAATGTGCTAAGTAGTGTTTGGTAAGCATAGGCATTTTGTTGGACAACTATTTTTAATGCGTTATTCACTTCTTCAATTGTAATGTTGTTTTTGCCCAAGGCTACTAGGTGAAAACACACCATTTGTACGTAGTTTGGAGAGTCTTGAACAATCTTTCGTAAGTGCTCTATTGCTTCACGATGACATTTAATTCCAATATCATTAAATCTTTTTAAAACCCAGTCTGTAAATTCATCCCCAAATGCAGGGAATTCGATAGGTTGGCAGAATTTATATAAAGGCCTTGAAGGGTTGTTTAGCATATCATAGATAACGCTTCGTCTTGAGCCTGTAAATATAAACGAGGTATTTCGCAATTGTTGCATATGCGTTCTTAAGGTAGCTTCTAACCAGCCTTCATCGTTTATTTCGGTGATTTTTTGAAATTCATCTATAGCAAAAATTAATCCGTTTTCTAATTTACCTAATCCAGAAAGCACATCTTGGATCATTTCTTTAATATCATTTTCTGATGATGCGATGGTATCCCATGTGAAGTCGAGAGAGGGTTGCCCGGTATTTGCATCAACTTGAGCAGATACTTTAGGTCGTATTTTGGGAATCGATTTGATAAGGGATTTTAAAATATCTGTCCAACCTTCCCGAGCCTTTAAGGCTCTTAGTATTTGATGAAGAAAGTCTTTGTGTGAGGTGATATTGAAAATATCAACGAATATGTAGGAATGGGAGTGCTCCGTGAGTTTTTTAAGCAGATTTAACAAAAAGGAAGTTTTCCCAAAACGCCTAGGCCCTATGAGAACGACGTGAATGCGATTAATGAGGAATTGGGCAACGAAACTTTCGAGATCTGGACGAGGAAGAAAGTAGTCTCCTTCGACAGGATCGCCAAATTTAAAAGGATTTATTGGTAGTTGGTTCATAGTTAATTTGTAACAAATTTGTTAATTATTGGCAAGCGCGAGTGTCGAATAACTAACAAATTTGTTAATTATTGGCGATCGAGGTTGCGGGATAGGGTTGATTGTTAATTGGTTATGGTTTTCGTGTTTTTAACTTAGGCAACGAGTGTTTGTGATGTCCCTTGACTTTAATAACGCATCTATTGCAAAATAGTCTTTTTTAACAGTAACAATCGTATAAAAATGGACAAGGTAGGCCTTTATTCACCCTGCGCAGTAAGACCTCAAGGAAAAATCCCTTTTTCCTTGCGTTTGTCCTTTTATTCTTTCTTTTTTGGCGGCTAAGCCGCTTATTTAATGTTTTTCCTCTCACTTTTTTCCGGTTCCTCTAGACAGCTTAAATTTTAAGCTGTTCTACATGCATTAAATAAAAATTCAAGGAGTATTCATATGTTATCTGTAAGAAGCTGTCCTATTTTAGTTAGGTCTTTAAGTTATTCTTCTATCTTAGGAAAAAATTCTATTAACCAGGGGATCAGTCAAGTTGCTGTACGCAGCTTTTCTTCAGGATGTCCCTATACTAAATTGAAGGAGAGTATCTCTTCTAGGTTGTTATCTCTTAATAACTTGTTCATTGAAAAGACTTATCCTGTCCGTAAAGAAGCTACAAAAAAGTCTTTGGGTAGAGAAATTCCTGTTATATTGGTAAGCGGGGACCTTCTTGCTTTGCGCTATTTAGGAAAAAGGATAGAAGTGAACTATATTCCTGAATACTACCATTTTATAAAATCAATTGCTCATGTGGCTTGCAGTATGCACACATTAGATTGGATGGAAAAAAATGGAACTTGTGTCAAAGAGTTAAAGCAAAAAACTTTAGTAGATCTTAGTTTGTTATATAAAGATATTGAAGCGCAAGGGGAGCTATCTGATCTTAAAAGTCATTTGCCCATTCTTAAGGAATATCAAAGGCTTTTACAAGAGGGAGGGAGTTTATTAACGCTAAAAGATGCTTTATTAGAGCTTGTTGATAAGGCTGCAGCTGTGCGCCTAGATGCTTTGGATGCTCATGTGAAGGAATTAAAAAAACAAATCCCTCTGAAGCAAAGAAAAAATATTGCTGTCATTGTTATGGGCCCTGCTTTACCTCGTGAAGGAGAGCTTAGTATGCAATATTTCAAGAAGGCTTTAGAAGAAGAAAACTCTTTAAAAGAACAGTGCCCTCATTTAAATGGTTCTTTAACGAATACTTCTCATGTTTTTGCAGAACAAAGACTTATTTATGCTGAGTCGATAAGTGAGGAAGAAAAAGCAATAGAGCTATTGACAAGCTACATTTGTGATGAGAATTTGGGCCAAGATCTTTTAAATGATAAGAAGATAATGCGCGCTGATTTCCTGATGAAAGCGGCTAAAGAACAATTAAATCATTTAAATATTGAGAGATTTAAAGGGTTCTTTTTAAGAACCCTTTTGGATGAAGGCTAGCAAGTCGGCGTTGATTTGGTCTTTTAGGGTGGAGCACATGCCATGGGGGCCGCCCTTGTAGACTTTTAGCTCGGCGTTTTTGATTAATTTAGATGTGGGGATAGCTGTGGCTTCAAGGGGAACGATTTGGTCATCATCTCCATGCAAAATGAGGGTGGGGATATCGATTTTTTTGAGGTCTTCTGTGAAATCGGTTTCTGAAAAGGCTTTAATGCAATCAAAAACTCCTTTAAATCCAGCTTGCATGCCTTGGAGCCAGAAAGAATCGCGAAGGCCTTGAGAAACTTTAGATCCTTGTCTATTAGCCCCGTAAAAAGGTTCGGTTAGCTCTTTAAAGAATTGAGAGCGATCTTTAAGGACGTTATTGCGAATGTTATTAAAAACTTCTAAGGGTAGTCCGGCAGGATTATTGGACGTTTTAAGCATAATAGGGGGAACAGCTCCAATAAGGACGGCTTTTGCTGCATTTTTTGTTCCATGACGCCCCAAATAACGCGCTACTTCGCCTCCGCCTGTCGAATGGCCAATGTGAATCGCCTTTTTAAGGTTAAGCTCTTGAACAAGCTTGGCAAGATCGTCTGCGTAGGTATCCATGTCGTTTCCATTCCAAGGCTGGCTAGATCTTCCGTGGCCTCTTCTATCGTGAGCGATGCAGCGATAACCTTTAGATGCTAAAAAGAGCATCTGATCTTCCCATGCATCTGCGCTTAAAGGCCAGCCATGGCTAAACACGACGGGTTGACCGGTTCCCCAGTCTTTGTAATAAATCTTAACGTCTTGGTTGTTTTCTTTTCCTACACTAATGTAGCTCATTTGGGCACCCTCTCTTTTTGTTAATCCATATATCCAAATTAGGTATATTTGACAGAAAAAAAATTTTACTTTATGAATTTGTTGAGATTTTTAAAGGGAGGATTTTATGAAATATATTTATGAATTTATTGGGACATTTTTTTTAGTTTTAACAGTAGGCATGACAGCGCTTGATCCACATAGTGCTGGCTTACTTGCTCCTTTAGCTATTGGCTCTGTTCTTGCTGTGATGGTTTTTGCAGGCGCTCATGTTTCTCTTGGGCATTATAACCCAGCTGTTTCCTTAGCGGCATTTATGCGCAAAAAAATAAATGGAAGAGATTTGGGGTTATATTGGATTGCTCAGTTTGTTGCAGGTCTTGTTGCAGCTTTTGCCGTTTTTTATTTTAAAGGAGAGCAGGTGCCAGCTCCTTTTGAGCTTTCTTATTTTAAAGCGCTTTTAGCGGAATTTCTCTTTACGTTTGCCTTATGCTATGTTGTGTTAAACGTTACAACGGCTAGGGGCACCGAAGGTAATTCGTATTTTGGTTGGGCGATTGGTTTTACAGTATTAGCTGGATCTTATTCTGTAGGAGCCATTTCTGGCGGGGCATTTAACCCTTCAGTGGCCTTAGGTCTTATTGTTCTTAATGCGCTTCATTGGACAGACATTTGGATCTATTTGGTAGGAAATTTTGCAGGAGCAGCTGTTGCAGCGCTTCTCTTTAATGCTACCCATTTAGCGAATGGCAAAAACAAAAAGACACTAGGATAAAGGTTTTTTTAAATAGGCCCATACCTAGGGCCTATTTTATTCTATTACCACTCTTTTGGGCTAAAATGAGCAGGTTGTCCATAGCGAGGTAAAGATCTGTGTACATGGAGCATAACAATTGATAAGGCAACTGTACCAGAAGCAATTAAAGCGGTTTTCGCTAAAACGTTACAAGAGATCCCTCCCTGAAGAGCAAGCAACCCAACAACTGCCACAGATAGTATTAAAAGAAGGGGCACAAAGCGCGTTGTTTGATCAAACTTACCTCTTGCAAGGCTAAAGACTAAACCTGTGAAGCCAAGACCAATAACCGTTGGAATAAATGCATTTGAAGGGAAATTGCCTGTTAGTCCCAAAGCTGCAATAATAATGAGGGCAATAGAAGTTATAGCTAAACATGTAGTCATCCCAAAACGAAGACTAGGGTGCGTATCAACATCGGCAGTACAAGACTCTTGAAATCCAAAATATTCTAATATTTGATTTGACGTCGTATTATAGGAACTCATAAACACTCCACTTTAATGTTAATAAAAATTTATTATGTAATAATATCAAAAAATAATTAAGATATTATAAATAAGTTAAAAAAAAGACAATTCACTCTGGGTGGAAGGCTGTAAATCATTGGTAATAAACAAGATAAAGACTTTTAAAAAAGACACAATAAAAAAAAGATTTAGTTATAATTGTTATTTTGATATAATTATACATATTATTAATTAAAACTAGGTAATTTTATGTCTATAATTAACTCTTTAGATAGTCCTGTTAATTCTACTTTGAGTCTTTTGGAGCAAAAACCTGATAATAGGATTTATGCTTTGAATAAAGCCATTTATAAAGCTGATGGGTTTCAGATACAATGGTGGCTTGGTCAAATACGCCGTAGTGAACTCGCTAGCAATCAGACACTCATTCCTTGCGCTATTATGACTCTTTCCCAAGAGAATTGTTTAAAAGTGATGAAACAGCTTTTAGCATCAGGTGTTAATCCAAATACTTGCTCCGCAGTAAATCAGCATACATCTCTTATGTATGCTATTTTAAAACATGATACAGACGCTGTTAAAATGTTAATCCCTCATCTTTCAAAAGAAAATATCAACCTCCAAGATGGTACAGGAAAAACGGCTTTAATGTATGCGATCACTCACACTCCGAGCGTTGTTGAAGATTTACTCGCACATCCAGATATTGATCTTGGGATAAAAGATGATGAAGGAAGAACAGCTCAGGATTATATAGCTTTTCAAAAAGATGAGGAGATCCAAAACAAATTACGAGAATGCTTTTTCCTCAAGCAAAACGTGGTAGAAGAAGAAAAGGTTAAAGAGATCAAAGAAGAACCTCTAGAGCCTGTTGCTATTATTGAAACAAAAGAGGAAAAAGAGGAAAAACCAGTTGCTGCTCCTAAGAAAGCACCTGCTAAAGTTGTCGCGCCTAAATCTAGGATTGTTAAAAAAGCACCTCCTCAGCCTGTAGCTCCAGTGCAAAAACCGGTAGTTCCTACTTCTAGAATTGTTAAGAAGGGATCTGCTCAACCATTAACTGTTACATCTCCAAAAGCGATTAAAAGAAATCCTGCTAAGACAAGTACTGTAGGAGAAGTCGCAAAATTCCTATTAAGTCACGGATTTCACGTTCACGCCGTTAATAAACACGTTACAAGATATAAAAATGACGCAACGGGATGTATGCTGAATCTTATTGGGAGACCTATAGTAGAATTAGGCAGAATTGCAGTTGCTGAGATTGCTAAGAAAATTAACTGGAGCGTTGAAGCTCTAAGCGATGCTTTATAAGTATAAGTATTCCATTTCTTCGTTTTTTTTTGGGCCGATCACGTGCTAGGTAAGCCTGATGCTTGATCTGTCCCAAAGCACTTGAGCGAGATAAGCATCTTCCTCACAAAGGTGCGATTCTACAGAAGCGAGTGAGTTTCCTCCACTTGGAGCTAGATGGAAATGAACAAAGAGAGATAAATTCCGTTCTCTCTCTTTCTCTTCTCTGTGGTTTCAACGCTTCTGTGGTTTAAAAAATGCAAGTCCTTGCGCGCTCAAGCGTTAGCTAAAGAATTAACCACAGAAGACTTGAAACCACAGAGAAGAAGAGAGAGAAAAAAATTATCTCTCTTTGTTAGTCGGTTGTGACAACTGAGAAGAGGGGGAAGGAGAGGGTGTCTCTGCCTTTTAGGAAAGGGATTTCGATGAGGCAGGCTCCTTCGTAAACTTGGCCGCCAAGCTTTGTAATGAGCTCTCCTGCAGCTTTCATGGTGCCGCCTGTTGCTAGGACATCGTCAACAATAAGGACTTTTTGTCCTTTTTTGATGCTTGATTTTTCCATTTCAAAGCAGCTTTTTCCGTATTCTAAATCGTATTTAACAGAGATCACATCGCCTGGGAGTTTTCCTTGTTTGCGCACAAGAAGGAAAGGGAGATTAAGCTCGTAGGCAAGAGCTGTACCAAAAATAAAACCTCTAGAATCTAGTCCAACAATAGCATCTAAATGGGTGTCGCGATAGCGATCGGCAAATAGCTTAATGACACGTTTAAAAGCTTCTGGGTTTTTTAAAAGAGGGGTAATGGATTTAAATTGAATGCCTGGCTGTGGAAAATCAGCGATGGTATCGAGATGCTCAAAAACCCAAGTGGCGTTCGCGCAAGGGGCTTTTTCAGCTGCTTGTAGGCAGGTAATAGAAGCTATCAAACAAAATAAAATTTTTTTATACATAAAATATCCTTGTTTTTTCTAGAGTTTTAAGTGGTTAACGATTATCCTCTAGCATCATATGGAATGGATATTTTTCTACCAACTCTTTCTTTTTGATCTAGATGGGCTTCTTGTTAATACAGAAGAGCTCCATCATGCTGCCTACGTGGTTATGTGCAAAAATCGGGGGTATGATTTGCCTTGGAGTTTTGCAGACTTTTGCCGCATTGCTCATAAAAGCGCTACAGGGCCAAAAGAGCAGGTATATGCCTCACTTCCTTCTCTTTATGAAGAAGAGCCTTCTTGGCAGGTTCTCTATGCTGAAAAACAAGCGGCTTATTTAACTCTTTTAAAAAATGGGAAGGTACAACTTTTAGAAGGAGTAGAACCTCTTCTTTTAGCTTTAGAGAAGGCAAATATTAAACGCTCGGTTGTGACAAATTCTAAAAAAGAGCAGGTAGATATTATAAGAGAGGCGATCCCTCTTTTAAATTCTATTCCTTATTGGTTCACAAGAGAATGCTATGAAAAACCAAAGCCTGATCCTGAAGGATATCTTAAAGCAATAGGTGTGCTTAAAGAAGAAGGGGATAGCGTGGTGGGCTTTGAAGATTCTTATAGAGGGTATAAAGCCCTTGTTGATGCAGGAGCAAAAGCTGTTCTTGTGTGCCCCCCTGACCACCCTCAACTCCAAGAAATGGACCTATCCTCCGTCTCCCACTTCCCCTCCTTCACCTCCATATCCGAAGCTCCAAAATAACCCCTCCTTCCTTCCCGATCTTCTTTTCGTGCCCGTGTGCGTGCCCGTGCCCGTGCCCGAATTGGACTAAAGTAAAATAACCTTCGAGTTCAAAAAAGATCGGGCACGGGCACGGGCACGCACACGGGCACGAAAAGAAGATCGGGAAGGAAGGAGGGTTTAGGGGTAGGTGACTTTGATGAGGAAGAGGCCTTCTGCTGGGGCGGCAAGGCCGGCTTTTTTTCTGTCTTTGGCTTCAAAAATTTTAGGTAGCTCCTCTAGGGGAATCTTTCTTCTGCTGATATCTAAAAGAGTTCCTGTGATATTTCTTACCATTTTATGTAAAAAGCCTTCTCCTTCAAATTCTAAGCGTACGCCTCCTTCTTCTTCGATGATGTCTAGGCGGTATATGGTACGCACGGGATCTTTTGCAGCGCTTCCTTGATCGGCTTTATGCGCAAAGGAGGAAAAATCATGTTTGCCAACGAAATATTTAGCTGCCTCTTTTAGAAGATCAAGATCTACTTTGTGGGGCACATGATAGCTGTACAGCCTTTTAAAGGGGTTTAGCGAGGAATCTAGATGGAGGTGGTAATGATAGGTTTTACTAGTAGCGCTATAACGCGCATGAAAAGAGGGGGCTACTTCTTCCATATCAAGAATACGAATATCAGAGGGCAGAAGAGCATTTAAAGAAAAGAGGGTCTTTTTTTTATCTAAAGATTTTTCCGTTACAAAATGGGCCACTTGGGCTAAAGCGTGTACTCCAGCGTCTGTTCTTCCTGATCCTGCAATGCTTGTATAGGTGCGCAAGATGGTTGAAAGGGCTTTTTCAATAAGGGATTGGATGGATTCACTATTTAGCTGCTCTTGCCAGCCTGAGTAGTTTGTTCCGTCGTAGGCAATTTTTATTTTGTATTTAAACATAGATTTGCAACATCGAGGTCTTCAGGTGTAGTGATTTTGATATTCGCGTAAGAGCCTTTGATAATTTTAACCGGCAAATTTTGCAGCTCTACTAAAGAGACATCATCTGTTACAGTTAGCGATTTTTCGTTTGCGAGCTCAAAGCCTTTTTTTAATAAAGCGTAATCAATGACTTGAGGTGTTTGCACTTCCCAGATTAAATCTCGATTGAGTGTACGCAAAACAAATCCGTTTTCATCAACTTCTTTAAGGGTTGGTTTTACAGGAGTGCCTAGAACTGCTGCTTTATGAATTAAGGCTTCTGAAATCACAGCGTTTAGATCTTCTAATGTAAGAAAAGGTCTTGCGCTATCGTGGATACATACAAGATTTGCTTTTGGGTGCACTTTTAAAAAACCATTATAGGCAGAATCTTGTCTTCTTACTCCGGGAAGAGCAAATTTTACTTTGGGATGATGAAAAAGATGCTCGTATTCTTCCTTACAGACAACGATGATTTCTTCGATATGTTCATGCTGTAAAAGAGTTTCGAAGCTATAGAGAGCAATTTCTTTGTCTTGGACTTTGATAAATTGTTTGGCTATGGGGCTACCCATACGAGAGCCTATTCCTCCGGCTACGAGTATGGCAGAAACAAAAGGAGGTATAAAATTCATGAAATTAAAGAGAAGAAGCAGAATGCGGTATATCACCGCATTCTGCAAAAAAGAAATTAGGAAAGGTGCTTGCTAACGATTTTTGTCATTTCAAACATGTTGATTGCTTTTTTTCCTAAAACTTTTGCCAGCTTCTCATCTGGGTTAATGTTTCTTTTATTTTTTGCATCTTGGCACTTATGCTTTTTGATGTATTCCCAAAGTTTTTTTGTAACTTCTGTACGAGGCATTGGGCCTTTTCCAACAACAGCAGCTAGTTCTTCGCTAAGTGTAAGAGGCTGCATAAATTTTGATTTTTTTGGTGCAGTTTTTGCTGCAGTTTTGCTTGCGACTTTTGCCATGTTCCTTTTTCTCCTTTTGAAATTGTGTAAAGCTTTAACGCTTTAGCTGATTAATCCTCTCTATCACTAAAATTAGCCGAGGCTAAATTCCTGATAGATACCCGAGGCTGAAACTATTTTCCTCGAAGGACTTTTGTAACGCTCTTAGGATATTATAGTCAAAAAAAATCGTTAAATTTCCTTGAAAGGATCTAATTTTTTTATTTTTCCTTGATAAAAGGAGGCAAACCTGGCAGTTTTTATACCCTTAACAATCAGAAATTATAACATGGAATCCACTTCTTTACTCTCTAAAAATAATTCTTCGACAGAAGCTAAAATTCAATTTTTATTTCCTGTTGTAGAAAAGCTCAAAAAAAACCTATCTCCTCTTGAAAAAGTCGCTATTTTGGATGAGGTTTTAGGAAAAAGAGAACTGCCTCCTTTCTTTTTTCCTCTTTCTCCCTTAGAAGAGCTCATTGTTAAGGCAGTCATCCTTATTGGACAGGAAGACATTTTTCTAGAGCTGGAAACAAAGGAAGAATTATTCTATTTTTTTGAGCAGCTTATTCCTGTGGAGCAATTTTATGAGGAATTTGGGGGGATTGTTGGGTACCAGTACTTGATGTTTACCCAAATGCTTGGAAAAAAGGAATCTGAAGAAAATCTTGTTTACCACCCTCCTTCGGGCTTCGATGTTTCAGAACCCTCCCATTCCTTTGTGCGTAAAGCTATTTTTGACGGGATAAAGCATCTTGATCAGATGGCTGAAATTTATCCTTTGGGAGGGGCAGCTGATAGGTTGCGTCTTTTTGATGAGAAAACCAACATTCCTCTTCCTGCTGCGCGCCTTCTTTTTTGCGGTAAAACGCTCCTCTCTTCTCTTATCCAAGATCTTGAAGCAAGAGAATACGTACACTATAAGCTGTTTCATAAAAAAATCATGACGCCTTTAGCGATTATGACGTCTAAAGAAAAAGATAATCACGCGCAAATTTTAGCTATTTTTGAAGAGAATAATTGGTTTGGGCGTTCAAGAGAAAGCGTTCAGTTTTTTTGTCA